>NZ_JBFTMM010000014.1:0-296864 GCF_056396945.1 Pseudomonas sp. 05N432 | reverse complement strand
CTGATCCCATCCCGAACTCAGCAGTGAAACGATGCATCGCCGATGGTAGTGTGGGGTTTCCCCATGTGAGAGTAGGTCATCGTCAAGATTAAATTCCGAAACCCCAATTGCGAAAGCAGTTGGGGTTTTGTTTTGCCTGCGAGAAAGTTCGTACGGCAACATCGGACGGCTCCTGGCTGTCACAGTCACCTGACAATGCTAAGGTTCGGCCCTAGCTTTTGCATTTCTCCAAGGAAGCCCTTATGGCGGACGCCTCGTTCCTCAGTGCTGGTTTTATGGTGGTTCACGGCAACCGCCTGGACGAACTGCGTAGCCTGGTGGTCAGCTGGATGCGGCGTTATCCGCTTGCTCCCCTGGAAAATGAAATCGCTCTGGTGCAGAGCAATGGTATTGCCCAATGGCTGAAGCTGGCATTGGCCGAAGACCCTGAAGATGACGACATGGGTGGCTGTGGCATCGCTGCGGCTATTGATGTGCAGTTACCCGGCAGCTTTATGTGGCAACTTTATCGATCAGTGCTCGGACGTGATGAAATCCCAGCGAAATCCTTGCTGGACAAGGCCCCTCTAACCTGGCGATTGATGCGCCTGTTGCCAGAGCTGATCGATCAACCACATTTCGAACCGCTGCAACGCTTCCTTACTCACGATACCGACCTGCGTAAACGCTATCAGCTCGCTGAGCGGCTTGCGGATCTGTTTGACCAGTATCAAGTGTACCGGGCGGACTGGTTGGAAGATTGGGCGGCGGGTCGCCATCAACTGCGTAACGGTAGAGGTGAGAGCAAACCGCTCACACCGGCCAACTGCTGGCAGGCTGAGTTGTGGCGTGCGCTGTTGCTGGATGTCGGCGAGAAAGGCATGGCGCAAAGCCGTGCAGGCGTTCACCAACGCTTTATCGAGACAATCACTGACCTGGACACTGCACCTAAGGGATTACCTTCCCGGGTGATCGTTTTCGGCATTTCTTCGCTACCCGCTCAAGCCCTGGAAGCACTCGCAGGATTGGCTCGCTTCAGCCAGGTTCTGCTCTGTGTGCACAACCCTTGTCGCCACCACTGGGCCGACATCGTTGCCGATAAAGACCTTTTAAGGCATCAGTACAAGCGGCAGGCGCGCAAGACCGGCATGCCGGTCGTACTTGACCCACAAACCCTGCATCAACATGCTCACCCGCTGCTGGCAGCCTGGGGCAAGCAAGGGCGCGACTACATCAACCTGCTCGACAGTTATGACGATCCCAACAGCTATCGATCAGCTTTTCGCGATGGACGTATCGACCTTTTCAGCGAAAGCCAGCCGTTGAACATGCTCAATCAATTGCAGGACGACATCCTCGAGTTGCGCCCGCTGAATGAAACCCGCCTGCTCTGGCCTGCGGTCGATCTGAAGCAGGACGAGTCGATCCGTTTTCACATTGCCCATAGCGCACAGCGTGAAGTGGAGATACTCCACGATCAGTTGCTCGCGCGCTTCAGCGCAGACCCGCAGTTGCGTCCACGCGATGTGATCGTGATGGTTCCCGACATCGACAGTTACGCTCCACACATTCGCGCCGTGTTCGGTCAACTGGAGCGAGAGGATCGGCGCTTTATCCCTTTTACGCTGACCGACCAAGGGCAGCGTGGTCGTGACCCGCTACTGATCGCGGTCGAGCATTTGCTTAAACTGCCTGACAGCCGTTTCCCGGTCAGCGAGATTCTCGATTTGTTGGACGTTCCGGCGTTGCGCGCCCGATTTGGTGTAGAGGAGTGCGACCTGCCGACCTTGCATCGCTGGATCGAAGGGGCTGGCGTTCGCTGGGGTATGAACGCGCAACAGCGCGCCGGTCTTGGTTTACCAGATGAGCTTGAGCAAAACAGTTGGCGTTTTGGCTTGCGTCGCATGCTTCTGGGGTATGCCGTTGGCAGTGGTCATTCCTGCGAGGGCATCGAGCCTTATGATGAGATCGGCGGGCTGGATGCGGCACTGATCGGCCCATTGGTAGCTTTACTCGATGCTTTGCAGATCGCTCACCAGGAGCTCACACAACCTGCATCACCCGAGCAATGGGGCGTGCGTCTGCAAGCGTTGATGCAGCTATTTTTCCTGGCCAGCAATGAGCATGACGACTATCTGCTGGCCCAGCTCGAGTTGCTCCGCGAAACCTGGCTGGAGACTTGCGAGTCGGTTGGTTTGCAGGACGAACTGCCACTGACGGTGGTCCGTGAAGCCTGGTTGGCCGGTCTCGATCAGGGGCGTTTGTCCCAGCGCTTCCTGGCCGGCGCAGTAAACTTCTGTACGTTGATGCCGATGCGGGCAATCCCGTTCAAGCTCGTTTGCCTGCTGGGTATGAACGACGGTGATTATCCGCGTGCGCAGCCGCCACTGGATTTCGATCTGATGGGCAGCGATTACCGCCCCGGTGATCGGTCACGGCGAGAGGATGACCGCTATCTATTGCTCGAAGCCGTGCTCTCGGCGCGGGACCAGCTTTACATTAGTTGGGTCGGGCGCAGTATTCGCGACAATAGCGAGCGCCCTGCATCGGTATTGATCGGTCAACTGCGTGACCATCTGGCTAACGGCTGGAAAAATACCGACGGCACTAAAGAACTCCTCGAGGCGATGACCCAGGAGCATCCGTTACAACCTTTCAGTGCCCGTTATTTCCATGAAGGCGATCAACTGTTCAGCTATGCCCGAGAGTGGCAGCTGTTGCATGAGCAACATGACAGCACTCAAACCTTAGAGGTCCTTGATGCCTATGTTCAGGAGGAGCCGCTGAGTCTTGGTCAGCTACAGGATTTTCTGCGTAACCCCGTCCGGCATTTTTTCAGTCAGCGTCTCAAGGTGTTTTTCGAAGCGGCTGAAGCGCCTTTGGCAGATGAAGAGCCCTTCGTGCTCGATGCACTGCAACGCTACAGTCTGAGCGACAGCTTGCTTGAAGCTGCGTTGGCTAGCCCCGATCAACCTGAACAGGCTCTGCATGCACAGGCCAAAAGGTTGCAGGACAGCGGCTTGCTGCCGATGGCCGGTTTCGGTGAGTGCTTGCAACGTGAGTTGATCGAGCCGCTACCGGATCTGCTGCAACGTTATCAACAGTTGCTAGCGTTGTGGCCAACACCGCAAAACAGTGCTTTGCCGGTGACGCTTCAATTGCAGGGAGTGAGCCTGGAAGGCTGGCTCAGCGGTCTCCATCAACGCAGCGATGGCGGGTTGCTGGCTGTCACTACGATCCCCAACAGCATTGGTTCGATCAAGACCCGCAAGTGGCATCGTTTGACTCGTCCTTGGGTTAATCACCTGGTGGCTTGCGCGAGCGGCTTGTCGATGACTACGGGGTTGGTGGCCAGTGACGATACCTTGCTGCTTGCCCCTATCGAGCAAGATGCCGCGCTGAAAACCCTGGGCAATCTGTTACAGGCCTGGCAATCAGGTATGCGCCAGCCATTGCCCGTAGCGGTAAAAACGGCTTTCGCCTGGCTGGGGCAGACTGATCCGCTCAAAGCCGAGGCTGCCGCTCGCAAGGCCTATGAGGGCGACGGTCAGACCACCGATGGTGAGCGCCGCGAAAGTCCTGCACTGGCTCGCCAGTTTGCCGATTACAACGCCTTGATTGCCGACGAAACCTTTGTCGATTGGTGTGACGCGCTCTACCGTCCGCTGTTCGAAGCCCCTTGGCGTTCATTGACCAGTGAGGAGTCGCACTCATGACGGCGAAAGTCCCTCTGGCATTAGCCTTCCCGCTTCGCGGTAGTCAACTGATCGAAGCCAGTGCCGGCACCGGTAAGACGTTCACTATTTCCGCCCTCTATCTGCGCCTGGTGCTTGGTCACGGTGACGAGTCTGCCGGTTTTGGTCGTGAACTCCTGCCACCGCAAATCCTCGTGGTGACCTTTACTGATGCCGCGACCAAGGAGTTGCGTGAACGGATCCGTACACGTCTTGCCGAGGCCGCGCGGTTTTTCCGCGACGAAACGCCAGCGCCCGATAGCCTGATTGCCGAGTTACGGGGGCAGTTCAGTCCCGAACAGTGGTCCGGCTGTGCGAACCGTTTGGACATCGCCGCACAGTGGATGGATGAGGCGGCAGTTTCGACGATTCACAGTTGGTGCCAACGGATGCTGCGCGAGCACGCGTTTGACAGTGGCAGTCTGTTCACCCAAACCCTTGAAGTAGATCACAGCGATTTGCTCGGTGAAGTTCTGCGCGATTACTGGCGACTGTTTTGCTACCCGATGCAAGGTGATGCGCTGAACTGGGTTCGCAGCCATTGGGGCGGCCCGGCTGCCTTGTTGCCACGGGTACGCGGGTTGTTTGCCAGTGAGCGTGATAGCGCTGAAGGGAAAGAGCCTGCCGAGCTGATCACGGAGTGCCTGCAAGCTCGACGTGATGCGTTGCTGGAGCTCAAGGCGCCTTGGCGACAATGGGCGCAGGAGTTGCGTGAGATCTGTCTGCAAGGCGTCGCCAGCAAGTCTGTCGACGGGCGCAAGATGCAAGCGCGTTACTTCGAGCCCTGGTTCGAGAAAATCAGCGCCTGGGCCGAGGATGACAGCCTTGAACAACTGGATATCGGCACCGGCTTCAATCGTTTGACACCCGATGGCATGGCTGAGGCCTGGAAAGGTCAGGCTCCATGTCACCCCGGCCTGGACGCCATGCCCGGCCTGAAAGCCAGTCTCGATGCATTGCCGACTCCGGATGCCGCAGTCCTGAAACATGCCGCACAGTGGGTGGGGGCGCGTTTTGAAGAAGAGAAACGTCGGCGTGCTGAAATGGGTTTCGACGACATGTTGCTCAGGCTCGATGCTGCATTACGAGCCGAGGGTGGCGAGCGTCTGGCGACGTTGATCCGCGAGCAGTTTCCCGTCGCGTTGATCGACGAATTCCAGGACACCGACCCGGTACAGTACCGGATCTTCGAGAGCATCTATCGCATCGAAGATAACAGTCCGGAATGTGGGCTGTTTCTGATCGGCGACCCTAAACAGGCGATCTATGCCTTCCGTGGCGCCGATATCTATACCTACTTGCGCGCGCGCCAGGCAACGACTGGTCGCTTGCATACCCTGGGCACCAACTTCCGTTCCAGTCACGGGATGGTTGATGCGGTGAACCACGTGTTCCAGCGTGCAGAAGTCCGTGAGCAGGGGCGTGGAGCGTTTCTGTTTCGCGAAAAAAACGGCGAAAACCCGGTTCCATTTCTGCCAGTCGAATCTCAAGGCCGCAAAGAGTCTTTGCAGATCAACGGTCAGGCCGTCCCCGCGCTGAATATCTGGCAACTGTCCAGCGAGCAACCATTGTCCGGTGTTGTGTACAGACAGCAACTGGCTGCGGCTTGCGCCAGTGAAATTACGGCGTTGCTCAATGGCGGTCAGCAGGGGCGTGTGGGTTTTGTCCGGGGGGCAGAGGATCTACAGGGGTTGCTACCGGCGGATATCGCGATTCTGGTGCGCGATGGTAAAGAGGCCCAGGCAGTACGTAACGAGTTGTCCGCGCGAGGCGTGCGCAGTGTTTATCTATCGGACAAGGACTCGGTGTTTGCGGCCCAGGAGGCTCACGACCTGTTGAGTTGGCTAAAGGCCTGCGCCGAGCCGGATGTCGAGCGACCACTGCGTGCAGCGCTGGCCAGCATCACCTTGAACCTGTCCCTGACAGAACTGGAGCGCTTGAACCAGGATGAGCTGGCCTGGGAGAAGCGCGTCATGCAGTTTCGCGAGTATCGGGTGATCTGGCGCAGTCAGGGAATCCTGCCAATGCTGCGCCGGTTGCTGCATGATTTCGACCTGCCTCAGGCCTTGATTGCCCGAAGCGATGGTGAGCGGGTACTGACCAACCTGCTGCATCTCTCGGAGTTGTTGCAACAAGCTGCCACCGAGCTCGATGGCGAGCAAGCCCTGATTCGTCATTTGTCTGAGCATCTGGCGTTGTCCGGGCAGGCCGGCGAAGAGCAGATTCTGCGTTTGGAAAGCGATGAGCAACTGGTCAAGGTAGTGACCATCCACAAGTCCAAAGGCCTTGAGTATCCGTTGGTTTTTCTGCCGTTCATCTGTTCGGCAAAACCGGTGGACGGCAGTCGCTTGCCGATGCACTACCACGACGCGAACGGGCAAGCCCAGATAACGTTGAGCCCAACCCCTGAGTTGATTGCCCTGGCGGACGATGAGCGCCTGGCTGAAGACTTGCGTCTGCTCTATGTGGCCTCGACCCGAGCCCAGCATGCTTGCTGGCTGGGTGTCACCGACCTCAAACGCGGTAATAACAACAGCTCGGTGCTGCACCTGTCGGCATTGGGCTATCTGCTGGGTGGCGGCGAAAAACTGGCCGAATCGACGGCGCTGAAGCGTTGGCTGGAAGACTTGCAGCAAAACTGCAGCGCATTGAGCTATGGCGAGATGCCTGAAGCCACAACCGAACGTTTTCTCCCGCCACGCAATGAGGCAACGTTGCTCGCACCACTGATACCGAAGCGCAAGGCGGCCGAGAACTGGTGGATCGCCTCCTACAGTGCGTTGCGCATAGGCGATAGCCTTAGCGCCGGCAACGACGAGGCGCCGGAAAGCCCGCAAGCGCAAAAGCTTTTCGACGACGAGCGACTTGATCCCGAGGCGCCACGCGAAGTGCTCGCCAGCGGTGGTGATATCCACCGCTTCCCACGYGGGCCGAATCCCGGGACTTTTCTCCATGGATTATTGGAGTGGGCGGGCGACGAAGGTTTCGCCGCAGACCCGAAATCCATCGAAAACGCCATTGCGCGCCGCTGCAACCGCCGTGGCTGGGAGGGCTGGATAAATACCCTAAGCGACTGGCTGCAGCATTTGTTACAAGCGCCATTACGCATCGGAGCCGAGCAACCACCCGTGGTGTTCGAGCAACTGACCGAGTACCGGGTCGAGATGGAGTTCTGGTTTGCCAGCCATAAAGTCGATGTATTGAAGCTCGACGAGCTGGTGCGCCAATTCACCCATGCCGGCGCTTCTCGTGTCGTTGCCGAGCCCGTACTGCTGAATGGCATGTTCAAAGGCTTTATCGACCTGACGTTCGAGCACGCGGGGCGTTACTACGTTGCGGATTACAAGTCCAACTGGCTCGGTGCTGACGATTCGGCCTATACCGAGCAGGCCATGGAACAGTCGATGCTCGATCATCGCTACGACCTGCAATATGTGTTGTATCTACTGGCGCTGCATCGCCAACTAAAGGCACGACTCGCTGATTACGATTACGATCGGCACATGGGCGGCGCCTTGTACCTGTTCCTGCGGGGCACTCGGGGCCCCAGCCAAGGCGTGTATTTCACCCGTCCGCCACGGGAGTTGATCGAGCGTCTGGACCGGCTGTTCCAGGGAAAACCAGAACCCAAGCCTGAACCGGCCTGGGAGCAGGGTGTATTGCTATGAGCCGTTCCTTTGCTGATTTGTTACCCACGCCGTTGACGGCCGAGAGCCTTGCGCAACTGACGCCGCTGAGCCGCGCCGATGACCTGCTGCTGTTACTCGAGCGCTGGGTCGAGCGTGGCTGGCTTCGGGCGCTGGACAAAGCCTTTGTCGCCTTCCTCCACGAACTGGCACCTGATGGCGATCCGCTGGTGTTGCTGGCGGCAGCCTTGACCAGCCATCAACTGGGACACGGGCACGTGTGTCTTGATCTGTTCGAGACGCTCAAGGAACCGGACTTCGCGCTTTCCCTGCCACCGGAAGGCGATCTGCAGACCGGAACCCTGTTGTTGCCATCGCAATTGCTTGAAGCATTGGAGGGAGCGCACTGGTGCAAGGTCCTGGCGTCCAGCAGCCTTGTGGCGCTGGCTGCCGATGGGCGTGACGAAACACAGCAGCGCCCATTGGTTTTGTCCGGCAAGCGACTGTATTTACGCCGTTACTGGACGTACGAACGGCGCATCGACAATGCACTGCGCCAACGACTTATCGTCCATGAACCAACACCTGATGACCTGTCCGAACGCCTGAGTGGCCTGTTTGGCCTGGCCAGTTCCAGCACGCAGATCGATTGGCAAAAACTCGCCTGTGCCCTGGCCACTCGCGGTGCATTCAGCATTGTTACGGGGGGGCCGGGAACCGGTAAAACCACCACGGTTGTGCGTTTGCTGGCCTTGCTCCAGGCGCCAGCCGTGGAGGCGGGCAAGCCACTGCGGATTCGACTTGCCGCCCCCACGGGCAAGGCCGCCGCGCGGCTGACAGAGTCCATCAGCCAGCAAGTTCGCACACTGCAGGTCGCCGAGAGCGTCAGGGACAAAATCCCCTCTGACGTGACCACGGTCCACCGTCTGCTCGGCAGCCGGCCGGGAACCCGGCATTTCCGCCATCACGCCGGCAATCGCCTGCCGTTGGATGTGCTGGTGGTCGACGAAGCCTCGATGATCGATCTGGAGATGATGGCCAACCTGCTTGATGCATTACCGACGCATGCCCGGTTGGTCTTGCTTGGTGACAAGGATCAGTTGGCGTCGGTGGAGGCCGGGGCCGTACTCGGTGATCTGTGCCGCGATGCCGAGGCCGGTTGGTACAGTCCGCAGACCCGTGACTGGCTGGAGGCCGTCAGTGGTGAAAAACTCGGTTCCAGTGGCCTGCAGGAAGATACCGACGCCAGTCACCCGCTGGCCCAGCAGGTCGTGATGCTGCGTCATTCGCGGCGATTTGGCGAAGGCAGCGGCATTGGTCAACTGGCGCGCCGGGTCAATCAGCAACAGGCCGATGAGGCCCGCAAGCTGCTGGCTGCCCGCAGTCATGCCGATCTTTTTTCGCTGGCTCTCAAGGGAGAGCAGGACAGGGCGCTGGAGCGGCTATTGCTCGAAGGCCAGGGCGAAGGTCCGCAGGGATATCGACATTACCTGAGTCTTTTGCGCAACCAGCGTCCGTCCTTCAACTCACTTCCCGACGATCCGTGCTGGGTCGAGTGGGCGCGCAATGTCTTGCAAGCCTTCGACGCTTTCCAGTTGCTGTGCGCCGTGCGCAAGGGACCATGGGGTGTCGAGGGGTTGAATCAGCGGATTACCGGTGCGTTGCTCAAGGCGCGGCTGATCGACAGTGATCAGCAGTGGTACGAAGGGCGTCCGGTGCTGATGACGCGCAACGATTATGGCCTGGGCTTGATGAACGGCGACATCGGTATCGCGCTCAAATTGCCTGAGCGCGATGGCCTGGAGGGCGGACGCCAAGTGTTGCGCGTCGCATTTGCGCGTAACGATGGTCAGGGCGGTGTGAGGTTTGTTCTGCCCAGCCGACTCAATGACGTGGAAACCGTCTACGCCATGACCGTGCACAAATCCCAAGGCTCTGAATTCGCCCATACGGCGTTGATCCTGCCCGATGCGCTGAACCCGGTGCTGACCAAGGAGCTGATCTACACCGGAATCACTCGCGCCAAGGACTGGTTTAGCCTGATCGAACCACGGACCGGGATTTTCGAAGAGGCCGTACGACGCAAGGTCAAGCGCTTGAGCGGGTTGATGCTGGAATTGGGATGAGCGGGTGCAGTGCGGTGGCGAGAGGATTTGACCTTTCGCCACCAAGACCTGGTCTGCTCCGAGGTCTACTCCGCTGCCAGCGCCATTTCGGTCTGGGCGGTCAGGCCCATGAAGCGGCGGACACGTTCGCCGGTCTGCTTGTTGCGTATGGCATACGGGCTGGCATCCAGCTGAATATTCCCGTTTTCCATGAAAATCACCCGATCGGAAATTGACATCGCGAAGTCCATCTCGTGGGTCACGATCAGCATGGTCATACCTTCTTTGGCCAAATCGCGGATCACGTTCAATACATCACCCACCAGTTCCGGATCGAGGGCCGAAGTCGGTTCGTCGAACAGCATGATCTTCGGTTCCATGGCCAATGCCCGGGCAATCGCTACCCGTTGTTGCTGACCGCCGGAAAGCTGATGCGGGTACTTGTGCGCGTGGGCCAGCAGTCCGACCTTGTCCAGCAGCGCATAGGCGCGTTGTTCACTCAAGGGTTTTGCGCCGCCGTGGAAGCGCGGCGCCAGAGTAATGTTGTCAAGAATGCAGCGATGGGGAAACAGGTTGAAGTTCTGGAAAACCATTCCGATATGCCGCACGCCACTACGAACCCTGGCGCTGTTGGGGGTGTCGTTGGAACCGATGAAGCTTTCGCCGAAAAGCATGATCTCGCCTTGATCAATACTTTCCAGTCCATTGATGGTGCGAATCAACGACGTTTTACCTGAGCCTGACGGACCAATGATCGAAATCACCTGACCACTGCCGACTGTCAGGTCGATGCCCTTGAGCACCTCGTGATTGCCATAGCGCTTGTGGATCTTCTCCAGTTGTAGAACCGGTACCGCACCGCGGTTGACCGGGAGGCCGGCAGTGCTGGTCAGTGGTTGGGATTGGGCCTTGAGTCGGGTCACGGCGGTTTCGTCGAGGGTTTGCGGCTTGCGTTGGTTCAGATCCAGATGGCGTTCCAGTCGCTGCAAAAACCAACCGAACACGCTGACGATAAACACGTAATACACCGCTACCGCGCCGAGGGTTTCCATCACCAGGAAGTTCTGCGCGTACAGGCGCTGGCCGACGGTCAGCAGTTCGGTCAGGGAGATCACTGAGATCAGCGACGTCAGTTTCACCACCGTGATGTATTCGTTGATCAAGGTCGGCAAGGAAATGCGAAAAGCCTGAGGAATCACGATCAAACGCTGCAAGCCCAGGAAGCCGATACCCAGCGCACGCCCGGCTTCTTTCTGACCCTTGGCGACCGAAATCAGGCCGCCGCGATGGATCTCTGCCATATACGCCGCTTCGGTGATCACCAGCGCGAACAACCCGGAGTAGAACGGGTTGGACAGGACCGAGCCGGTCATCGGGAATAACTGCGGCAGGTTATAGACGAAGACCACCAGCACCAGCAGCGGAATGCTGCGGAAGAACCAGATATAAGCGGTCGCCGGAAGTCTGAGCCAGACCGAAGTCGACAGTTTGGCCGAGGCCAGCACAAAGCCCAGCAGCATGCCGATGAACCAGGCCAGGGCACTGAGCTCGATCACAGTGACGCAGGCTTGCCAGAAGGCGGAATCTGCGAACAGGGAGAAGAAATACGTCCAATCGAATTGCATAAGTACCTCGAACCGCATTGAAATCTTCGCGGGTAAGCCGCTCCCGCAGGGGGAGCGGTATTTTTGTAGGCGTGTGCTGGCCCGCGAAGGGGCGTTGCCTTAGTTGGACGCTTCTTCCAGGTTGTACTTCTTCAGGATAGCTGCGTAGTCACCGCTTTTTTTCGCGGCATCAAACGCCTTGAGCAGCGCCTGATAGGTCTCGTCATTGCCTTTCTTGACGAAGATGCCGAGGGTTTGCGGATAGACCAGATGCTGGGAGGTGACCACTACACGACCGTTGGTGTGCTCGGCGATCATCTTCGCCGCACCGGCGATTTCCATTTGGGCCTGGATGTTTTTCGACAGCAGGGCCTGGGTCACTTCCGGTGCCGACGGGAACTCGCTGACAGTGATGGCGCCCTTGTTGTTCGGCACGCAATAGTCGGTCGAGAGTTTCTTCAATTGAGCGACCCAGGTGGTGCCTTGTTCCAGTCCGACTTTCAGGCCGCAGAGGTCTTCTGGGGTTTGTGCATTCAGCGTGCTGTCTTTCGGCGCCATGATTGCCGCGCCCGTTACGGCGTAGCCAATGGTCATGGCTTGAGTCTGACGCTCTGGCGTGATGTACATGCCGGAGATGATCGCGTCGTAGTGCCCGGAGTTCAGGCCGGAAATCAGATTGGGGAATTTGGTATCGACGAACTCCGCCTTGGCTTGCATCTGCTTGGCCAGGGCTTGAGCCAGTTCCGGATCGGAGCCGACGATATTTTTCTGGCTGTCATAGGACTCGAACGGCGGATAGGTGATTTCCATGCCGATTTTCAACTGACCCGGTGTGGCGGTGGAAGCCATGCTGGCGGTTGCACAGAACAGGCTGGCGGCGAGCAGGGACAAGCGGGCAGCACGGTTATTTTTGTTAAGCATTTTCGGTGACTCCGATTAGAAAGTAGTGGCCGACAGCAATGATCAGGACGGTTGTGTCTGATTTTTCAGGTGCCCGAAGCTCGAAGGCTTACGCGCCTTCTCCGGCAACATGATTTCTCCGTTTTCCACCCGCTTGCGCAGGTATTGGTAAGTTTGCAGCGCCTGGCTGTACATGTGTTCGCCAATGGCGATCTGCTCATACTCCTGCCCGGTCTTGGCAAAGCCTGGCAGGGGTTTGATCTGGGTATGGAAGTCGCAGGCATAGAACAGCGGGAAGGAGTAGCGCTCTTCGCTGACACTGCGGACACGGTGAGCCGTTGCAACGAATGCACCCGCGGTCATGACTTCGAGCATGTCGCCGATGTTCACCACGAACGCCCCTGGAACAGGCGGTGCATCAATCCACTGGCCTAGATTGTTCATCACCTCCAGCCCGGGTTTGTCAGCCAGCAAAATGGTGAAGCATTCGTAGTCGGTGTGTGCACCAATCCCGGGTGCATCCTGTGCCGTTCCATCGAACGGGTAGTGGATCAGACGCAGCTTCGAGGGCGGCCGGGTGACCATGCTGTCGAAATAGTCTTCCTCCAGGCCCAATGCCAGGGCGAAGCCCCCGAACAGCCGTCGACCGAGGGCGAAGATCGCGGCGTAGTAGGCCTGCACGGCTTCCTTGAAACCTGGCAGTGACGGCCATTCATTCGGCCCGAGCAGCGGCGTGTTAGCCAGTACCAGCGGATCGTTTTCCGGGACTTCGAAGCCGATGTCGAAGGCTTCCTTATGATCCGGTTTGCCCTTGGCATAAACCTCTTCACCTTCCGGGACAAAGCCCTTGTGAGTCTTCGAGGTGCCGATGTAGTGCTGCATCTTGGTTTCCAGGGGCTGATCGAAATAGTCCTTGGCTGCCTGGCGCAAGTTGGTGATCAACTGCGGATCGATGCCATGGCTGGTGATATAGAGAAAGCCGACGTCACTGGCAGCCACCCCGAGTTGCTCTGCGACGACCAGCCGATGTTCCCGTTCGATGCTGAACAGACCGGCGATATCCACCACCGGAATGCTCTTGAAGTTCGCTTGGGGCGTAGTGTTATTGATCTGCTCGGACATGTTGCAAGCACCTCACGTGAGGGTTGAGTGATTGAAGCGATCGAAGTGTTCGCGCTCTGTATTGGCCATCCATATATTCAGCGACCACAGGTCGGCGACCGGCACATTGGTGAAGGGTAAGTGGTGCAAATAGCCGTCGGCACCGAACTCAGGCGTCAGGGTGCTGACCTGATAGCCGCGAGCCTGTTGGGAGCGCCAGACGGCTTCCCAGTGCTGTTGATGGAAGGCCAGTTCCTGGGCGTATTCCGGGGCGGCGGGATGGGGAACCTGCGGGCCTTGGTCATAGCCGACGCGGGCCTGGATATGGTGTACGCGCTCGACGAAGGCACTCAGGTCATCCGCCGGATCATTCAACAACCGCTCGCACGTCACGACCCAATGGCTGATATCGCTGGTGAACCGCAAGTCGGGTAGCTGCCGGATCAGTTCAAGCGTCAGCCAAGGGTTGAACAGTGAACGTGAGCGGTGGGTTTCGAAGCTGCACAATTGCCCGTGCTTGCGTGCAAGCGCCATGGCCTGGCCGAAGAACTCCACCTGCTGCGCCAGCGGCCAACGGTCATTGCCGGCCAGCACATTGACGAAGCGTGGATTGAGCTCGGCAGCCCAAGCGAGCTTTTTGTCCAGATCAAGAAGGTGTTCGGTGGGCGACGCGGATTGTTCCGGCAGCACGTCATAGGCGGTAAACACGGTGCTGATGTAAGCCAGTGCATTGGCTTTTAGAAAGGCGCCGAACTCGGCTCGTTCGCGGACGTCCAACGGCAGGCGAGCTTCCATGCCATCGAAGCCGGCTTTCAGCAACTCATCGAGGGCCTGGGCCTTGCTCGCGCTATAGCCCCAGAGGGTACGAAATATTTCCAGTTTCATCGGTGAACCTCCACGACGCCTTGAACTACTCGAGGCTCGACGCCGGTGCATGACCGAATCGAGCTGTTATGGCAGTAGCAAAAGGTTTTCATGAGTCGGATCTCAGGGATCCGTTTTCACTTACGTCGCTGTCAGCTTTTATTGTTATTAGGACCGCAGTGCGGTTACAGGTCACGTTGGTGCTGATGGTAGACATGGGGTGAAACAGAGAAAAATAGGAAACCCCAAATTGTTACTTCAGGATTTTATAAACAAATAGGCGCCTATCAATACTCGCTGCTTTCGTGAGCATTTCACTGGATATGCTATCGTTGCGGCATCATCCATGACGATCAACGAGAATTCCCGCATGAAGCTGGCTGTCTGGACGACAGAACGCATTGCTGGCTGGAAGCAACTGCTGCTGGCCGGCCTTTTCTGTTTGTTGAGCCTTCCTGTATTCGCCGAGTTGCAGGCGCCAGCGAGCATGGCTGATCAGCGCGCCATGTCGGTCACGCAAGTGGTGTTGGGAATCCTCAGCTACGCTCGCTGGCCGGTGGAGCCGGCGCAATTGCGTTTATGCGTGGTCGGTCCCACCGAGTACACCGACGATTTGCTCAAAGGCACTACTCAAGCCACGGGTCGTCCGGTGGTCGTTCGGCGACTGTTGGCCAATTACCCGGCGATCGCCAGCGAGTGTGACGCAATCTATATCGGCAAACTGACCAATGAAGAGCGCAGCACGCTCTTCGCTTCTTTGACAGGCCATCCGGTGCTGAGTATCAGCGAGGGCGGCGATCAATGCACGGTAGGCAGCCTGTTCTGCCTGCGGGTCAGTGACAATCAAGTCTCGTTTGAGGTCAACCTCGACTCGGTAGCCCGTAGTGGTGTACGCGTTCACCCCAGCGTCTTGCAACTCTCTCGCCGTAAAGCGGCGGCCCCATGAGCCTGTTCAGGTCCGGTAACCGCCCAACGTTGAAATCGGTCATTGGCCGTGGGCACCTGATTGTCGCGTTGGTTGGGGTGGCCATGGCCAGTCTGTCCCTGACCTTGCTCGGGGTACTGGCCTTGCGGGTGTATGCCGATCACAACCTGCAGCTGATTGCCCGTTCGATCAATTACACCGTGGAAGCTGCAGTGGTGTTCAACGACAGCGCGGCGGCGACGGAAGCGCTGGCGCTGATCGCGTCCACAGAAGAAGTGGCCGATGCCCAGGTGTTCGATGAAAAGGGCCAACTGCTCGCGCGTTGGCAGCGACCGGAAACCGGTCTGGTTTCCGAACTGGAAATGCAGATCGCCCGAACGCTTCTGGAAAAACCGATCAATATGCCGATCCTTCATCGGGGTCAGGAAATCGGCAGCATCCTGCTGACCGGGCATGGCGGCAGTCTGATGCGCTTTTTGCTCAGCGGTCTGGCCGGGATTGTCTTGTGTACGGCGGTCAGCGCCTGGGTCGCGTTGTATCTGGCACGACGCCAACTACGAGGGATTACCGGCCCACTGCGCAGCCTGGCCGAGGTCGCTCACGCGGCGCGCCAGGAGCGGGCCCTCGATCGTCGTGTGCCGCCAGCACGCATTGCCGAACTCGACAGCCTGGGCAACGACTTCAATGCCTTGCTTGATGAACTGGAGTCCTGGCAAACCCACCTGCAAAGCGAAAACGAAACGCTGGCCCACCAGGCCAGCCATGACAGCCTCACCGGATTGCCGAACCGGGCGTTTTTCGAAGGTCGGCTGATCCGTGCATTGCGCAACGCCAGTAAACACGATGAGCGGGTTGCCGTGCTGTTTCTCGATAGCGACCAGTTCAAGGGTATCAATGACAACTTCGGTCACGCCGCTGGCGATGCCGTGCTGATTGCCGTGGCAACCCGAGTCCGGGCGCAATYGCGTGAAGAGGATCTGGTCGCGCGCCTGGGGGGTGATGAGTTTGCTGTGCTGTTGACTCCGTTGCACAACACCGAAGACGCCGAACGTATTGCCGAAAAGATCATCGCCAGCATGGAGCTGCCGATTCAGTTGCCGGGCGATACCCAGGTGTTGACCTCACTCAGCGTTGGCATTGCCATTTACCCTGATCATGGCGCCACGCCGGGTACCCTGCTCGACGCCGCCGATGCGGCAATGTATCAAGCCAAACGTCTCGCTCGAGGCGGGCAATATACGGCAGGGTCGGAGCACCTTGTCGCCAACGTTCAAACCAGGAGTTAACAGCCTTGTTTTCACTGACCCAGCGTTCCCTGCGATTCTTTACCTTTACCTTGCTCATGGCCGTGCTGGCATTGACCGGATGCCAAACCGCACCGCAAAAAGGCCTCAGCCCGGCGCAGATCGCGGTGCTCAAGCAACAGGGTTTCGAATTGACCGAGGACGGCTGGGCCTTCGGTTTGTCGGGCAAGGTGCTGTTTGGCAGCGACGTTGATCACCTGAACGCGCAAAGTACCGAAATCGTCGAGCGAATCGGCAAGGCATTGCACGGTGCCGGCATTGAGCGCGTGCGGGTCGATGGCCACACCGACACGTCGGGTAAAGAGGCCTATAACGAGCAACTTTCCCTTCGCCGCGCCAAGAGTGTCGGCGAGGTGCTGACCAGCGTTGGCATGCGGGAAGAGAACATCCGACTGCGCGGCCTGGGCAGC
Source organism: Pseudomonas sp. 05N432 (assembly GCF_056396945.1). Classification (NCBI taxonomy): domain Bacteria; kingdom Pseudomonadati; phylum Pseudomonadota; class Gammaproteobacteria; order Pseudomonadales; family Pseudomonadaceae; genus Pseudomonas; species Pseudomonas sp. 05N432. Next base: position 280,312 of record NZ_JBFTMM010000014.1, on the reverse strand, counting down.
GCCGAGCCGGTGGCATCCAACACCACCGTCGCCGGACGCACCGAGAATCGCCGGGTATCGATCGTGGTGAGCGCTGACTAGTCGGCGAAGTGCATCGTTCGGGTTTTCCCCATCAATAGCGCCTGATTCTGCTCGGTCACGGCGCGGATGCGTTTGCATGCCATAAGCCGGGTGCGTCCCGGTTACTATCGACGTGCCTTAACTCTGATTCATTCGATAGACCATTGCGCTCCAGTAACGGTTGCCATTGCGTTTCTGGCGAGTCCATCCGGCAGCCTCCAACTGCTTGGCGATCATTCGATTCATGACTCCATGACCGAGCAACAGGACCGGGCCTGCGCTCGCAAGGGATCGAAGTTGTTGAGCGGCCTCGTTGGCCCGAATCCTGGCCTGACGGAAAGACTCGACCGTCCCTGAGAAGCCGCATAACCATGAGACTCGAAGGATAAATGCCCACGTAAACGGTGAAAGACGGGGCAGTGTCCAGCGGCCATGGGGCAACTGCGCCTCGCAGAAAATCGCGTCTACCAGTGTGGGCTGAAGGCCCAACGCCCGAACGGATGTCAGAGCCCGAGGCGCACTGCTCGATACAATCACTTGGGCGGTAGCGGCCAGTTGCACACTCGCCTCTGGAGCAGGCTGGTCGATGATTTCGGATAGGTTGTATTGCTCGATCCAGCGTTTCATATCAAGCGCTGAAACCTTGTTGACCACGGCCAGATTCGGCTGCCCATGGCGCATCAGGATGATCTCCCTGCTCATGTGTTTACGTCCTTGTTTTACTGTCCCAGGAGTGCTGAAAATGCACCCGGCGGGGATTTGAAGCATGCTGATCGTGCCGGTATAAACCGCACATTGAGGCGTGAGATTATCATCTGGACGTTAGGTGAAGGGAGCGACATTTGCAGCTTGCGTGAACGAGCTCCATACCCCCAAAGGCACCTGCCAATGCCCTTCGATGTCACAAGTTGCGTACCAATCCCTGTCATCAAACCTTGGCAAAGGCCTGCGGACCTCGTTACGACGCCGCTACCTGATTCCTTGAAGGGTTGTCAGTCGGCGAAGTACATCGTTCGGGTTTCCCCCATCAATAGCGCCTGATTCTGCTCGGTCACGGCGCGGATGTAGTCCCACAACAACGTGATTCGCTTGAGCTTGCGCAGGTCCTCGCGGCAGTACATCCAGAACTGCCGGGTGATGTTGATTTCCTCCGACAGCACTGGCAGCAGTCGTGGATCCTGGGCCGCCAGGAAACACGGCAGAATCGCTAGCGAGCGGCCTTGCTGCGCGGCGACGAATTGCGCAATCACGCTGGTGCTGCGCAGGTTGGCGCTGGCGCCGGGTAGTACATTCGCCAGGTACAGCAGCTCCGAGCTGAATGCCAGATCGTCGACATAACTGATGAACTGATGCTTGCCCAAATCTGCCGGGCGGCGGATGGGCGGGTGTTGGTCGAGGTAATCCTGGGTCGCGTACAGCTGCAAACGGTAGTCGCAGAGTTTGCAGCAGACGTAAGGGCCGTGTTCCGGGCGTTCCAGGGCGATGACAATGTCCGCCTCGCGCTTGGACAGGCTGATGAAGTGTGGCAGCGGCAGGATATCCACCGAAATCGCCGGATAGGCATCGACGAAGTGGCTGAGCTGTGGGGTGATGAAAAAACTCCCGAAACCCTCGGTGCAGCCCATCCGCACATGGCCGGATAACGCCACGCCCGAGCCGGACACCTGCTCGCACGCCATGTGCAGCGTGCTTTCTATGGATTCGGCATAACCCAGCAAACGCTGGCCTTCGGCGGTCAATACGAAGCCATTGGTCCGCGACTTCTCGAACAACAATGTCCCCAATGCACCTTCCAGCGAGGTGATCCGTCGTGACACGGTGGTGTAATCCACGGCCAGGCGTTTGGCAGCGCTGCTGGCCTTGCGGGTACGGGCGACCTCGAGGAAAAACTTCAGGTCGTCCCAGTTCAACGAGCCTAACGATGTGATGTTTTTTTGCATGTTGGACCGGCTTTTATGTGCGTTCTTATTAGAAGTTTGCACATCTATACTCCAAAAACAGTCCGACAACCAACTCGCGACACACGCCTCATTACAAGGCGACTTTTCTCGCCTTGGCTCCCTGCATAACAACAAGTCCAGGAGACCAGCATGAACGCATCGCTCACGCCAGAAACCACTGTGCAAAAGGTCAAGCTGTTGATCGACGGCCAATGGGTCGAGTCCCAGACCACCGAGTGGCACGACATCGTCAATCCGGCAACCCAGCAAGTGCTGGCTAAAGTGCCGTTCGCTACGCCTGCGGAAGTCGACGCTGCGATCAGCGCCGCTCATCGCGCTTTCCAGACCTGGAAGCTGACGCCGATTGGCGCGCGGATGCGCATCATGCTCAAGCTTCAGGCGTTGATTCGCGAGCACTCCAAGCGCATCGCCGTGGTTCTCAGCGCCGAGCAGGGCAAAACTATTGCCGACGCTGAAGGCGATATTTTCCGTGGCCTGGAAGTGGTTGAGCACGCGTGCTCCATTGGCAGCCTGCAAATGGGCGAATTCGCTGAAAACGTCGCGGGCGGTGTTGATACCTACACCCTGCGCCAACCGATCGGCGTCTGCGCCGGCATCACGCCGTTCAACTTCCCGGCGATGATCCCGCTGTGGATGTTCCCGATGGCCATCGCCTGCGGCAACACCTTTGTGCTCAAACCGTCCGAACAGGACCCGATGTCGACCATGCTGCTGGTGGAACTGGCCATCGAGGCTGGCATTCCAGCCGGCGTGCTCAACGTGGTTCACGGCGGCAAGGATGTGGTGGACGCGCTCTGCACCCACAAAGACATCAAGGCTGTTTCGTTCGTCGGTTCGACTGCAGTCGGTACTCACGTCTACGACCTGGCCGGCAAACACGGCAAACGCGTGCAATCGATGATGGGCGCCAAGAACCACGCGGTGGTGCTGCCCGATGCCAATCGTGAGCAAGCCCTCAATGCGCTGGTCGGTGCCGGTTTCGGCGCTGCCGGTCAACGCTGCATGGCCACCTCGGTGGTGGTGTTGGTGGGGGCGGCCAAGCAATGGCTGCCAGACCTCAAGGCCCTGGCGCAAAAACTCAAAGTGAATGCCGGCAGCGAGCCGGGCACTGACGTTGGTCCGGTGATTTCGAAACGGGCCAAGGCGCGGATTCTTGAGCTGATCGAAAGCGGCATCAAGGACGGCGCAAAACTGGAGCTCGATGGTCGTGACATCACCGTCCCAGGGTACGAAAAAGGCAACTTTGTCGGCCCGACCCTGTTCTCCGGCGTGACCACCGACATGCAGATCTACACCCAGGAAATTTTCGGTCCGGTGCTGGTGGTGCTGGAAGTCGACACCCTCGATCAGGCCATTGCCCTGGTCAACGCCAACCCGTTCGGTAACGGCACTGGCCTGTTCACCCAGAGCGGTGCGGCGGCGCGTAAATTCCAGAATGAAATCGACGTCGGCCAGGTTGGCATCAACATCCCGATCCCGGTGCCGGTTCCGTTCTTCAGCTTCACCGGCTCGCGCGGTTCCAAGCTCGGCGACCTCGGTCCGTATGGCAAGCAAGTGGTGCAGTTCTACACTCAAACCAAGACCGTCACCAGTCGCTGGTTCGACGATGACAGCGTCAATGACGGTGTGAACACAACCATCAATTTGCGTTAAGGAGCCGGACATGAAAATCGCTTTTATCGGTCTCGGCAACATGGGCGCGCCGATGGCGCGCAACCTGATCAAGGCTGGCCATTCGCTGAACCTGGTCGACCTGAACAAAGCCGTACTCGCAGAGCTGGCGCAACTGGGCGGCACCATCAGCGCTTCGGCGCGTGAAGCAGCCCAAGGCGCAGAGCTGGTGATTACCATGCTGCCGGCCGCTGTCCATGTGCGCAGTGTCTGGCTGGGTGAAGACGGCGTGCTGGCCGGGATCGCCAAGGGCGTTCCCGCCGTGGATTGCAGCACCATCGACCCGCAGACCGCCCGCGATGTCGCTGGGGCGGCGGCCAAGCAAGGCGTACCCATGGCGGATGCGCCGGTCTCCGGCGGCACCGGTGGCGCTGCGGCCGGGACGCTGACCTTCATGGTTGGTGCCACGCCGGAATTGTTCGCCACCCTGCAACCGGTACTGGCGCAGATGGGCCGCAACATCGTGCATTGCGGTGAAGTCGGCACCGGGCAAATCGCCAAGATCTGCAACAACCTGTTGTTGGCGATTTCCATGGTCGGCGTCAGCGAAGCCATGGCCCTGGGTGATGCCCTAGGCATCGACACCAAGGTGCTGGCGGGGATCATCAACAGTTCGACCGGTCGTTGCTGGAGTTCGGAGATGTACAACCCGTGGCCGGGCATTGTCGAAACAGCACCGGCATCGCGTGGTTATACCGGCGGTTTCGGTGCCGAATTGATGCTCAAGGACCTCGGGCTGGCCACTGAAGCTGCGCGTCAGGCGCATCAACCGGTAATGCTCGGCGCGGTGGCTCAGCAGCTGTATCAGGCGATGAGTCAGCGTGGCGAAGGCGGCAAGGATTTCTCGGCAATCATCAACAGCTATCGCAAACCCTGATAGGGGGGCGGGACTGTGGCGAGGGAGCTTGTCGGAACGCCGCAACGCCCCGCTCGGCTGCGAAGCAGTCGTCAATCCTGAACACGCGGCGTATCTGACAAGTCGCATTGGCCTCATGGGTCCGCTTCGCGAACCCGCGGGAGCAAGCTCCCTCGCCACAAATATGGCGTAATCCGTCGATACTTTCCGAGAGCCCACGTCGGGTGGGCTCTCGGTTTTTTATTGCTGAATCAGGCGAAAACGAAGTACTTGCGTACGGTCTCGACCACTTCCCATGTGCCTTTCATGCCCGGCTCAATGACGAAAATATCACCCGCGCGCAGATGGATCGGTTCCATCCCGTCCGGGGTGATCACGCAGTAGCCTTCCTGGAAGTGGCAGTATTCCCACTTCACATACTCCACGTACCACTTGCCCGGTGTGCAGATCCAGGTGCCCATGATCTTGCTGCCGTCTTCGCTGGTGTAGGCGTTGAGGTTGACGGTATGCGGGTCACCTTCGAGTTTCTCCCATTTGCAGGCGTCAAGCACTGGCAGTGGATGGGTATCGCGAAGAACGGTAATGGGTTTGGACATGCTGACTCCGAGCGTTAGGCAGGACTGAAGTCGCACCCTATAGCGCCCGGCAGGGTGTCAGTTGTCTGTGCTCGACATTCAGCTGTCCAGAAACGCGCTATCGAGCAAACCCGCTCAAGCGGACATCCAGGAGTCCGATTCACGCATTGAAATTTCCATCCGCTAAACTTCAAATTCTTGGCATTAAGTGCGAAACATTTGGGCGTTCCCGACGGTTTTCGCAAGAATCTTCACAGGCATCACTCGTATCATTCACGCGAGAGTTGTCGAGAGCTATGCAATGAAAAAAACAATGTCGTGGTGGGATATCAGCCCGCCCTTGAGCACCGTAACACCGACGTGGCCGGGTGATACGCCGTTTCAGGAAGAGCGCGTCTGGACCTTCGGCCCCGAGTGCCCGGTGAATGTCGGTCGCATCACCCTGTCTCCCCACACCGGTGCCCATGTCGATGCACCGTTGCATTACAGTGCCGACGGCGCGGCCATTGGCGATGTATCGCTGGATGTTTATATCGGTCCGTGTCGCGTCTTGCATTGTCTGGACAGCGGTCCGTTGGTTCAGCCCGGGCAACTGGAAGGACGCCTTGCCGATCTGCCCGAGCGCGTCTTGCTGCGCACTTATCAACAGGCGCCGCTGACGGCCTGGGATTCGGACTTCACGGCTGTCGCCAAAGAAACCGTCGACCTGCTGTCGGGCCTTGGCGTGCGGCTGATCGGTATCGATACTCCGTCGCTGGACCCTCAACAGTCCAAGACCATGGATTCGCACAACGCAGTGGCCCGCCATGGCATGGCGATTCTCGAAGGCATCGTGCTCGATGACGTGCCGGAAGGCGACTATGAACTGATTGCGTTGCCGCTGCGGTTTGCCAACCTGGACGCGAGCCCGGTCAGGGCCATTTTACGTCCCCTGAACAAACCGCCACTTGAGGAGCCTGCTCAATGAGCCAATGTCCCTATTCATCTTCAAATCAGTCACCTTCAAATCAGTCACCTTCAAAGCAGCCGGAAGAATGGCATAACGCCGAACTGAATTTTTCCGACTCCATGAGCTACGGCGATTACCTGGATCTGGGGAAGATTCTCAGCGCTCAGCACCCTCTGTCGCCGGACCATAACGAGATGCTGTTCATCATCCAGCATCAGACGTCCGAGCTGTGGATGAAGCTGATGCTGCACGAGCTCAAGGCCGCCCGCGAACACGTCAGGCTGGGCGAGTTGCCTCCGGCGTTCAAGATGCTGGCGCGGGTCTCGCGGATTTTCGATCAACTGGTGCATGCCTGGACGGTGCTGGCGACCATGACGCCGACCGAATACCACGCGATCCGGCCGTTTCTGGGCCAGTCATCGGGCTTCCAGTCGTTCCAGTACCGCGAGATCGAATTCATCCTCGGCAACAAAAGTGCAACGCTGTTGCGTCCACATGCGCACCGGCCGGAACTGTTGGCGGAGCTGGAAAAGGCGATTGCCACGCCGTCGCTGTATGACGAGGCGATTCGGTTGATGGTCAGCGCAGGGTTGGCGATTGATCCGCAGCGCTTCGAGCGCGACCCGGCCAGCCCGACTGCTTATGACGCCTCGGTCGAAGCCGCCTGGCGTGTGGTCTACACCGACCCTTCGCGGTATTGGGATCTTTACCAGTTGGCGGAAAAACTGATCGACCTTGAGGACTCGTTCCGTCAATGGCGCTTCCGCCATGTCACCACGGTTGAGCGGATCATCGGCTTCCAGCCGGGCACAGGTGGCACGGAAGGTGTCGGCTATCTGCGCAAGATGCTCGATACCGTGCTGTTTCCGGAGTTGTGGCGCGTGCGTTCGACCCTCTGAACCAGGCGCTAGAGGATTCCCGGCGCACGGACCCTGTAGCAGCTGCCGAAGGCTGCGTTCGGCTGCGTAGCAGTCGTAAAATCATCCGCTGAGGTGCATCAGGCACACCGAGTTGTTTGTATTTACGAGCGCTGCGCGCTCGAACGCAGGCTGCGCCAGCTGCTACAGAAAGCAAAAGCCCCGGCATTCATCGAATGCCGGGGCTTTTTGTCGACTGGCTGAAGGCTATTAAGCGACCGACAACGCGCGAGTTCTGGCGACCCGAATCCGGTAGAACACGAACAGGATCAGTACCCAGATCGGGATCGCGTAGACCGACGCACGCACCCCGGGAATCAACAACATCACGTAGATGATCATGGCCATGAACGCCAGGCACAGGTAATTGGTGTACGGCGACCAGAACGCCTTGAAGCCCGGGACGATGCCGCGTTGGCCCATGGCCTTGCGAAACTTCAGGTGCGTCAGGCTGATCATCGCCCAGTTGATCATCAACGAGGCGACCACCAGCGCGAACAGCAACTCAAGCGCTTCATGCGGGGCGACGTAGTTAACCAGCACGGACAACATCGTCATCAGCGCCGATACGCCCAGCGCCCGTAACGGCACGCCCCGTTTGTTCAGCTTCATCAGTGGCTTGGGGGCATCGCCCTGTTCCGCCAGGCCGTAGAGCATGCGGCTGTTGCAATAGACGCAGCTGTTGTAGACCGAGAGTGCTGCGGTGAGCACCACAACGTTGAGGATCTGCGCCGCGGTGTCGCTGCCGATCAAGGCGAAAATCTGCACAAACGGACTGCCGCTGTAGGCATCGCCGGAAGCGCCCATTGTTTGTAGCAGTTGGTCCCACGGGTACAACGACAGCAGCACGGTGAGTGCGCCGACGTAGAAGATCAATACGCGGTAAACCACCTGGTTGATCGCCTTGGGAATGACTTTCCTCGGTTCGCTGGCTTCGGCGGCGGTGATGCCGACCAGTTCCAGGCCGCCAAAGGAGAACATGATGAACGCCATCGCCATCAGCAAACCGTTGGTGCCGTTGGGGAAGAAACCGCCGTGACTCCACAGGTTGCTCACCGAGGCCTGCGGGCCGCCGGTGCCGCTGACCAGCATGTAGCAGCCGAGGGCGATCATGCCGATGATCGCCACGACCTTGATGATGGCGAACCAGAACTCCATTTCACCGAATATTTTGACGTTCATCGTGTTGATCAGGTTGACCAGTACGAAGAACACCGCCGCGCTGGCCCAGGTGGGTACCTCGGGCCACCAGAACTGCACGTATTTGCCAACGGCGGTCAGCTCGGCCATGCCCACCAGCACATACAGCACCCAGTAGTTCCAGCCGGACAGGAAGCCGGCAAAACTACCCCAGTAGTTGTGCGCAAAATGGCTGAAGGACCCGGCGACCGGCTCCTCGACAATCATCTCTCCCAGTTGGCGCATGATCAGAAAGGCGATGAAACCGGCAATGGCATAGCCGAGGATCATCGACGGGCCTGCCGATTTGAGCACGCCGGCGGAGCCGAGAAACAGCCCTGTGCCAATCGCGCCGCCCAGCGCGATCAGCTGAATATGCCTGTTTTTCAGCCCCCGCTTCAGCACGCCCTGTTGCAATTGTTCATCCGCCATCTGGATACCTTCTCGTTGTTATGGTCAGGCTTTGTTGCAGGTCGACAGCTTATTCAATTGGCGCGTGTTTGTGAGCCTCAAACATTACTTTCAGTGAACTTTTCGTAATACAGCTGCACGTTGTCGAGGGTTTGATCCTGCAACCAGCTCTTGATCGACTCGACCATCGGCGGCGGTCCGCAGACGTACATGTCGACGGCGGCATCCCGCAGTTCGCTGGCATCGAAATGCTCGGCGATGTAGCCGCGTTTTCCCTCCCAGTCCGGTGATGGATCGCTGACCACCGGCGTATAGCGAAACCCGGGAATGCGTTGAGCATAGGCATTGATCCGTTCGGTTTCGCACAGATCGGCTGCGTCCCGTACACCGTAGTACAAGTGCACAGGTTGTTCGCACCCGCGGACGACGATTTCGTCGAGCATCCCCAACAATGCGGACAGTCCGGTGCCGCCGGCCACCAGGATCAGCGGCCGAGCRATGTGACGTAGGTAGAACGCACCCAACGGTGCTTCCAGAACGATTTCATCGCCGACCTGGCAGCGTTCGCGAATGTAGTTACTCATCACCCCGTCGGGTAACAGGCGAATCAGAAATTGCAGCTGATTGCTGCTGCTCGGGCGGTTGGCGAAGGAGTAGGAGCGCTTGCTCGTGGTCCCCGGAATCAGCAGGCGTGCGTATTGCCCCGGCAGGAAATCCAGTGGCTGGGTGGCCGCGCCCAAATCCAGATGGAGGATCGCGGTGCTGGCCGAGACCTGACGTACATGCGTGACCGTACCGCTGAGCTGTTCAGGCCCTGCGGCATTGCACAGGCTGGAAGCGAAATCGAAATAGAACGCGGCGTCGGACTTCACTCGGGTCTGACAAGTGAGCATCTTGCGTTGTTGCAGGTCGAGGCTGGAGAGGGCTTCCTCATCCACATAATCCTGGCTGTAGTCGCCGGATTCGCAGCGGCCCTGACAGGTTCCGCAGACACCCTCGCGGCAATCCAGTGGAATATTGATGCCGTTGCGCAGGGCGGCATCGAGCAGTATTTCGTTGGCCTGCACGGGAAAAAACAGTGTTTTGCCGTCGGCAAAACTGAACGCTACCTTGTGGTTCATGCCCCGGTCTCCATGAATTCAGAGGTGGTAGAAATCGAGCACCGAGTTGATGGTGTCGTTGAGCAGCAACACGTGTTTGCGGGTAATCACCCAGCTGTCTGCGTGAGGCTTGAGGCGATAGGTCGCGTTCCCGTAGAACTGCTCTGAGGTGGCCAGGCGATAAAACAACGTGTGCCAGTTCAGCCGTACCTCCAGCTCACCGCTCTCGAGTTCGCTGATCCGCACGTTGTTGATCAGGTGCAGGGTGCGCGGCATCGGTGTGGCCGAGGCAGCCTTGCCGGTGCGCAGGCGGAATACACGGTCTTCCAGGCCCGAGCGATTGGCGTAGTAGATCAACGACATTTCGCGCTTGGGGTCACGGGTGTAGACGTGTTCGGAGTCCCATTGCGGCAGGTGAAACTCACTCTGTTCGTCGAAGAGCTGGATGTAGGCGTCCCAGTCCTTGGCGTCGCAGAGTTCGGATTTGCGGTAGAAAAACTGCTCGATCTGGTACTGCAATTGCGGATTCATGTTCACACCTCACGTAGCTTCAGGGATTTCGCGTCCAGGCCGTCGAGCAAGAACTTCTGCCAGTTGCTGTGCTGGTTGACGTAAAGCCCTTCGTGGGTGAATTCGGTGCCGGTCATGGCCGGTGCAATGCCGATCGCCTCGCTGTTGGGCGTGGCGCCGGTTGCCCACTGGTGGCTGCCGCGCGAGATATCGCTCCAGCGTTCGAGCCGCGCCTGGAAACCGCGCTGGGCTTCGCGAAACTCCACCAGGTCATCCGGGGTGCCGAGTCCGGACACGTTGAAGAAATCTTCGAACTGCCGAATCCGGTTTTCCCGATCCGCGTCCGATTCGTTTTTCACGCCCAGGCACTGGCTGATGATCTCGGTCTTGTTCCAGGCCACCGGGCGGATGATCCGTAGCTGGGAGCTGATTTGATCGAGGAAAAACAGGCTGGGGTAGATGTTCAGGTTGCGCAGCCGATGCATCATCCATTCGGCTTTTTCCTGACCATGGTCCTTGATCAGGCGCGGCATGATCGTCGCGTAGCCGGAGCGCACCGTCGGGTTGGGCATGTCACTGAACAGCACGCTGTGACCGTTATTGAAGGCGAACCAGCCGTCATCGGTATTGGCGTCGCCAGCCCCCAGCTTGCTGTAGTCGAGCGTGCCGCTGGCGCGGGTGCCGTTCTCGTTGTCGACCTGCTGGCGGTGTTGCACCGTGGCCACATAGTTATAGTGGACCGTGCTGACGTGATAGCCGTCCAGGCCGTTCTCGTTCTGCAGTTTCCAGTTACCGTCGTAGGTGTAGGCCGACTTGCCGGGCAGTACTTCCAGTTCGCCGGTGGGCGATTGGGCGACCATCATGTCGAAGAACACTTTGGCATCGCCGAGGAAGTCTTCGAGGCTGTTATCGCCATGAACGTCCAGGCTGATGAAGACGAAGCCCTTGTAGCTCTGGATGCGGGCCTTTTTCAGGCCGCGTGTGGCTTTGTCGAAACCTTCCGGGTATTCGCCAGGGGCCTTGACCTTGACCAGGCGTCCGTCGCTTTTGTAGCACCAGGCGTGGAACGGGCAGGTAAACGTCGATTGGTTGCCTTTGCCGACGCGGGTCAATGTGGTACCGCGATGCTGGCAAGCGTTGATCAGCGCGTTGAGTTGGCCGTCACCGTCACGGGTGATGATCATCGGCTGGCGACCGGCGCGCAGGGTGATGAAGTCGTGGTTGTTGGCCAGCTCGCTTTCGTGACAGGCGTAGATCCAGTTCTTCTCGAAGATCAGCTCCATCTCCAGATCGAACAGTTGCGGCTCGGTAAAGATATCCCGAGCGATGCGGAATACGCCTTCTGCCGGACGGAAGTCCAGGCAGCCTTCAATGAACGCTTTCCACTGCTCGACATTTTTTTCGCCACTCATGGGTGTGCACCTTTTTTATTCAGGTCAATCGGTGCACTCATTAGAGAGAGTGGGGCGGGGCGGGGTCTATCCGGTTTGTCGACGAAGGCAGTCCACAAAGTTCGGCGCTAATGCATGAGCAAATGGATATTCGGTCGTGCGCCGATTTTGTAGCAGCTGCCGAGCCTGCGAGGCTGCGTTCGGCTGCGCAGCAGTCGTGAAGTCAGTCACCACGGTGCTACAGGAAGATCGTGCATGCAGGGTTTACGACTGCTGCGCCCGAGCGCGGACCGAGCCGAACGCAGCCTCGCAGGCTCGGCAGCTGCTACGGGAATTTGTACTGACGCGGATAGGGGTAACACCCGTGCGCTGTTCTGGGCAGGTAATACTCAAGGCTTTGCACCATTCGATGAACGGCCGCCCCTGTTTGCAACATTGAGGTACTGTCTTGGGCAGCCTGGAGCGTTGTTCGAAGGTGAGTCCCGGTCCCGAAACAGCCGCGTTATCCACTTAGTCGATGATTGCTATCCACTGGGTTGGCGTAGGCGTTCAGTGGTCTGGAAGTTGCTCGACTCAAGTCAGAGGCGCGCCGTCAGAGCGCGCGAGAAAAATATTGCCGTGGGTGCGCCGTGATGAGTAGCAAAGCCGATCCGCAGTTTCGCGATATTCGTATCGATCACTATGACCTTGAGGGGGCGCGGACCTGGATGTCAGGGATCTGCGGGCCGCACCGTCTCGAAACCGCGACGCCCGAACGGATCCGTTTTCATCACACCGCCAACGTCTTCAAGTCGATGGCCACGACCCTGGGCACTATCGAGTACGGCACCGACGTGACCGTCGATATCGAAGATGCCGAGCACTTCAGCAGCTACAGCCTCAGCCTGCCTTTGGTCGGTGAGCAGGAGCTGAGCAAGAACGGCACGCTGCTCAAATCCAATCGCGATCAAGGCGTGATCATCTCCCCGAATGAAAACCAGATGCTGGCGATCTCCGGTGACTGCCGCAAGGTCCAGGTGGTGATCACTCGGGCGGCCATGAGTGAATCCCTTGAGGGGATGTTGCAGCGCCCACTGGATGCGCCGCTGCGCTTTGAATCAGTGATGGACGCGGTGGACGGTGCGTCGGCCTCGTGGTGGCGCATGGCGCGGTATTTCATCGGCGAACTTGAGCGCAGCAGCGCGCTGTTTGAGCAGGTCGTCTTCACGCGGGACATCGAAAGCTCGTTGATCAAAGGCCTGATCCTCGCCCAGCCGAACAATTACTCCGATGAGCTGCGGGAGGTATTGGGGGTGAAATTGCCGCACTATCTGATCAGGGCCAAACAGTACATTCACGACAACGCTCGCGAAGCCGTGCACCTGGAAGACATCGAAGCGGCGGCCGGGGTTTCGCGGTTCAAGTTGTTCGAAGCATTCAGAAAATACTTCGCCCTGTCGCCGATGGCCTATCTGAAAAAATACCGCTTGAATGCGGTGCGCCAGGACATTCTTGAACAGGGGCTGGCGCGCAACATCTCGGAGATTGCCATGGGCTGGGGGTTCACCCACATGGGGCGTTTTTCCGCCGAGTACCGCAAGTTGTTCGACGAAGCCCCGAGCGCCACCTTGCAGCGCAACGAGGCCCGGCGCATGCGCGGGCTTTGACGCAGAGGCAGTCAATAAGGCTTATTTGCGGGCGACCAGATCCAGCAGGTCGTCTCGCTCCTTGATTTTCTGCAGGACGATTTCCGAGCGAATATCGGTCACCCCCGCGGTGCGATTGAGCTTGTTGACGATGAAATCCGAGAAGTGTTTCAGGTTGCGCGCCTGAACCCGCAGCACATAGTTGCTGGCGCCGGTAATCACGTACGCGGTGGCGACTTCCGGCCACTCTTGCACCTTCTTGATAAAGGTCTCGTGCCAGTCTTCGACGTCCTGTCGCAACGACACATGGACGATGGCTTCCAGCTCGATGCCCAGCCGTTCGGCGTTCAGCACCGCGCGATAGCCGGTGATGATTCCCTCACTTTCCAGCAGCCGCAAACGCCGCAGGCAAGCCGACGGCGACAGCGCAACTTTCTCCGCCAATTCCTGATTGCTGATACGCCCGTCCTGCTGCAAGTAATGCAGGATTCGCAGGTCTGTCGAGTCGAGGGTCATGGTTTGAATAAATCCGCGATTTTTGGAGTTGGATTCGAATTATCTTCGAGATAACTACTATATGACCATCCACTTTGCACGAAAATTCTCCAAGGCTTCGTTCATTATTTGCTCATTGTGCCGGCGCAAAAAAGCTGAAAACACGGCGGCATGTCATCTAGAGAACAGGACCGACAATGATCACAAGAAACGATTGCCTGGCGCTTGATGCGCAAGACCCTTTGGCTCATCTGCGTCACCAGTTCGCGCTTCCCGAAGACGTGATTTACCTCGACGGCAACTCCCTTGGCGCGCGTCCGGTTGCGGCGCTTGAGCGTGCTCAGGCGGTCATCGCCGAGGAGTGGGGCAATGGCTTGATCCGCAGCTGGAACAGCGCGGGTTGGCGCGACCTGCCGGAACGTCTGGGCAATCGGTTGGCCGGGCTGATTGGCGCCGGTGAGGGCGAAGTGGTGGTCACCGACACCACCTCGATCAACCTGTTCAAGGTCCTCGGCGCGGCCTTGCGTGTGCAGGCGATGCGGGCACCGACGCGGCGGGTCATCGTCAGTGAGTCGAGCAACTTCCCGACGGATTTGTACATCGCCGAAGGGCTGATGGATTTGCTCCAGCAGGGCTATAGCTTGCGTCTGGTCGACAGCCCGGAAGAACTGGCACAGGCGATTGACCAGGACACTGCTGTGGTCATGCTCACCCACGTCAACTACAAGACCGGCTACATGCACGACATGCAGGCCGTGACGGCGTTGATCCACAAATGTGGCGCGCTGGCGATCTGGGACCTGGCGCATTCTGCCGGTGCGGTTCCGGTCGATTTGCGTCAGGCCGGCGCGGACTACGCCATCGGTTGCACCTACAAGTACCTCAATGGCGGTCCCGGTTCGCAAGCGTTTGTCTGGGTTGCGCCGCAGCTGTGCAATCTGGTCACGCAGCCGTTGTCCGGCTGGTTCGGTCATTCCCGACAGTTCGACATGGCCTCAAGCTACGAGCCGAGCAGCGGTATCGCTCGCTACTTGTGTGGCACTCAACCGATCACCTCGTTGGCCATGGTCGAGTGCGGCCTGGAGATTTTCGCCCAGACCGACATGCCGAGCCTGCGTCGCAAATCCCTGGCGCTGACTGACCTGTTTATCCAGATGGTGGAGCAGCGCTGCGCCGCTCACGATTTGAAACTGATCACCCCGCGCGAACACGCCAGGCGTGGCAGCCATGTCAGCTTCGAACACCCGCAAGGCTACGCGGTGATACAGGCCTTGATCGCCCAAGGTGTGATCGGTGATTACCGCGAGCCGCGGATCATGCGCTTCGGTTTCACCCCGCTGTACACCAGCTTCACCGAAGTCTTTGATGCGGTGCAGATTCTTGGCGAGATTCTCGATCAGCAAACCTGGTCGCAAGCGCAGTTCCAGGTACGCCACAGCGTCACCTGATCCCAGCACTGTCCGTGGCGAGGGAGCTTGCTCCCGCTTGAGTGCGCAGCACTCACAAAATCGATACTCACTGCGAAGATTTTTGGGCCGCTACGCAGCAGAGCGGGAGCAAGCTCCCTCGCCACAGGGTTTAGTTCGACCGTGTGACCCGGTTTATCCAAACGATGTGCTCTCTAAAAAAACACAATATTCAGAGGACAGAGAAATGACCGACACCCTCGGTTTTGAAACCATCTCCAACCGTGAGAATGGCCTCAGGCGCCAGCTCACCTCGGGGCAGATGAGCATGATCGCCATCGGCGGTGCGATAGGCACCGGCCTGTTCATGGGCAGCGCCTATGCCATCGGCTATGCCGGGCCGAGCGTGCTGCTCAGCTATGCGATTGGCGCGGTCATCACGCTGCTGTTGATGGACTGTCTGGCGGAAATGACCGTGGCCCATTCGACCTCGGGTTCGTTCGGCGCGTATGCCGAGTTCTATATCAGCCCGCTGGCCGGGTTTCTGGTGCGCTACGCCTACTGGGCGGCGATTGTGTTGGCGGTCGGCACCGAGGTGACGGCGGTGGCGATGTACATGAAGTACTGGTTCGCCAACGTGCCTGAGTGGATCTGGATCGTCTCGTTCTCAAGCATTCTGATCGTGCTCAACGCCATCAGCGTGAAGACCTTCGGCACCTTTGAGTATTGGTTCTCGACTATCAAGATCGGCGCGATTGTCGGCTTTATCATCCTCGCGGTGTATGTGGTGTTTGGTTCGGGTAATCCGGAGTACGGCGTGCATCACTACTCCAGCCACGGCGGTTTTTTCCCCAATGGCCTGCAAGGCATGTGGGTGGCGGTCATCGTGTCGATCTTCAGCTACCTGAGCGTGGAAATGATCGCAGTGGCGGCCGGTGAAGCCGAGGATCCGGAGCGGGCAGTGAAGAAAGCCTTTCGCGCGACCATCGTGCGGCTGGTGGTGTTTTACCTGCTGACCCTGGCCCTGATGTTGGCGATTGTGCCGTGGGTTCAGGCAGGTCATGCGCAGAGCCCGTTTGTCACGGTCATGCAAACCATCGGCATTCCCGGCGCCACCGGGGTGATGAATTTCGTGATTCTGATTGCCGCGTTGTCGGCGATGAACAGTCAGCTCTACATCACCACGCGGATGATGTTCAGCCTGTCCCGTGGCGGTTACGCGCCGAAGGCGATGGGCGCGTTGAGCAAGAGCGGCATCCCGCTCAACGCCTTGTTGCTGTCGAGCTCGGGCATTGCGCTGGCGACGCTGTTGAACGTGATGTACCCGGAAAGCTCTTTCACCTTGATGATGGCGATTTCGATGTTCGGCGCGATCTTCACCTGGTTCATGATCTTCCTCACGCACTACTGTTTCCGTCGCTACCACGAGCGTCACGGCGAGCGGAAACTGTCGTTCCGCATGCGCCTGTTCCCTTACACCACGCTGTTGGGGCTGCTGCTGATGGGCGCGGTGATGATCACGACGTACTTTACCGAGGCGTTCAAAATGACCTTGGTGTTCGGTGTGCCGTTCCTGTTGATCCTGTCGTTGGTTTACGGGGTGTTCTTCAGGAAAACCAAGGCATTGGCCGACACTCTCGACAACGTTCCGGCCCCGTAAGAGCCGGCGGCCACCTGCTGATCAGCGGCTAGCTGATGACGGGCTGAGCATGTCGATGCGGCGGATATCGAAATCGCGTTCCAGGTAATCCATGCGGTTCGCGAAAAACTGCTGCATGTGCGGCAGGTTCGAGTGCACGTCCAGATGGGCCCGGGATTGCCAGATCTCGTAGAAGATAAACAGCGTCGGGTCTTGCTGGTCGCGCAGCATGTGGTACTCGATGCAGCCAGGTTCGGCGCGACTGGGTTCGACGTAAGCGCGGAACAGGGCTTCGAAGGCGTCGGCTTTTTCCGGGCGGGTTTTGGCGTGCAGGATGAAACCGTGTTGCTCGCTCATGCAGAACTCCTCAAGTCAGGGTTGAGAAAATTCTATGGCAACAATCAGCTGGTTATTCGTGCGTTTCGCTCAAATGTATTTTGCCGGCTTCGGGCTTATTCATGGGCAGGGTCATCGATACCCTGCCGCCATCACATTTGAAACTTCTCGATCCCGCGACTTATCCACAGCGTGGCGGGTCGGACCATGATGAGGCTTTCCATGAAAAAAGTTCTGTTGCTCAACGGTGGCAAGAAATTCGCCCACTCTGACGGTCGCTACAACGCCACCCTGCACGAAGCTGCCTTGAGCGTGCTGGATCGCGGCGGTATCGACGTGAAAGTGACCCACATCGACGAGGGCTACGACGTCGCTGAAGAAGTCGCCAAGTTCCTCTGGGCCGACGTGATCATTTACCAGATGCCGGGCTGGTGGATGGGCGCGCCATGGATCGTGAAAAAGTACATCGACGAAGTCTTCACCGAAGGCCACGGCAGCCTCTACGCCAGCGATGGCCGGACCCGCTCCGATGCTTCGCAGAAATACGGCAGTGGCGGCCTGGTGCAGGGCAAGCAGTACATGCTGTCGCTGACCTGGAACGCACCACAGCAAGCCTTCGACGACCCGAGCGACTTCTTCGAAGCCAAGGGCGTGGATGCGGTGTACTTCCCGTTTCACAAGGCCAATACCTTTCTCGGCATGAGTGGCCTGCCGACCTTCCTGTGTGTCGACGTGATGAAGCGGCCGAACATTGAAGCCGACGTCGCGCGCTATGAGCAGCACCTCAAGCAGGTGTTCAACTTGCCGGCGTAACCTGCGTTATGCCCCGTATCCGGCTACTATCAAAGCTGTTTTGATTTAAGGGGCACACGTGAAAGCCAGATCCGATGAGTTGCAGATTTTCGTCTGCGTGATCGAGTGCGGTTCGATTTCAGCGGCAGCCGAACAGGTCGGGCAAACGCCCTCGGCGGTCAGCCGCACGCTGTCGCGTCTGGAGGCCAAGCTCGACACCACGTTGATCAACCGCACCACGCGGCGCATGGACCTGACCGAGGAGGGCAAGTACTTCTTCGAACAGGCCAAGCTGATTCTCGACCAGATGGACGAGCTCGAAGAGCGTCTGTCCTCGCGCCAAAAGACACCTTCCGGACGACTGCGGATCAACGCGGCGTCGCCGTTCATGCTGCATGCCATCGTGCCCTACATCGATGAGTTCCGCCGTCTGTACCCGGACATCCAGCTGGAACTCAACAGCAACGACCTGATCATCGACCTGCTGGAGCAAAGCACCGACATTGCGATCCGCATCGGAGCGTTGGCGGATTCGACCCTGCATGCGCGTTCGCTGGGGGGCAGTCCGCTGCACATCCTCGCCAGCCCTGCGTACCTGGAAAAACACGGCACACCGACCACGGTTGCCGAACTGGCCGGCCACTCGTTGCTGGGCTTCACCCAGACCGAAAGCCTCAATCACTGGCCGCTGCGTCATGTGCACGGCGACCGCTGGCAGATTCAGCCGAGTCTCAGCGCCTCCAGCGGTGAAACCCTGCGTCAGCTGGCGCTGGAGGGGCAGGGCATTGTGTGCCTGTCGCATTTCATGACCATCAATGACATCAAGGCCGGGCGGCTGAAGTTGCTGCTGGCGCAGGCCAACAGCGGCTATCGTCAGCCGATCAATGCGGTGTACTACCGCAACTCACAACTGGCCTTGCGGATTCAATGCTTCCTGGACTTCATCCAGGGCAAGCTGGCGAGTTACGCGAACGAGGTGTTCGAAGGCTGATCCGCGACTAATGCGCGAAACTGGCTCCCGTATCCCCGTATCCCCGTATCCCCGTATCCCCGTAGCAGCTGTCGAGCCTGCGAGGCTGCGTTCGGCTGCAAAGCAGTCGTGAAATCAGACAGCGCGTTCTTTCTGGTAAACCGCGTACGCAGGATATGCGAGGACTTCGTCCTCGAACGCAGCCTCGCAGGCTCGACAGCTGCTACGGGACGGCGAGGAGGCGGGGCGGTGGGTTGTATTTTCAGGGGGATCAGTCCTGATGGATGACTGGGGTAATGACTCCGTCGCACAGTTGGTAGCACTCCTGATAATCATCGAAGCAGCTATCGCCGTAGTGAATTGTGTGATGGGAAGGTTCGCGTCGAAGGGATGAAAAAACGCCCGGCAGATTTTCATTAATCACGACAAGGCATGCCTGAAAACGACATCTCATTCCTCTGCACGAAAATTACTTTCATCAGGTTTGAAAACCGCTACTCGAAATGATTTATGGGTTTCACAACACATCGACGTGACCCTTTTCGAGGAGTACCGCATGGCACCGTCCTTCGGCTATTGGCTGCTGGTTTATGCCGCTATCGCCATCATTGCGCTGATCGTTCTGATCGCCCGTTACCGACTCAATCCGTTCATTGTCATTACCATGGTTTCCATCGGCCTGGCGCTGCTCGCCGGAATGCCGCCGTCAGGGGTGGTGGGCGCGTATGAAGCGGGTGTCGGCAAGACCCTGGGGCACATTGCGCTGGTGGTGGCGCTGGGCACGATGCTTGGCAAAATGATGGCCGAGTCCGGTGGAGCCGAGCAGATGGCGCGCACGCTGATCGAGCGCTTCGGCGAGAAAAACGCGCACTGGGCGATGGTCTGCATTGCCTTTCTGGTGGGTCTGCCGTTGTTCTTCGAAGTTGGCTTTGTGTTGCTGGTGCCGATTGCCTTTACCGTGGCGCGGCGGGTAGGCGTGTCGATTCTGATGGTCGGTTTGCCGATGGTTGCCGGGCTCTCGGTGGTGCATGCGCTGGTGCCGCCGCATCCGGCAGCGATGCTCGCGGTGCAGGCCTATCAGGCCTCGGTGGGGCAGACGTTGCTCTACGCGATTCTGATCGGCATCCCGACCGCGATCATTGCCGGTCCTCTGTACGCCAAATTCATCGTGCCGCGTATCCAGTTGCCCGCGGAAAACCCGTTGGAGCGACAGTTCATCGAGCGCGAACCACGGGACCGCTTGCCGGGTTTCGGCATCACCATGGCGACGATTCTGCTGCCAGTGGTGCTGATGCTGATCGGCGGCTGGGCCAATCTGATCTCCACACCGGGCAGCGGTTTCAACCAATTCCTGTTATTCATCGGCAACTCGGTGATCGCCCTGTTGCTGGCGACGTTGCTGAGTTTCTGGACCCTCGGTCTGGCTCAGGGTTTCAACCGCGAATCGATCCTCAAATTCACCAATGAGTGCCTGGCACCAACCGCCAGCATCACCTTGCTGGTGGGCGCCGGCGGTGGCTTGAACCGGATTCTGGTGGATGCCGGGGTGACTGACCAGATCGTCGGCCTGGCCCATGAGTTTCATTTGTCGCCGTTGTTGATGGGCTGGCTGTTCGCGGCATTGATGCGCATTGCCACCGGTTCCGCGACCGTGGCCATGACTACCGCATCAGGCGTTGTCGCGCCGGTGGCCATTGGTCTGGGCTATCCCCATCCGGAGCTGCTGGTGCTGGCGACAGGTGCGGGCTCGGTTATCTTTTCTCATGTCAACGACGGTGGCTTCTGGTTGATCAAGGAGTACTTCAATATGACCGTGACCCAGACCTTCAAGACCTGGACGGTGCTTGAAACTTTGATCTCACTGGTCGCGTTCGGCCTGACCCTTGGCCTTTCCTATGTGCTTTGAACAGCAGGTGCGGTAAATGGACATCCTCTATCAGATTCGTGCGCGTCAGGATTCCTTCAGCGCCGGTGAAGGACGGATTGCCCGGTTGATGCTCGACGATGTGGGGTTTGCCGCATCGGCGAGCCTCGACGAGCTGGCGCTGCGAGCCGAGGTCAGCAGTGCGACACTCTCGCGGTTTGCCCGTAGCGTCGGCTGCCGTGACCTGCGCGATTTGCGCCTGCAACTGGCCCAGGCCAGTGGTGTCGGGAGTCGTTTTCTCGACCCGGCGGGGACGCCGGAGCAGTCGGGGTTTTATCGGCAGATTGTCGGCGATATCGAGTCGACGCTGCATCAACATTTGTCGGCGTTCGATGAGTCGCGTTTCGCCGACGCAGTGAAGTTGCTGGGCAAGGCGCGGATGATTCACGCGTTCGGCATGGGCGGTTGTTCGACGCTGTGCAGCGATGAGCTGCAGGTGCGGCTGGTGCGCCTCGGCTACCCGATTGCCACCTGCCATGACCCGGTGATGATGCGTGTGACCGCCGCATCCTTGGGCGCGGAGCATGCGTTGATTGCCTGCTCACTGACCGGCATCACCCCGGAACTGCTGGAGGCTGTCGAGTTGGCGAGCAGCTACGGCACACGCATTCTGGCGATTACCCTGGCCGACTCGCCGCTGGCGCAAATGGCCGATGTGCTGTTGCCGCTGCAAAGCGCCGAAACCTCATTCATCTACAAACCGACAGCGGCGCGCTACGGCATGCTGCTGGCCATCGATGTGCTTGCCACCGAGCTGGCGCTGGCCAATCCTGAAGGCAATCAAGAACGTCTGCGGCGGATCAAGCTCGCCCTCGACGACTACCGTGGCGGCGATGATCATCTGCCGTTGGGAGACTGACATGCAGTACCACACGCTGATCCGCAACGCCCTGATCATCGACGGCAGCAACACGCCGGGTTATCCCGCCGACGTGGCGATTGTGAACGGACGGATCGCGCGCATCGGTGATTTGCAGGATGTCAGCGCCGATGAGGAAATCGACGCGGCGGGACGAGTGCTTGCGCCAGGTTTTATCGATGTACATACCCACGACGACACGGTGGTAATCCGCCAACCGCAGATGCTGCCCAAGCTCAGCCAGGGCGTGACCACGGTGATCGTTGGCAATTGCGGGATCAGCGCCTCACCAGTGAGTTTGCGCGGCGATCCACCGGACCCGATGAATCTGCTCGGTACGTCCGCAGCCTTTGTTTATCCGCGTTTCAGTGATTATCGGGCCGCAGTCGAAGCGGCCAACCCGACGTTGAACGTGGCCGCACTGGTCGGCCACACGGCGCTGCGCAGTAATCACCTGGACGACTTGTTTCGCACTGCCACGTCGAGTGAAATTGCGGCAATGCGTGAGCAACTGCGCGAGAGCCTGGAGGCCGGTGCACTGGGTTTGTCCACAGGGCTGGCCTACGCCAGCGCCTTCTCGGCATCTACCGACGAAGTCATGCAACTGACTGAAGAGCTGACGGCTTTCGGCGCGGTCTACACCACCCATTTGCGCAGCGAATTCGAACCGGTGCTGGAGGCCATGGACGAGGCATTCCAGATTGCTCGCCACGCGAAAAGTCCGGTGATCATTTCCCATCTCAAATGCGCTGGCGCCGGCAACTGGGGGCGCAGTCCACAGCTGTTGGCGTCCCTTGAGCACGCAGCGAAAACCCACCCGGTGGGTTGCGATTGTTATCCGTATGCGGCGAGCTCCTCGACCCTGGATCTCAAACAGGTGACGGACGCGTTTCGCATCACCATCACCTGGTCGACGCCACACCCTGAAGCGGGCGGCCGCGACCTGATGGACATCGCCGCCGAGTGGGGCATGCCGTTGCTGGACGCGGCCCGTCGCTTGCAACCGGCCGGGGCGGTCTATTACGGGATGGACGAGGCGGATGTGCGGCGCATTCTGGCCCACCCGTTATCGATGATCGGTTCCGACGGTTTGCCGGAAGACCCGTTTCCGCATCCGCGGTTGTGGGGCGCATTTCCACGGGTATTGGGGCACTTCAGCCGGGATCTCGGATTGTTCCCGCTGCACACGGCGGTGCACAAGATGACCGGGCTGTCGGCGGAGCGTTTCGGCCTGAAAGAGCGCGGTGAAATACGCGAAGGGCATTGGGCGGATCTGGTGCTGTTCGACCCGTTGCATGTGCGTGATATAGCGGATTTCAATGACCCGCAACGGGCGGCCGAAGGCATCGACGGCGTGTGGGTCAATGGCGTCTTGAGCTACCGTGAGGGCAGGGCAAACGACAGCAGGGCTGGGCGTTTTCTGGCGCGGGAAGGGGATTTGCGTATGGGCTTTCATTGAGTGTTGACGATCAAAAGATCGCCGCCTGCGCCGAACCCGTTCTCCTGTAGGTGCTACCGAAGGCTGCGATCTTTTGATCCAGGTCTCATAGTGGCACTGTGAGATTAAAGAAAGCCATTGCCAAGCCGAAGCGCTGTCATGCAACCCACTTAGAGTGGGGCCTTTCAGTTTGGGAGTAGCGCAATGAGCTTCGGTAAAACCACCCCGATCCTGCGGATCTTCGATGAAGCCAAGGCGCTGGAGTTCTACGTCGACTTCCTCGGTTTCACGCTTGACTGGCAGCACACGTTCGGCGAGAACTTTCCGCTTTATCTGCAAGTGTCGCGGGGTGAATGCGTTCTGCACCTGTCCGAGCACCACGGCGACGCTACGCCGGGTTCGGCGCTACGCATCGAGACTGATGAGCTGGAAGCGTTTCAGCAGCAATTGCTGGCCAAGGAGTACCGCTTCGCTCTTCCACAGATTCAGGCCATGCCCTGGGGGAGCCAGGACATGACCGTTAGTGATCCGTTCGGGAATCGATTGGTGTTTACCAATGCTATTAGTGTTTGAGCTATCTCACCTGCAGGAGGACTGGGCGACGCTCCTGCAAATGTGTGGGAACCGATTTGTGCAATGTGATGGTCAGACCCTGAAGTGACTCACCATCATCTGCAACTGATTACCCAACCGTGCCAATTCAACGCTGGACGCGGCGGTTTCATCACTGGCGGCGGCAGTTTGCTCGGAGACGTCGCGCACGTTGATGATGCTGCGACTGATTTCTTCGGCCACCGCGCTTTGCTGCTCGGCAGCGGCGGCGATCTGCTGGTTCATCGACTGGATGTTCGACACCGTGCGGGTGATGTTTTCCAGTGACACGCCGGCCTTGCGGGTCAGCTCGACGCTGCTGTCGGTCAGGCTGCGGCTGTTGTTCATCACGGCGGCGACTTGCTGGGTGCCGTTCTGCAGGCCGGCGACCAGGCCTTCGATTTCTTCGGTGGATTTCTGCGTGCGTTGGGCCAGGCCACGCACTTCATCAGCGACCACCGCGAAACCGCGACCGGCTTCACCGGCGCGTGCCGCTTCAATGGCAGCATTGAGCGCCAGCAGGTTGGTCTGTTCGGCCACTGCCTTGATCACGTCCATGACGCTGCCGATCTTGTCGCTTTCCTGTTGCAGCACGGTCATGGCTTCGGTGGAGCGCACCACTTCACTGGCCAGGCGTTCGATCTGAGCGATCGCTTCGTTGACCACTTTATCGCCTTCGCGGGCTTCACCGTCAGCCGCTGCTGCCGCTTGCGACGCTTCTTCGGCGTTGCGCGCGACTTCCTGCACGGTGGCGGTCATTTCGTGCATGGCGGTGGCGACCTGATCGGTTTCGATCTTCTGGCTGTTGACCCCGGCACTGGTTTCTTCAGTCACGGCTGACAGCTCTTCGGCAGCGCTGGCGATCTGGGTGACGCCATCACGGATGCCGCTGATCAGGTCGCGCAGGGTGACGCCCATCCGTGCGATGCCTTGCTGCAACACGCCAAGTTCGTCACGACGGGTGACGTGAACATCATGGGTCAGGTCGCCGCCGGCGATGCGCTCGACCACCGCCAGGGTTTCGCGCAGTGGGCGAGTGATCTGTCGGGTGATGATCACGGCCGCGAGCACGCCGACCAGCAACGCCAGCAGTGTACTGATCAGTTGCAGGGTGCGTGCCTGGGTGCTTTCGATGTCGCGGCGATCCAGCTGGATCTGATACAGCGCATCACTGCGCGCAACGATGTCATTACCCTGGACGGTCATTTCCTGACGAGCCAGAACCGCTTCGCTGTTAGCTGCCTTGAAGGCCTGTAACGCACTGCGGTAATTCAGCAGGGCGTTTTGCAGCTGACGCAACGCGTCTTGCTGGGTGTCGGCGAAATGCGTGTTGAGTGCTTTCAGGCTGGCGATTGCCGCGTCGAGTTGGGCAACGGCTTTTTGCTCGGTGGTCGGATTACTGTCGGCGGTGTAGCCGCGGACTTCGTAGCGGGCGAGCTGAAACTGTTCCTTGGCCTCGCTAATGGCCAGGAACTGCTCGAAGCGTTGATCGCTCAAGGGCATTTGGCGCACGCGGGTGTCGATATCACCGATCAGCGTGTTGGCGCTCTCGGCATTCTCGCCCATGGCCTGACGCGCGCTGTTCCCGGTTCGATAAGCGTTACGCATTTTGTTCAACGACTGCTGGTAGGCGTCGATGACCGCGCCCTGTTCTTTGAGCAGTTTGAGGTTTTCCGGGCTCTTGAAGCTCGCTACCAGCGATTGCTGCTGGGCCTTGAAGCCGTCGAGGGCGGTTTGCACGGTCTGCGCCACGGTTTCGTCGCCGTCGGCCAGCATGTACTGCAAACGGGTAACCCGCAGTTTGGTAAGGCCCGCGTTGAGCTGAGTGATGTCGCTCATCCAGTTGCTGCGGTCGATCAGCCCACCCAGACTGGTCCAGCCGGTCAGGGCGAGAATGCACGTAAGGGCCAGCACCAGGCCGAAGCCCAGGCTCAGCTTCAGGTTGACGCTGATGTTGGCGAACCAGCTATTCATCAAAAATTCCTCCAGGAACGTTGTGCTTCTTATCGTCAGTTGGCTGGAAGATTATTTTTTTTGGAGGCCAGCAGAATGTATTCGTAGAGGGCGTATCGGCGGCAGGCGCGATAGCTGAAACGTTTTTCGTAACAAGAAAATACGGGGCATGCTTGTCGGTTGAGCATTTTTTCACATTCATTTCACTGGGTACTTACGCATCGACTTTTAATGTTGCCCGTACAATTGGGTATTCGTGTGTCCGAGGCAGTGTGAAGGTGGAGTCGAGATTGGGTCTTGCGGGTATCAAGCGTTCACTGAACAGGGGTGGGCTCACTCGCGCTAAATACATTGCCCTGGCACTACTGGCATCGCTCTTTGTTATCGCGTTGGCATTCTGGCTGTTGCGTCCCGTCGGTCCGGCGGACCTGGCCCACGGCAACATTGCCGGAGACAAGGCCCTGGCGGCCAGTTGGGCCAAGGGCAATACGATTGTGCTGATCCGTCATGTTGAGCGATGCGACCACTCCACCGCCCCTTGCCTGGACGGTGCCGATGGCATTACCGAACGCGCGCGTGCGGTGGCTGTCGGGATTGGTTCGCAATTCACTCACCTGGGCCTGACTAACGCCGACATCTACAACAGTCCGTTGACGCGGACCGTGCAAACGTCGCGCTACATGTTCAATACGCTCGGCAGTGCCCAGGATTGGCTCTTCAACTGCAAAGGCACGATGCTGCGTGACGTGTTGGCGCACAAGGTCGCCGGCCGTAACCTGGTACTGATCACCCACAGCGAGTGCATGGCGGATCTGGAAAAAGAACTGAAGTTGCCGGCATCGACCCCAGGGTATGGCGCCTCACTGTTTTTTACGCTGGATACCGCGCAAACCCAGCCGAAACTGCTGGGGCTGATCGAAGCCTCTGACTGGCAATCAGTCGATATCAAATAGCCCGGCGGGTTGATCCTCCCAGACTACTTTTGCCAGGCAATAAAAAACGGCACCTGCATCAGGTGCCGTTTTTTTTGCTGGCCGTTTTACTGTGCGACGAAATAGTAATCCTGACGCCCCACCAGCATTTTCTTCAGTACCTTCAACGGGGCCTTGGGCTCAGTCTCGGCGGCAATCAGCGCCACATGCGTGGGAGAGGCGGCGAGAAATGCCGTCAGCTCGGCTTCGGTCTGCAAGTCCTTGAGCAGGGTATGGGTGTAGAACACCGTTGCTCCGGCGGTCCGTTCGTTCGCCTGATACAGCGCAACTTCTTGTCCGTTGGCCTGCATGGTCTGGATTTGCTCGGTCAATGGCAGGAACGACAGTTTGCGGTCCGCACGCGGGACGATCCATTGGGCCGCGGCCAGATAACTGACGAACAGCACGCTGATGATGCCGATTGCGATACCGCGACGATTGCGGGCGATTTTGCCGAGCAAAGTTGATGCTTCGGTGTGCTTGCGCAAGCGCTCGTACAGCACTGCCGCATATTCTGCGGCCAGTACGGCGGCGGCCGGCGTCAGGGACATCAGGTACACCGTGCGCTTGCTCGATGCGAGGGTCAGCATGAAGAACTGGGCGAGCAGCCACAGGGTAAAGAACAGCAGGTAGCGATTGTTCGCCAGGCTCTTACGGAAATGCCACAACCCCAGGTACACCAGGATGTTCCACGGCAGGAAGGCTTCAGGCAGTTTGGCCAGGTAGTAATAGAACGGTTCGTAGTGGCCGGCCTCGACGAACGAGCCGTTGAAGCGCCCGACGCTGTTGGTCAGGAGCACTTCGGCCAGTGCCTGCGAGCCACCGCGCTGATAGAGCATGAACAGCCAGATCACCAAAGGGATCAGCCCGAGCAGGGTCGCCAGTGCCGGCCCCATCCAGCGCGGCAGGCTGAAGCGTTTGTCGATCAGGCTTTCGGCCAGCAGGTAGGCGAAGATCACCACCCCCGGCATTGCCAGGCCCAGCACACCTTTGCTCAACGTGGCGATGGCGATGCCGACAGCGAAGAGCAGCCAGCTACCCAAGGCTGCGCGCTGTTCGGCATGTTGGCGATGAGCCTGATAGAACGACAGCAGCGCCAGGGTTACGCCCAGGCTCAGCAGTGCATCTTCGCCAACACCACGAACGTTGCCCCAGTAACTGGCCATGGTCGCCAGCATGATCCCGGCAACCCAGGCGATGGTCGTTGGACGGCCAAATCGGCGCAGCATGGTGTACAGCAGCATCACGCTGAACAACCCGGCGAAGGCTGAGGCCAGGCGCACGGCCAATGGCGTGCCACCAAACGCACGGATCGCTCCGGCATCGAGCCAAAGGCTCAGCGGTGGTTTCTCCAGAAAGGGTTGACCGAACAGGCGCGGGGTCACCCAGTCGTTATCCAGGTGCATTTCCATCGCAATCCCGGCAACGCGGGGTTCGGTGGAACCTTGTAACTGGTGATTGCCAAGGGCGAAGAAGAACAGCAGGCAGGTAAGTAGCAACAGGAGTGGGGCAGGGCGTGACATAGGCATCAGGCTACCGAAGGATGAGGGCCGAGAGTAAAACAGGACTCGTAAGTATACGAGGCTACTTCTTAACAAAATGTGAATTGGAAACATCATGGGCAAGGCCGGCCGGTTTATAGCTCAGTAGAACCGGGTCGGTCACCCTTTGTATTTATTGAGGTGCGCACCTAAGGCAGATGATCAGCGGCAAAATCAGTTTCCGAACGGGCCTGTAGCTTGCCTTTGCGGCAGGCTCGTTGAAAGCGTTCGAAGTCGCGCTCGTTCTGGTCGGAATAGGTCTTGGCGTACTTGAACAGTGCATTGGCCATGACTTCGCTCTTGCCAATGTAACCGCTGATTTGTGCAGCTTGTCCGGAGGCTTTGGCGTGGGCTCGAGCCAGGGCTTTGCCACAGATGTGGCCATACGCGGAAAACGTTTCGGCATCGAAGGTTTCCAGCTCTGCCGATATTTTCATGTCCCGTAGCTGGCGTACGTAGAAGTGCTGGCCATTGGGGCTGGTGGTCCAACCGAGAAACAGATCGCTGGCCGACTGCATCAGGCGCTGGCCTTCAACCACGCGCTGGCCGTCATGGCGTATCCGCGATTTGGCTTTGACGTAATCGGCAATCACCGAACGGCGTGCTTCCTTGAGCTGCAAAAACAGTGGTCGCTCCAGATCGTCGGTCAGCAGAGCAACCAGGCAGCGCGTCCCGACGCTGCCCACCCCAACGACTTTGAACGCCAGGTCCTGGACCTGGAAGCGCGCCAGCAAATCGCGACGATCGCCCATCAGCGTGGCTCGGTAATCGTGCATGAGGCTGTCGTACGGTGGTCGCCAATCGTCCACGCGCATCCAGTCATCATTGGCGTCCAGCAGCGTGGAGTCTTTGTGCAGATGGAAGATATGTGGCAGATCATCACGGATCAGCAAGCGGCCGTGTTTATCGCGCTCGCATATCTTGGGCAGCATTTCGGCATGGGTGCGATGCTCGGCTTTGTTAATGGCGTTTTTCACATGCTCCAGCGTGCTGGTGGAGGGTTCCTGTTTGAGCAAGTCGTTGTAACCGAGGGCGTCGTACCAGATTTCCAGGGCACTCTGTTCGGCGCATTCGGCCATGCTCTCTTGATAGGCTGAGACCACGCGGCGACAGATGTCTTCCTCCACTGACGCAACGTGGCGCAGGTCGCGAATGGCGACCAGGAAGCTAGTCACCAGCCGTTTCAGGTCCCACTCCCATGGACCCGGGTGAGCTTCATCGAAGTCGTTGACGCTGAACAGCAGGTTGCGTTCCGGCGTGCCAAAACCACCGAAGTTCATCAGGTGACAATCGCCGCAAATGGTTGAATGCAGGCCCATGTCCGGCGTCCCGGACAGGTCGTGGGCGTGCAACAGGGCGTTGCCACGATAGAAGGCGAACGGCGAAACCAGCATGCGCCCGAAGCGCAATTCGTTCAGCGAACGGATTCGCCCTGCACTGGAGGCCTTGATCAAGGGGAGTGGGTCGCGATCAGTCTTGCCGAGCAGCGCCTGAGCATTGCGCGAGCACTGCTTGCGCGCATCCTTGCCCTGCTTCAGACGGTCTTTGAGGGTGGTCATGAGGTCCCTTTCGAGGTGGACTGAATGGTTGGCGCAGACCGGAAAGGCGCCGCTGGGCGAAGTGTAGGACTCGCTTGAAAGCTAGCAGGAATCCCGCTGTTAGCCAGTCTTTGCGTTGGCTGACAATATCGAGCGGGTCGATACGATGGCCTAGTTGTCGCCTTGGCGAGCCCACTGAAAAGCCGACTAGTCTTTAACCCATCGATGGGCTTGCCGAGGTGTTAGGAGGCGTGTGCTTTCGTTGCTGATCGCGTGGTTGCTGGCATTCTTGATTGGCTGGGTTTCGCAGCGGATGGGCATGTGCCTGGTCAAAGCCAGCGCTTTAATGCTCAAACGTCGACCCACCTTGTTCGTGGCACTGGTGTCCTGCGGGTTGTTTGGCCTGCTGCTGGCGCCGCTTTATCGCTATTTCGGCATCAACCAGCCGTTGTTCACGCCAGAAGTCGGGTATCCGTTGCTGATCGGTGGGGGACTGTTATTTGGCGTCGCCTCGGTGCTCAACGACGGTTGCAGCGTCGGCACCCTGACCAAACTTACCTGCGGCAATCTCAATAAAGCCTTTACGATTGTCGGCTGGGTGCTGGGGATTGTGCTCTGGTATCGGCTCAACATGTTGCCCGAGCATAGAACCCTGCTGATGCCCGAAATCTCCAGCAGCCACTACCTGCTCACCCTGGGTGTGGTGCTGATGGCGTTGCTGTTTCTGGCCTATGTTCACGGTGACAAATATCTGGTGTTCTCCAGCATGCTGCTGGGGGCGCTGACCAGCGCGCTGTACACCTTCGAACCGCAATGGACACCCAGCGTGTTCTTCTACCACCTGTCACAGCTGTTCTGGATGCCCGAAYAAACGACCCTCACCGGCCAGCGCGTCGTGGTGTTCGTGATGTTGCTGGTGGGCATGCTCAGCTTCACCCTGCGCCGCAAGACCTTCAGCTACCAGCCGTTCAACTTGTCGAAGGCGTGCGTGCATTTATTGGCCGGTGTGCTGATGGGCATTGGCGCCTCGATGATGCTTGGCGGCAACGACTCTCAGATTCTGCTGGTATTCCCGACGCTGAGTTTGACCTCGACGTTGCCATTGGCCTCGATTGTCGTGGGGATTGTGGGGACGTTGTGGGTGAAGCGGTGGTGGGGGGCAGAAGGGCTCTGAAATGAAAAAGTCCGGTGTAGGGTCGGGCTTTAGATTTTTATCTGATCAAGTTTTCCATGAGTCGCGAACTTCCAAGGCACACGGAACGCTGCGCCTCTGCTTATCAGATCTGCCTGGATCAAGATTGCCGGCCACCACCGCACCAGATTGTGAGCTTTGCTCCAGTAAGGTTCATTCCCCCAATGTCTGGTTAAGCAGAAAATGGGAAGGCCGCATTCACGAAAGGCTCTTTTCTCAATATCGCCTTTGGTAAATTTGTCCTGCGAGATAACGGCCCATCCACCTTCTTCACTCAACGCTGAAATCCACGCTATATCAGTCGCACTCTGCGGGAATTTGTCCCGCAGTGGCGTCACGGTGTGGCCTTCGGATTTGGAGAGTTCGTTAAGGGCACGGGCCAGAGCGGGAGGGAGGTTGTTGTCCAGCAGGAAGTTCAAGCCGCATTCCTAAGCTCGAAATTAACTGCCGCGTCTACTGCGTTGGCAGGTATCTCGTAAATTTGAGCAACGCGCTTGGCATCGTTCCCTTCGGCTTGATAAGCACTGAAAACAGTTGCTGTGTCGATCCCTGTAACGGAAAGCACAGGTTTTCCAAAGTTTCTGGAGGGGTCGAGAACAATGGCCTTGCTGCGTTTGATCGGGTACCAGCGTTGAGCGGCACCAGAGCCCGTGTAATCAATGCCTTCATAGAGCGATGGCGTGATGACCTGTTTGAAGGCGTATTGCCTTTTGACCAGGTCAAGCAAGGCGTCATCGCCGAGTTCATCCAGAACCGTGGCGAAAATGCTCCGTCCGTCTGTTTGGAATCGTTTGCAGGTAAAGGGATAGGCCTGATCAAACATCGCTTTTGCTTGCACCGAAGCGCTGCGAATAGCTTGCAAGCTAACGCCGTGCTTACGGAAAGCGTGAACAAAGCGAATTTCGAGAAGGTCGTGAAAACCCAGGATGGGTTCACCCAGATCAGCCAGTTCGGAGGGCCACAGACCAGGATGCAGAGCACCGTGGGCGGTATACCCGAACAACCAGCGGCGGATGTCAGCGGCCGGAATGCCGGTGTAGAGCGCGGCTTCTGCCGGGGTGTACAAGCCAATGCCAACAAGATGGCTGGGTAGCGCAGTGCGTTGCATGTGGCCTCCTTGTCAGCGGGTAGTGCGGAAGGTGGAGTCTGGTGGCAGTGGCGATCTCGATCAATCGGTTTGAGACGAACCGTCTGTATCGTTTGCCTAGATTAGGTTTGCGGCTCATTCCGCACAAGTTCACACACGACGCTTTGGCTTGCGGGAAATATCTGACCCTGACCACGGAAGGAACGATGCTGAGGTAGTTTCACGAAGCGATACCCACGCATTGGGTCGACAGAAAGTTACGTTAAGTGAAGCCTTCCGTTGAGTCAGAGGCTTATCGTGAGCCGCGCACGGGTTAACTCAATTGCTAGAAAGTGGCCCGCGAGGGCCACCATTTTCCTCACGACAAGAAAACCTGCGCCTGCAATCGTCGCCCAACAACGTCCAGCAAATCACAACCATCGCGCAGTGAAACCACCAGCGCTCGTGCCAGTTCACTGTGAATCCCCTCGCCGGTGGCGACGATCTCCAACAACTGTGTCGCGGTACGGATGCGGTAGGCGGCTGTTTCATGCAGCACGTCCAGCGGCGCTTCGGTGTCGATTAACAGGGATGCGATGGTGCAGTCGATGCCGGTGATGGGCATGTATCGAGTCATGGCAGAACCTCCATTCAATAGCAGAGCGTGACCACTCAGTGGTGAGCGGCGGGTTGAGGTTCGTGTGATGCGTCCGGCGTGTCGAAATGCTCCAGTGCCCGGTTCACCAGCAATTCGCCCAGCACGATCAACTGCTGAATCGCCAACGCCACGTTGCGACGCGAGTCTTCGAGCTGGAAGGCCAGATCGGTGGTCATGACGTTGAGCGAGGCGAGGGTTTCGGAGGTGTGGATCAGCAGGGTTTCGGTGTCGATGTTGGGGAGGAGGGTGAAGAGATTGCTTACAGGAGTGGTGGTTTTTTCGGGGGGATTGGGGGTGATCTTTTTCATGGTGGAGCTCCTTACACTGGTGATAAAAGCTGCCAGCCCCCCGCTGTCAAACAGGATTGGGTGGCAGCCGTACGCGGGTTGACAGACCAGAAGTGTAAGAACCCGGCGCACCCGAAGATGCCCCGCGCACAGCCGCCATAAAGAAACTGCATGCGGGAAAGCATGCCGTCTTTTCAGGTGGAGTGAAAGATTACACTTTTCGGCCTGTCAAAGCCGGTCGCTGATGCGCAGCGACACCTGAAGGCTATCTCTCCTGATCCTTCCTCGCCAGTTCACCACATGCACTACGGTTTGCGGGAAATGTCCTAGGATCGTTGAGGGCGCGGAAATAAAAAATGAAGGGCTGTCGATTTGCGGCGCTACCGTTCGACAAGGTAGTGAGTAGTTCACATCCAACGGAGAGACGACGATGCGATTCATGATCATTATAAAAGCCAGCAAGGATTCCGAAGCCGGCGTGATGCCCAGCCAGGAATTGTTGACCGCGATGGGCAACTACAACGAAGAGCTGGTCAAGGCCGGCATCCTCCTCGGCGGCGAAGGCCTGCACCCCAGCAGCAAAGGTACCCGCGTGCGCTTCTCCGGCGAGAAACGTACGGTGATCGACGGCCCGTTTGCCGAAACCAAGGAACTGATCGCCGGCTACTGGCTGTGGCAGGTGAAGTCGAAGCAGGAAGCCATCGACTGGGTCAAACGCTGCCCAAACCCGATGCCGGGTACGGAGGCAGAGATCGAAATTCGCCAGGTGTTCGAGGCGGAAGATTTCGGTGCCGAGTTCACACCGGAGCTGCGCGAGCAGGAAGAGCGTGTGTGGGCGCAGGCGAAAGATCAGGCGAAGAAGTGCTGAAACGAAAAGGGGGGCTGATTAATTTTGACTTGGGTCGGACTCACGACAATCAATCGGTCCCCTTGTTCGTTGGTGCTGAACAGGATCAACCGGCGAGCATTCCCCAAAACATCGCGATGACCGCCAATGCCATCGCCATCGAACAACTCCAGCCCAGTATCCGCAAGCCTGGCCGAATGACGAAGTCACCCATGATGTCCTTGCGCGATGCCATGAACATCATGGTGAACATGATCGGCACGGCCATGACGCAGTTGATCACGGCGCTCCACAGCAAAGCCTTGATCGGATCAATGGGCGCAAAGCACAGCAGAACGCCCAACAACGTTGCCGCTGCAATGACTCCGTAGAAGCCTTTGGCGGTTTTTGGCTCGTCGGCCAGGCTGTTTTTCCATTGAAAGGCCCCCGCCATGGCGTAGGCGGCGGAACCTGCCAGTACGGGAATGGCCAGCAAACCGGTACCGATGATGCCGGCACTGAACAGCCAGAAGGCAAACTCTCCGGCGATGGGCCGCAGGGCACTCGCCGCTTGTTCGGAGGTCTGGATATCAGTCATGCCGTGCATGTGAAGGGTGACGGCGGTGGTCAGCATGATGAAAAACGCGATGACGTTGGAAAATGCCATTCCAATGACCGTGTCGATTCGGATCCGCCGGAAATTGACCTTTGCCTGCTCTGGAGCCTTGATCAGCGAGTCTGCGTCGGGACGAGCCTCCATTTCTTCCACTTCCTGGGAGGCCTGCCAGAAGAATAAGTAGGGGCTGAGGGTTGTGCCGAAAATGGCCACGACTATGGTGATGTATTCCGGCTTCCAGGACAGATGCGGCCATACCGTCTGCAGAGCGACCTTGCCCCACGGGATCTGCACCGCAAAAATTATGCCCACGTAAGCCAGCAATACCAGGGTCAGCCACTTGAGTACGCGCACATAGCGGCTGTAGGGAATGAACATCTGCAGCAGTAACGAAACCACCCCGAAGCCTACGGCGTAGAAGTGAGTCGGCCCACCGATCAGCAACTTCGTCGCATTACCCATTGCGGCGACGTCGGCGGCAATGTTCACGGTGTTGGCGATCAGCAATAGCCCGACAATGGAAAATAGAAAGGGCTTGGGGTAATGATGGCGAATGTTGGTTGCCAGTCCGTGACCGCTGACCCGACCGATTTTGGCGCTGATGACCTGAATGCCGACCATCAGGGGGAACGTCAGTAACAACGTCCAGAGCGTGTTCAGACCAAACTGCGCGCCGGCTTGCGAGTAGGTTGCGATACCACTGGGGTCATCGTCGGCAGCACCGGTAATCAGCCCCGGTCCCAGTTTTTTCAACCACGAACCATGAGCCCTGACCACTGGCTTGGAGACAAGCTCTTCGTTGTTCATTGTTGTCGGCTTCGCGGGGCGGCGGGATGCCATATATAGCTGTGACTGGAGGCTTTTGCGGGGAGTTCCCTGAGCGTACTTCCTCCACTCTCGACCTCAGCGCGAATACTGAAAGGACTTCTCTTTATGGCTTGGCGGGGGGCTCGTCCGTCAACTCACAAAAATAATCTTCGACACCAGCTCAGCACTGTTCTTGGCCTGCAGTTTTTTCATCAGGCGGGCGCGATGGACTTCCACGGTCCGGTGGGAAATCGCCAGTTTTTTGGCCACTTCCTTGCAGGTCAGGCCATTGACGATGTGCATCGAGATTTCGCGTTCACGGGGTGTGAGGTTCACCGTGGCGTGGTGCGGACGGTCCATGCGTTCGAAGTGCCAGACCATCAGTTTGAATGGATCGTCCGGGGTCAGGCTGTAGCCGTGCGACCTGGCCCAGAACACTTCGCCGTTTTTGTGTTGCATGAAGCGTTCGTCGGAGTAGGAGCCGCTTTGGCTGTTGCGCAACCAGGTCTCGCTGCGATTGCCGATGGTCTTGTAGTCCGCTTGGGAGGGATAGATCAGCAGGGTCAGATAACCCAGAAGCTCTTCGCGCTGGTAGCCGAACAGTTCCAGGAATGCCTCGTTGCAGTCGAGCATCACGCGGTTGCCGGTGATGAGCTGAGGGGCGGGCGAGACCCTGAATGCCAGGCGCTCAAGGTCTTTCAGTTGATGTGCGAAGACGGTCATTGGGCATCCTGCCTCGATTAAATCCGGTACTGACGACGCTTTGTATCAGAGCGCTTACTTATTCATGTACGTAGTTGCACGAACTAGCGAGCGATCCGGGCGGTAGGTCATTGTAGGGAATGCCTGATCCAAGCACAGAAGAAAATCACCATGCCCCATGATTCCGTATCCATCGTCGCTGCCGCGCACTCTCGATTTGGCCGTCTGGACGGTTCCACATTGGAAGACCTGATCGTTCAGGTCACCCGCGAAGCCCTGGAAGACGCCGCCATTGACGCCTCAGCCATCGACGCGATGTTCCTCGGGCATTTCAACTCGGGGATGGTTGCGGATGGTTTTCCCGCCTCGTTGATGCTGCAAGCCGACCCAGGCTTGCGCTTCAAGCCCGCGACCCGTTGCGAAAACGCCTGCGCCTCGGGTTCGGCGGCGATTCATGCAGGGATCAACGCGATCCGCTCAGGCTCAGCCGAACTGGTATTGATCGTGGGCGCCGAGAAGATGACCTCCAACTCCACGGCCGATGTCACCAAGGCCCTGGCCGGTGCCGGTTATCAAAACGATGTCGAAGAGGCCGGGCTCAGTTTTCCGCAGTTGTTCGGCCTGGCCGCGCAACAGTACCGTGCCCGCTATCAGTGCCCGATGGCGTCAATGGCCGCGATCGCCACCAAGAACCACTCCAATGCCATGGCCAACCCCTTGGCGCAGATGCACCGGGTCATGGATTTCGAACACTGCAACAACGTGTCGAAAAGCAATCCGTATGTGGCGGAGTCGTTGCGCCTGACCGATTGCTCGCTGATCAGCGATGGGGCTGCCGCCATTGTGCTGGCCTCGTCCAAGCGCGCCAGGCGGTTTCGTCGTGACGTACTGATTCGCTCGGCGACGCAGGTCAACGATTTCCTGCCGATTGCCCAGCGCGACATGCTCGCGTTTGAAGGCCCGCAGCGCGCGATCCATTCGGCCCTGCGTGGGGCCAATATCACCTTGGCCGACCTGAGCTTTGCCGAGGTTCATGACTGTTTCACCATCGCCGAACTGCTGATCTACGAAGCCATGGGCCTGGCGCCCAAAGGCGAGGGGCATCGGGCGCTGGATGACGGTATCGTGCGGGCGGGTGGGCGTCTGCCGGTGAACCTGTCGGGCGGGCTCAAGGCCAAGGGGCATCCGGTGGGCGCCACGGGGGTGTCGATGCACGCTATGGCCTTTCGGCAGTTGACCGGCGAGCCCATCGGCCTGGCTGTGCCGAATCCCGAGTTCGGTCTGTTGTTCAACATGGGCGGCATGGCGGTCGCCAACTATGCTTCGGTGCTTCAGGCACGCAGGGCTTGAGCATGAACATCGCCAACTGGTTGAACGATGCCGGCCGACGTTGGCCAGAACGTCCAGCGTTGTTTGAGGGGCAGCGGCAAGTCGCTGACTACGCCACGTTTGCCGCCCGTGTCCGTAGCCGTGCCGCGCAGCTTGTAAACGAGCACGGCATTGCGCCCGGCGACCGTGTGGCGCTGTTCATGAAGAACAGTTGCGAATACCTCGAACTGCTTTATGCCGTCTGGTGGGTGGGGGCGGTGGTGGTGCCGATCAACTGCAAGCTGCACCCTGTTGAAGCCAGCTGGATCGTCGACAATGCGCAAGCCCGGCTGATTTTCACCGATGATGACAAGGTGTTCTCGCCCGAGGCGTTGCCGCAGGGCTGTCGAGAACTGAATCAAACGGACCGTCTGGCGTGCGCTTCGGTCGATGCGACTATGTTGGAAAATCCCCGTTCTCGTGATGCCGATGACCTTGCCTGGCTGTTCTACACCTCCGGCACCACCGGACGATCCAAAGGGGTGATGCTCTCTCACGGCAACCTGACGGCCATGTCGCTGTGTTATCCGCTCGATGTTGATCCGGTCAGCCCGGATGATGCGGTGCTCTACGCGGCCCCGATGTCCCATGGCGCCGGCCTCTACAACTTTATCCATGTGCGTTGCGGTGCTCGCCATGTGGTCCCCGAATCCCGTGGCTTCAAGGCCGAGGAGCTGTTCGAGCTGGCGAGCAGGCTGCGCAATGTCACGTTGTTCGCCGCACCGACCATGGTCAAGCGCATGGTTGAGCAGGCCCGTCGCCAAGGCTATGGCGGCGACGGGATCAAAACCATCGTCTACGGTGGCGCGCCGATGTACCTGGCGGATCTGCAAGACGCGGTTGAAACCTTTGGTGCGCGGATGGTGCAGATCTACGGTCAGGGGGAGAGCCCGATGACGATCAGCGCCTTGTCGCGAGAGCTGATCGTGGATCGCAACCGTCCCGACTGGGCTTCGCTGGCTGCTTCCGTCGGGCGGGCACATTCGTGCGTGGACATCAGGATTCTGGACCCTGAGCACCGGCCGTTGCCACCCGGCCAGCCGGGGGAAATCGCCGTGCGCGGACCCACCGTCATGCAGGGCTACTGGCGCAACGAGCCCGCGACTCGCCAGACCTTGGTGGATGGCTGGCTGTTGACCGGCGACATTGGTTTCCTTGATTGTGCGGGATATCTGACGCTGACCGATCGCTC
Organism: Pseudomonas sp. 05N432; assembly: GCF_056396945.1. Classification (NCBI taxonomy): domain Bacteria; kingdom Pseudomonadati; phylum Pseudomonadota; class Gammaproteobacteria; order Pseudomonadales; family Pseudomonadaceae; genus Pseudomonas; species Pseudomonas sp. 05N432. Next base: position 241,940 of record NZ_JBFTMM010000014.1, on the reverse strand, counting down.
CAAGGATGTGATCATTTCCGGGGGCTGCAACGTGTACCCGCGGGAAGTCGAGGAAGTGCTGGCGCAACACCCTGAAGTATTTGAAGTCTGCGTGGTCGGCGAGCCGGATGTGCAGTGGGGGGAATCAGTGGTAGCGTTTATCGTCCCCCGCAATGCCGGGGTGCTCGACGAGTCTTTGCTCAATGCCTGGTTCATCGAACGCATGGCGTCGTTCAAAAAACCGAAGAAGTATGTGTTTCGCACAGAGCTGCCCAGGAACAGTTACGGCAAGATCCTCAAGACCGACTTGCGCCTCTGGTTGAAGGAGGTCGCGAGCGGTACTGCAGTTCCCTGAGTTGTGTTTTCCATGGATAGAAGTCAGACAGGAGTCCCTCACGTGGGCATTCAACAGAAGAACCCGGCCCGGCAACGGCGCCGGGCGTTTATCGGTGCAACGTCCGGCCACTTGATCGAGTGGTACGACTACGGCGTTTATGGTTTTCTCGCCGTCTATATCGGCAAGGCGTTCTTCGTCTCCGATGACCCGACCACCAGCCTGCTTGCCAGTTTTGCAGCTTTTGCCTTGAGCTTTTTCATCCGTCCGCTGGGGGGGCTGTTCTTCGGTCCGCTGGCGGACAAGATCGGCCGGCGCAAGACCCTGATCACGGTGCTGGTGATGATGGCCGGCTCTACCGTTTTGCTGGGGCTGTTGCCGACCTATGCCACGCTGGGTATCGCCGCGCCGATTCTTCTGGTGCTGATCCGCTGTGTACAGGGCTTCTCCGCTGGTGGCGAGATCGGCACCATCACCAGTTTCATCTCCGAGTACGCCGGGCCCGGGCGACGCGGATTTGCGACGTGTTGGTTGATGGTGACGGCGGTACTCGGCCTGTTGCTGGGTGGTGCGGTGGCCAACGGCATGACCTGGGTGATGGGGGCTGACCTGATGCAAGCCTGGGGCTGGCGTATCCCGTTTCTGATCGCGGCGCCGCTGGGCCTGATCTCGATGTACATCCGCCTGAAGCTCGAAGACAGTCCCGAGTTCCTCGCGCTGCAGCGCGCGGGGGAAACCTCCAAAGCCCCTCTGCGAGAAGTCTGGCAGTGGAAAAGGGCAATTGCCCTGGTGTTCTTCATCATTACCCTGCACAGCTCGATCTTCTATCTGGTGCTGACCTTCGCCTCGACCTACATGTCGAGCATTCTCAAGTTCGACAGCGGTACGACCTTGCTCTACGTCTTCGTTGCCAGCCTCTCGTCCGCAGTGGTCATGCCGTTCGGCGGCGCGTTCACCGATAAATACGGGCGCAAACCGTTTTTGTTGGTGATCGGCACCCTGGCCACTCTGGCGATGTACTGGCTGTTCAAATCGGCACCCACGGCGACGCCAGCTTCGTTTATCTATCCGTTGATGGCGGTGGCAATCCTGTTCGGCCTGTATGCCTCGTCGACTTACGCATTGATGAGTGAGTTGTTGCCAACGCGAATCCGCTCCACGGGCATCGCGGTGGCGTACAACATTCCGGTGGCGGTATTTGGCGGTAGCGCACCGTTGATTTCCACCTGGCTGATCAAGGTAACCGGCGACATTACCTCGCCCTGGTACTTTTACATCGGCACGGGCGTGGTGTCGCTGATCGCGTTGGTGCTACTGCGCAAGGAGGATTTTGTCGCCTGCGCAAGTCCCGCCGAGAAACCGAATGTTGGGCGAGCCGATCTGGCATTGGCGCCCACGCCTTGAACAGGTAAGTGAAAGACAAAGCCCCAGATGCAACAAAGCCCGCACAAGACGCAATGCTGTTCACTTAAGGAAGTCTGGAGGCCTGAGAAGTATCTGTGGCGAGGGAGCTTGCTCCCGCTGGACAGCTTGCTCCCGCTGGACTGCGTAGCAGGCCCAATTCAGGGCCGCTTCGCGCCCCAGCGGGAGCAAGCTCCCTCGCCACAACTGCGGTTGAGCCTGAAACATCGGCTTAAGTGAACAGCATTGCGTCTTGTACGGGCTTTGTTGATGTTTGAGGGTGTAGAGGGTACGCACAAGATGGGCGAACCAGAATTCATTGACTCTCTGGCACAGATTGCCGCGCTCGTAACACCACGATCCCCGGGGTCTTCGCGATGTAGTCCTTGAAGGGAGAGTCTACGACTTCCCGGTTCTTTTTCTTCGAAGAGGCATTACGCAGCACGGGTCCTTCGTCCTTGTTGATAAAGAACCCGGTATGGGTAACGTCCAGGCCGGCGAGTTGGGTGTAGATGCCAACGTAATCGCCAGTCTGCAAACGGCTGATCACATGGTCGTTAACAAACGCGCTGGGGATATAGGTAATCGTGCGCTCGGTCATGGGTACGCCCGGCAAGTAGGCGCTGCCATCGGCTTTTCGATTGAGGCGCTTAACCACGGTTACCGCATGAGGGCTGATTTGCGCGGTGACGTCGTCGGCCAGCTTTTGCTCGGCCTGCGACCAGTCGGTGAAGAAGTGCCGGCGATGCAGGTAATCGAGATTGCCGTTCACATAACGCGTCTGGATGAGGTTCTTGAAGAAGTCCGCTTCATTGTTGGACTTCCTCAGCGCTTCGACGTAATCCAGATAGGTGAAACAGTCCAGGCCCCTGAAGTCGACGACCAATGCTTCCGGCGTGGTAGCAGAGCCCTGCAACCTGTTCGCGGAGTAGGGCCGTCCCAAAAACTCCCGTGAAATCAGATTGTTCATCTGCCCTATATCATCGGGGGGGATCGCTGAGCGTTCTTTGAGCAGGGCATCCAGTTTGCTGGCGGTATAACCATCCATGTTCAGCGGGGTGTGTCCATTTGCGGACGTTACGTTCTCCACTGCTTTTGTATTGCCGACGGGCAGCCCGGTCCCGCACGCTGTCAGCATGGATGCCAAAAGAAATACAGCTGACCTGCGCATTCGAGTTTCCATCGTTTTCGGCTGTTACGTCGTAAATGGTAATGTTTATTGATAGGTCTGTGGGGATTTTGAGACTGCCGGGGAAAGTTCAAAGCATTTTTTTCGGGAAATACCGACTGGGTACTTCGCCCAGTACTCGACGGAAAACACTGGTGAAGGCACTCGGGCTGCTATAGCCCAGATCAGTTGCCACCCGCGTAATTGCCTCTCCGTTACCCAAACGCACCACGGCCGCCAACAGACATGCCTGCTGACGCCATTCGACAAAACTGATACCGGTTTGTTGGCGAAACAGCCGGGTAAATGTGCGGCGGCTCATCCCGACCTGCCGGGTCATATCATCAATTCCGGTTTCCAGCGACGGTTGTTCCAGCAGCTTTCGACAGATATGCGCCAGCCTTGGTTCGCTCGGCAGCGGTGCATTGAGCGATAAGGGCGACATGCCGGCTATTTCGTGAAGCAGCAAGGTCATCAAATGGCCATCCAGATGCTCCTTGGCATACAGTGCCGGAACGTCCATGGCCCGGATCAGCAGTTGTTTGAGCAATGCCGAGACGCCGAATACCTGGCAGTGAGCAGGCAGACTGAGCCGAGCGACGGCGCGGTTACGGATGTAGGTATTAAGCATGGTCACCGGTCCGCTCATGTTCATCTCATGGGGGACGCCCGCCGGTACCCAGATAGCTCTTTGTGGGGGAACGACCCAGTTGCCCTGGCGAGTGAATACCGTGATGACGCCACAGGCGGCGTAGGCAAACTGGCCACGTCGGTGCGTATGCAGCGCAAAGTGTTGGCCATCCAGATAGTTATTGGCCGTGACTACTGCATCGCGGGGAGTGTTTTCGTAGGGATCTATTTCAGTTTCGCGCATGGCCCGAATTTAATGATTTATGACCTGATAGTGCAAGCGAGCCATTGCCCCTGTTGCGCATAGTGGCGTCGCGGTTGGGGCATACAGCCACTGGCCCGGCATACTGGAAATAGAACTTCATGCAGAAAAAACACCTGATCCTGGCCGTGTTGGTGACGGCTGTCTGGGGTCTGAACTTTCCCATCACCAAACTGGGTCTGGCGGCTATTGATCCACTGCTGCTGACGGCTCTTCGCTTTACGCTGGCGGCGTTGCCGTGGGTGTTTTTTGTCCGGCGGCCGTCGATCTCCATGGGGTGGTTGGCCGCCTACGGATTGATTTTCGGGGTCGCGATGTGGGCGTTGATCAACCTGGGCATCGAACTGGGTGTGCCACCAGGGACCGCAGCTCTGTTGATTCAGTTCAGTGCATTTTTTACCTTGGGTTGGGGGGTGTTGCTGTTTCGCGAGCAATTGAGCCTTGGACAGACTCTTGGGGTGGGGCTCGCAGCGCTGGGTTTGATCAGCATTATTTTCAGCAGCCCGGGCCATGCAACGACAGTGGGTTATGGCTTGCTGCTGGTGAGTGCATTTAGCTGGAGTGTCGGCAACATCATCATCAAACAGTCAAAGGTCCGGGAAATGTTTGCCTTTGTGGTATGGGCCAGCCTGTTCCCGCCGATCCCCTTACTGGCGCTCACCTGGCTGGCGCACGGTTCCGCTCCGTTTACGTCCCTGGTCGCACACCTTGAATGGGTGTCAGTGTTCTCGCTGTTGTTTCAAGTCTACGCGGCGACACATTTCTGTTATTGGGGCTGGAATCTACTGCTGCGAGAGTACCCGGTTTCGAGGGTGGCACCGCTGTCTTTACTGATACCGGTATTTGGCGTCGCAGGCTCGATGCTGATGCTTGGGCATCGGGTTGATTTCAACGAAGGGATTTCGATTGCGTTGATTCTATCGGCGCTTGCAGTGGGGTTGATGAAGGGGCGCGAGCGGGTGCGGATTGCGCAGGCTGGGCAATAGACGCGAGGGAACTGGCGATGTTGAAATCTGATTGCGGGAGATGAAAAGCCTTTTGCTCGAGCCTTGGACACAACACTGCCCCCATTGCGAGCAAGCCTCGTTTCTAGGGGAGGGGAAGTAGTTTTCCAAATCCCAGACGCAACAAAGCCCGAACTTGGCGGGCTCTGTTGATGTTTCGTTTGGCGCCTGGGGCATTTGAACTTGTCTCTGAAGCCCAAAATTTCATTGATGCTCAGGGGGTGTCGTTCGTTGAGATAAATGCCCCGACGCCAAGGCGGAGGTCGTAGGCCGGTACCTGGCGAACAAGTCCGTGTGCGGACTGGAGTGAACCGTGATAAACAAACGGCACGACTTACATCTCTGAGGGCTACCCAGAGATAACGCTTCGACTTAGAACACACAGCACGACACGGAAGATTTATCTACAAGGAGCAGGATGCATGTTGAAACCCATTATTCCCTTGGTCTTGGCAGCGGCCGTTTGTAGCGCGCAGGCGGATGTTCAGGTTCAGCTATCGCCGATGCCCGAGCAGTTGAAGAGTCTGAAGCCTGTCGCGGTTGCGGAGAGCAACTTAGAGGAGCGGAAGCGGCTCGACCGAATCGACTCAATAGTCCAGCGCTTCAATCTGAAGAAGGACGAGAAGTTTATTTACTCGGGTAACAAAACACCCAACCCATCCTTGGGGCTTTTGGATGTCGTCTATAAAGTTTATCCAGAAGACGCGCAGTTGAAGGTGGTTAAACTCGACGTGCAAAAAGGATATGCGCGTATATATCCTGTTGACCCCGAGGATATCCAACCGTATACGAGTTTCGCAGCGAGCCCCCTAGATGCCAGGATTGCCAGCGATATCCTGAATCCCGGCGCATCAGCGACCCGATCCAAAGCATATTTCAAGGAGTGGTACGACACTTACCAGTCGTCTCGGGTCAAACTCGCACGAAAAATAGTGGCGAGTGATGCCTGTGAGACCGTGACGAGTGTCGAACTCTACAGTTTCAACGGGGATGTGTTCACTGCGTTCTGTGGAAACGGTATGGCGATCAGTCAAACCCCGGCAGAGATTGAAGCCGAACAGCCAATAGACCCAGCTATAAAAAAATGGGTAGTCAAGCGGCCCCGGTGAGTTCAGGTCTCGAGATTCTTGAGAGCTTGGGGGCCATTCAGATTACGTATTTTCGCCATGGCTCCCCTTCAAACGAACTCTGGACGGTTCCCATATACCGATTCAAAGCCATACCTGAGGACGGTAGCTCCGCGTGATTGATAGTCAGTACTCTCATCGACATCCCTGGCGCGTTAAAGAATGAAGTAATACGGGTTAAAAGTTCCTGTCGACGCCTTTGCACCGAACAGCGCGTTTTTACACGTCTATGCAACAAGCCCATTAAGCATGTGCCAGAGAGACAAATATGAAGAATTCAAAACGAAGCCGAAACTGGCCCATCTTTGCCGCAGTCCTGTTGTCAACCAGCATCGCCGCCTGGACGGCGTCAGCGGTTCAGGCGGAGTCCCGGGTACCAAGCCCTGCTGGGCTTATGCGCGAGGCACAACGCCTGAGCAGCGAGGAGTCATTGGCGGAGGCCACGGTCGCAGCCCGGGCGGCTATGGAGGCTGGTCGCAAGAGCAGCGCCCTGGATTTCACCGAGCTAGATGCGGGCGTCCTGCTCGTCAACCTGTTGCACAAGCAGGGGAGATACGACGAGGCCCGGAAAGCCGCCGAAGAGCAGATTGCGTATTGGGAGCAGAAAGCAGCATCTGCCGGGTCGACGGGCAGGCGCGACAGCCGCAGCACGAACATGCTTGGCCTGGCAATCGAAGCAAGCATGATGGCGGGTGAAAGAGCAGAGGTCGCACGCCTGCAGGAAAAGCTATTCGCGGTCGCGAGCCCCGATCCCGGTCTATGGCGCTTGTCGCTGGACGAACCGCGCTTGCATTACGAGCTGGCTGACTTCTCGATGCCACTAATGCTGGGACAGTGGAAGCTGACGGAGTTTGAGCCAGCAAAGAAACGGGATTTCATCACCCGCGTCCTCTATACACAGGTGTTGGCGGACAGCCACCTAAGCGCCGAGATTTCGCTGTCCTATGACGAAACACAACGCAAGCAGAGCGCCGCACAACGGCAGGAATGGGGCAAGTCCTATCAGGGACAGCATGAGGCACAGGCGCTTGCATCGGCAATGCCCGATCTCCCCTTCAACGGCCTGACATCCGTCAAACTAGGGAGGCAAGAGGAGTGTGACGGCGAGCAATGCGTCAATGTTCATTGGATAGCGTTAAACGGCGACTGGCGCATGGACATCAATGTGATTTTCAGATCGCGAGACGAAGCCCAAGCAACTGAACAAGTGCGCAGTTTGTTCGCGGCGCTGAAATGGCAAAGCGCACCACCACTGTTCCGTGAGCGCACGATAGTCGAGCAGATCCAAGACATGGATTCGTACTGGAATGTTCCTGGCGGCTGGTCCAAGGCTGCTGAACTGGCAGAGCAGGCGCTGCCCGATGCCTTTTTCTCAGAGGAAATTGCGCGCGTGCAGACCTATATCGGCGTGTCGCAGTATCGGCGCGGCGCTCTGGATGCCGCCCGTCGCTCGCTGGGTTTGGCCGTGCCTGCCTGGGAGATTGGCTTTACCGATGAAAGCCTCTATCGCACTGCGCTAGATTATGCAGCGGATATCGCTTACCGCCAGGGCAGAGGTCACGACGCCGTCGCACTGAACCGAAGGCTCATCGAATGGCAGGAAAGCGATGCTACGCTGGGCTGGACAATACCGAAGGATGAAAATGCCTTGGTCAACCGCCGGAAAGACATGCGTCTGCCCTTGCGTGTGGGCGACTACCGCCTGAGATTGGACACAGAAAGTCGTTTCTACTACGAAAATTTGCAAACAGGGGCGCAACTTGGCCTCACAGTGGGCATGGCTCAGTCATCTGACGAGGAGCTTGAGCCGTTGCTGCGCTCCTTCATGGCGGAAAAGTTGGGGCTGCAAGCCGGAGAAATGCGCAGGACGAAGTTTTCGCCCAAATCGGCCGAACATGGAGAGCAGCAGGCAACCGGCCGCAGATGGGAGTTCGATGTGACGAAGCTGCCTGACGACAAAGGCGCCTCTGACAATGACCCTGTCACCGGTGTCCTGCGGGAAACACCCGTGAAGATGGCGTTCTGGATCGTGGACCGCAAGGACCTGCGGTCGTTGCTAAGGGCACCCATCATGGCCGGTGGCCAAACCAGGACCGAGGCGAATCAGATTGCGCAAGCGTTGTCATGGTAGGGCAGAACACAAAATTTCTGACACCCCCCATGAACCCATAACAATCTTCAGCAACATATGAAACCCCAGACGCAACAAAGCCCGCACTAGGCGTAAAGCTGTTCACTTAAGCGGAGCAGCCTTACGGTTCACTGGAAGCCGGATCTTTGAAATCTTCACCGTCCTTGGCCTGACGGCCTTGGGCGGTGATCCAGAAACATCCCTCCAACACCCGCCCTTAATTCTGACAAGCGCCTCCCTGTTGCTGAAATCGGGTTGGCCGCCGCCATCACGATAAGCAGCACCGCAATGTACTGGCAGGCAGGCTCGTCGCGGAACAACGCCATGCCGAGCACCAACCAGAGCACTTGGTCGGCGGGCAAGCGACGACGCCGGAGGGTTGCCTGCGTAGAAAGGTCCAACACCGATGCCACCCATTCGACAGGAATATTTTGAGTAAAGGTACTCAGATCAGAAAAGTTGAAGAGGTCGCCGAGGTCGAGCAGATGCTGCTGAACAAACATAAAAAATCCGATGCCAGCGATCTGGCATCGGATTTTCGGGGAAGCCCTGCTGAGACTCAAATACTTAAGTGAACAGCATTACGCCAAGTGCGGGCTTTTTTTGTACTAGTCAGTGCTTACCAAAGCGGTACGACATAACTCAAGTAGAGCCGGTTTTCATCCTGCTTGGTCTGGCCCGTCAGGCTAGGGTTGGCCTGGGCGTTTTTCCAGGTCACGCCCAGTCCCTTCAACTTGCCATCAGGCACCTGGTAGCTCAGCGCCAAGTCGCGCTCCCATTCGCTGTCGCCGCCTTTGGTCACTTTGATCTTATCGCCGTGCGCGTAGGCGGCCAGAAAGCCAAGGCCTTTGATGCCCAACTGACCGAAGTCGTATTTGTACTGAGCCAGCCAGGTTTCTTCGCCAGCATGCTGGAATTTGTTCAGCTGCAGGTTGGTCAGTGCCGGTGTATCAGCGCCGGCGCCAGGACCTTGTCGGGCAGCGCCACTGTTCAGCCCGGAGTCCAGGTAAGGGAAGTCACTGTCACCGGTGTTTTTCTGGGCCCCCAAGCCAATGGTGTGGCCCGCCAGACTGTAGCTTTCCATCAGGCTGATCGTGGACTGGTTAATACGCCCCTTGGTCAAGCCGTCACCGTAAGAACCAGCGGTGGCAAAGTCGCTGTCTCCATTCGCGTTGCCGCCTACGCCCAGGCTGCGGTAGGCGCGGAAATCACTGAGGAGGCTACCGACCGGCAGCGCGGTGGTGTGCTTGGCGCCGATGAAGGCTTGTTGGTAGTAATCCTGGAGATTGGAGTACCACAGGCTCAAGGTGGTGTCGGCCAGGCCTGTATAGTCAGCACCGCCATAGAGGAAGCGGTCGCTGAGTTTCGCACCGCCGCCAGTGGTCATGTCACTGTCGTTGCTCTCATTGCGAATTTTCGTCCGGACGATGTCGCCAGCCGTGAAGGTGAAGTCGGACAGGTCTTTCGACACCAGTTGCACGCCGGTGTTGGTCTGGTGGTACAGACGCCCATCGGTGTTGGCCAGCATCGGGTTATTTTGGCTGAGCATACCAACGCGCAGCTCATCCTTGAGGAAGCGCATCTTGAAGGTCGGGCTCAAGACACTAAAGTCATTGGCGGATTTCCCATCATCCAGCGGGAACATGCTGCCGGGATAACGACTCTGGTGATCCTTGTTATTCAGGTCACCACCAGAGTCGAGCTTGAGGCCGTAAAAGGCCTCAAGATCCAGGCCGAAACCCACAGCACCGTCGGTATAACCGGAGCGGAAATTGAACTGAAAACCCTGTCCCCAGTCGCGGTAACTCTTGGCCTTGGCGGTRCTGCCCACCACGTCACGGCCTTGTTGATTGAGGTAGCGGTTGAGCAGGGTCAAGTCGGCATGGCTGTCGTCGATGAAGTCGGCATGTGCAGGCAACATCGCGCCCCCCAGCAAAGCGCCAACGAGGGATACGGCTAGTTTCTTGATCATCATGGATCTCGTTCACAGGGTAATTAACCCTGCCGACGGGCTTGTTCATCCAAGGTAATCCGTTACCCATGCATCGGCAGTTTTGCAGCGCTGATGCCAAGCATTTGAATCGCTGCAATATTTTGAAACGCATTAGGGGCTTCAAATATGACAATTCGGTTACGCGACCTTTAGATGTTCGTTGCATTGACCTGCATAAAAAAAAGGCGTTAAAGAAGAAAACGAAGTGACAGGATTTTCATTTGATAGCGCGTTAGACCGCATGTATTTTGGGGAAGGGAACAGGTTTGTTTTTGGCGTGTGTCCCCGATGGAATTCAGCTAGGACGTAGCCAAGGAAGCACCGCGAATGACACCGGTGAAGTTGCGGGAGTCGATCAATTCTTTTGCTGACCAGGTCTGGCATCGCGAAGAACACGGCGTAACCAGTTTCAAATGCAGTGGTTTAAGAATCGAGGCGTAGCCTTACTTGCTCGCATTCGGGTCGCGGAGGATATCGAGAGGTGAGGTGGGAGCTGGCTGGCGAGCTGAAAATCGTTTTCAAGCTGGGCCTGATCCGGGTTGAGTATCTTGAGGTTAAATCGCTGGCACGGAATGGAAAACAACGTAATGCCGCGTTCCGGGCCGACTTTCAGCAAAGAGTGCTTGCGCAACAAGCTAGAAACCCCAAACCCCAGATGCAACAAAGCCCGCACTAGGCGGGCTTTGTTGATGCTTTGTTTGGTGGGCCGGGGTCCTGTCGGGGCGCGTGCGGATTCAGTTCGAGACCGGCGAATCCCTCGGCATCGGTTGCCGCGAAACAGCCTATTTCAATAGCTCAATTGGTCATATCTATCTGGCGGAAGGCGAGGAGGGGGCAGTTGCTGAAGTGATGGTAGTGATGTCGGAGTCATGAGGTTGTCGGAGCCAGTTAAAACCAACTTTTTAAACACCCTGAGCCTTCACGTTGTTAGAGTTTATCTGTAAAAAAACAAGGCCTGTACTGGAGTGTGTACACCTTTTTTAAGTGCTATTCAGCTCGCGTTCAGAAAGCGCACGCATCTGGATAGTTTGAATAAATAGGCTGTACTGCTTTTAACAACTCTTTACTTTTGCAATCTGGATGGCCCAAAAACAACATGGTAGCCTGCGCGTTTTCAGGGGCGGTAGGGTCACATGAAGCGGTTAAAGGAAGTGGCTGTAAATAAGCCATGCTCATTTATTTTCATAATGGCATTTGTTATATTGGCTATTCTGCAATATAAGCCTGCCGTGCTCAATTACACCACGCGCTTTGTCGACTTTGCCCAGTATATGTTGCAGCATGGGATTACGCTGTTTCCAATCGCTGATGATCTGCAGCCATACCCTGATTATACGGTGCTCAACACGCTCCTCGTGTATCTGGTTTCCTTGCCGTTTGGCCGTGTATCCATCCTTTCGATGGGTTTCCCTTTTTGTGTTGCCGCCGCCTTGATGCTGGTGTTTATTTACAAGCTGGGTGCGCTGCATGAAAAAAAATGGGGTGCCTATGGTGTTGTGTTTGCTCTGTTCACTTGGTCATTCTTGGACGGCGTAAACTCCTTGGCGCTGGATGTATACCCTGCACTTTTTACCGTGATGTGCTTCTACCTGGCCTATTCGGGAGAGGTGCATAAACAACGTTTTCGGTTGCTACTGGTACTCGCGGGACTTGCGCTGGGCTTTGCATTTCGTGGCCCTATTGGCCTGATCGGCCCTGCCAGTGTAGTTGCCTCCTATTATCTGTTAAGCCGGCAGTGGCGCATGCTGGTGGTGTTCTCCTTGTTCGCGGGCCTCGTCCTGGCCATAGGTATTGCGGTGCTGGCATGGGCTGCCTACGTACAAGGTGGTGACGCCTTTCTACAAGAGGTCTTGATCATGCAGGGGTTGGGGCGGTTTGGCAGTGATCACGCGCCCCGTTATTACTTCTATTTCTCTGCAGGCTTGCTGACCTATGGCGTAACCGCTTTTATTGCTTTGAGCGTCATCATCAAGAAGGGTAAGTACTTTTTTGAGTGTTCAGCTCATCCGACCACGAACATGCTCTTGTATCTCACGGGCTGGCTCCTTGTGGTAGTCGTGCTGTTCACGATTCCAAGCTCTAAAAAGGCGCGTTATGTACTTTCAATTACCCCCGCCATTTCCTTGTTGGCTGCCTACATTTTTGTAGATCGCAGCCAACTATTTGCAAGCGCCAGAGATAAGCTGTTGGGCTTTTGCTTGAACTTGCCAGTTATTGGGCTGGGACTGCTGCTGCTTGTATTTACATATGGTTTTTATGCTGTGACTCCTCTTCGGCCAAACTATTTCGGTGCGTTAGTGGGGTTGATTTCCCTTGTTGCAGTTCGGCCCTGGATGGAGTCGAATTTCTGCGCGCATCCACATCGTGAGTTTGTGATTTTTTCTTTTGGTGCTATCGCTTTCCTTATATTGGATATGTTTTTCTTTAACTCTATTACTTACAACTTGGAGTTGGCCCATGAGCCGACACCAAAGTTTCTGCCTTATTGGTTTTGGTGAGGTGTGCGGTCAGATGGGTTGAGTTACAACAACTTCAACTTTCGTTTGGCAACCAACAAGGCACTGATGCTAAGGGCGGCCGCGAGTATTAGATAAAAGCTGTGGAAAAGGGGGCGAATTTATTTTTGACGGGTGTCCCCGATGGAGTTCGGCTAGGACGTAGCCAAGGAAATAGGCTTGGACAGCGCCGCGAGTGATGCCAGTGAAGTTGCAGGCAACGATCATTTTTTTGCTGACTGGGTCTAGCATCGCGAAGAGCACGGCGTTGCTGGTTTCAAATGCGGTGGCTTGCGAGTCGAGGCGTAGCCGTACCTGCTCACATTCGGGTCGCGGAGGATTTCAAGGTGGAGGCTGGCAAGCTGAAAGTCGTTTTCAAGCATGGCCTGATCCGGGTTGAGTATCGCGAGGTTGAGTTGCTGGCACGGATTGGAAAACAACGTAATGCCGCGTTCCGGGCCGGCTTTCAACAAAGAGTGCTTGCGCAACAAGCTAGAAGCCCCAAACCCCAAACCCCAAACCCCAAACCCCAGATGCAACAAAGCCCGCACTAGGCGGGCTTTGTTGATGCTTCGTTTGGGCCGGGGTAATTTGAACCCGTTTAGTAAATTATTGATTTATAACATTAATATCTAATTTGATTTTTAGTTGGAATACCAATTGGAATACTGCACTCCAGTTGACCACCCGTTTGCATTCGATCTGACCAGCACGTTTCGTAACCATGATTGGCAGTGAACTACCCATTGCTGTCGGTGGCGACAGCCAATAGCTGCCGGTCATGAAGGGCGGTTATCGACCCTGGCAGAGTTCGGTCGAGTATTATGCGTCGACTTGATTTTTAGCGCTTAACACCTAGGGTTGCCTCAGTCGTTTTAAGGGTGAGCCATGTCCTACTCAAATCCGCGTTACGAAGGTCGCTTAGTTCTCATCCCTCACATGCCGAGCGCCTTCGCCAGCTTGCATGTCGGCCCGGTGGGTTGATTGAATCGGTACTTGAATGCATGAACATTCGACCATGCTCAGCTTCGACGCTCTGCAACGCGACGTCGTTGCAGTGACTGATCCCGAACCTGCTGCGGCGTTTTCCCTATCCACTCCTTGAACGCACGGGTGAAGGCGCTGTGCTCGGAGTACCCAAGGAGCAGAGCGATATCCACGACCTGCAGCCGGGGATCCTGCAGATACGACGCGGCAAGCTCATGGCGGACGAGGCTCAGTTCGTCGCGGAAACCGGTGCCGGCGCTCTTCAGGCGACGCTGGAGGGTTCGCGTTGAGCAACGGAGCTTCACACTGACCGTCTCGATATCTGGCTCGCCCTCGAGCAGCAGCTGGGAAATCGCCCTGCGAACCTGCTCGACGACATCTTCCTGTTGCGGAAGCTGTGACAACAGGTGCTCTGCGTGCTGTTCGAGAATCAGCACCAAGGCCGCGTCGGGACTCTTCAGCGGCGACGATAGGAGGTCGAGGCCGATGCGAATGACGGGTTCAGGTCGTTCGAACTGGACCGGGCACCCAAAGAACTCCTCGTAAGCCCGGACATCGGCGGGCGTCGCGTGCGTGAACTCCACTGCCAACAGATTGGCGGGGCCGCGCACGAGGCTGCGGCAGAACTGCATAAAGACCGCGAACCCGGTCTCGTCGACCAACCGCCCAGTGTGGTACTGGCTGATGTCCCAGACGAGTTCAATCCAACCGGGGCCTACTCGCCGGGACATCGGCACCACATCGAAGATCAGCCGCTGGTAGCGTTCCAGCCGCTGAAGCGCAGTGGCGAGATTGTCGCAGGCCAGCACTACGAGGCCTAGGATGCCGAGATGCCGGGCTGTGATCGTCCGGCCCAAGTGCAGGCTCAGCAGCGGGTCGGCCAGATATTGCTCGGTGCATTCCAGCATCCGCTCCCAGCGATCCACGTCCACACCGCCCAGGCCGTACGGATTGGGCTCTGGCCAAGGTTTCCCGAGGACTGCCTCGGGAGAATGTCCGCGAGCCTCCAGATACTCGTAAAGGAGCTGGGCATAGGTCTCGGGCACCACCCGTCGGTGCAGCGGTTGTCCCATTTTGAAGCCCTCGCAATCGTGGCGGAAAGTGTCAAGCTAGTCGACGGAAACTGTCAAGAACACAACGTCCGAGTCATCGAAAATAGCACTAAGACGCTATGGAGACACCGATGACACAGCAATCCAAGCAGCCCCTGGAACCGACCGACGTTTACTTCGCCTCAGGTGGCCTGAGGTGTAACGCCTGGTTGTATCGACCTCTGGGCTCTGGGCCGTTTCCCGTCATAGTGATGGGGCACGGCCTCGGCGGGACGAAGCGGATGCGACTGCCGGCGTTCGCCGAGCGTTTCGTGGCTGCCGGGTACGCCTGCCTCATCTTCGATTATCGCCACTTCGGCGACAGCGAGGGCGAGCCGCGCCAGCTCCTCGACATCGGCCGTCAGCTCGAAGACTGGAAAGCCGCGGTCGCCTATGCGCGCAGCCTCAGCGAGGTGGACCCCACGAGGGTCATTCTGTGGGGCACCTCGTTCGGTGGTGGTCATGTCCTGTCCACGGCCGCCGATGATCCCAAGCTCGCGGCCGTCATCTCGCAGGGCCCCTTCACCGACGGACTCGCGTCGAGCCTCGCCATGAATCCCATGACTTCGGTGAAGCTCACGGCCTTGGCGCTGCGCGATCGCATTGGATCGTGGCTGGGCGCCGAGCCGGTGATGGTCGCTACGGCGGGCCGGCCGGGCACGACGGCCCTGATGAACGCGTCGGACGCCTACGACGGATACCTCGGGATCATGCCGCCCGGTTCCGGTATCCCCAACCACGTTGCGGCGCGCTTCGCGCTCGACATCATCCGCTATTTCCCGGGCCGCCGGACGCCCGAGATCCGCAGCCCGATCCTGTTCTGTGTATGTGAAACCGATTCGGTCGCACCGGCGAAAGCCACGTTGCGTCACGCTAGCCGTGCGCCGCGCAAGGAGATCATTAGGTGCTCCGATGGCCATTTCGACATCTATGTCGGGCAGGCCTTCGAGCGCGTGGTCCGCGACCAGCTCGATTTTTTGCGTCGTACCGTTCCCACAAACCCACAAAGTAGTCCCCTTGCCAACGAAGCAGGAACCAGTACATGACTTATGACCTCAACAGTAAAGTGGTACTCATCACCGGCGCAGCCGGAGGCATCGGGGCGGCCACCGCACGCGAGCTGTATGCACGGGGGGCGTCTCTCGTACTGACCGATTTGCAACAGTCGGCGGTCGATCACTTGGCCCAGGAGTTCGACGCCGAACGTGTGTTGCCACTGGCGCTGGACGTCACGGATGCCGACGCGACGAAGGCGGTGGTGCGCAAGACCATCGAGAGATTCGAGCGTCTTGATGTCGCCTTCGCCAATGCGGGAATCTCCTGGCGGGGCACGCCAGGCACTATCATGGGCTGCGACGAACAGGAGTTCGAGCACATCGTCGAGGTGGATCTGTTCGGCGTGTGGCGCACCATCCGCGCCGCTCTGCCGGAGGTTGTCCGCAACGAGGGCCAGATATTGGTCACCTCATCCGTCTATTCCTTCCTCAACGGCGTTGCGAATGCCCCTTATGCTGCCTCGAAAGCGGCAGTGGAGATGCTCACGCGATCGCTGCAGGTCGAGCTCGGCGGATCCAGGGCCACGGCCAGCGTGGTCTATCCGGGCTGGACGGCGACGGCGATCGCCAAGGTCGCTTTCGGTGGAAACGAGCTCGCCACACGGATGAACGAGACGGCGTTGCCCAACTTTTTGCGTCGCCCCATCCAGCCGGAACAGATGGCCAAGGCGATCGTAATGGGGATCGAGTCACGCAGTACTCGTATCATCGCGCCGGGCCACTGGGCGCCCATCTCTCTGCTACGTGGCATGTTCAACGCCGTGACGGACTGGACCTTGCGGCGGGACGAGCGCTTCCAGGGGCTGTTGCGCAAGCTGGAGACGCAACAGCCAGGCCAGTCGTAAATGCTCGGCTGATCAGCTCCCGCGACTATACGACTTTATGGGGTTCCCATGACTTACTGCCTTAACCAGCGCACCATTCTAATCACAGGCTCGACCGGCGGACTGGGCCGGGTATTGGCCTCGGCTCTGCGCGCAAAGGGCGCGAGGCTCGCCTTGCTCGACATCAACCTTGAGGTCGCTGCCGTCCAGGCTCGCGAGCTCGGTGGCCCCGAATTCGTGCGGGCCTGGCAGGCCGACGTGCGCTCCCTGCACAGTCTCGAAGTGGCGGTCGCTGGGGCGAGCCAGCACTTCGGCGGCATCGACGTCGTGATCGCCAATGCAGGAATCGATGTCGTCGCCCCGATGGAGTCCATTGACCCGGTTATCTTCGACCGCGTCATCGACATCAATCTCAACGGCGTCTGGCGGACCTTCCGCGCTGCACTGCCGCAGGTGCGTGAACGCAAGGGCTACCTGCTAGCGATCTCCTCGATGGCAGCATTCATCCACTCGCCCTTGCAGGCGCACTACGTCGCGAGCAAGGCCGGCGTCTGGGCGATGTGTGACAGCATCCGCCTCGAACTGCACCACCAGGGTGTCGGGGTAGGGAGCGTGCATCCCACGTTCTTCCAGACCCCGATGATGGCGAAAGTCCATGCCGACAAAGCCGGCGCCAAGCTGTGGGGGGGCAACCAAAGTGGCCTGTGGAAGATGATTGCCATTGAGGAGGTCGTGGACGGCATCGTCCGCGGAATCGAAAACCGCAGTGACATGGTGGTCTTGCCGAGACGAAACACGATGGTTGCCAAGGCCGCCGGACTCTTTCGCCCCGTTGTCGAGCGCCTCGGCTTCAAGCGAGCGGAGATCAAAGAGGCCATCGCACTAGCCGGTAAGAGCTGAGGGAATTTCATCCGCGTTTCCCCACCATTGACCACCCGCATGAGGCTGGAGTTCGCATGCCACGCACTCGCGATCATCACCCTTATCACGGTCGGGCTCACCTATCTCTTGAGAGCCCCAACGGTTGAACAGTACGGTCCTATCGATCAATCGCTCGATGGACCGGACGGTTCGTCTCGTCCCTAAAAAGAGCAAGCGCTTACGCAATTAATACAAAAACAATACGAGGTAACGAACGCATGACTTTCAAACAACCTCAGTGACAGCACGCCCGTCTTGCATGTGCAGTAAAGCATTAAAATTTCCGAGAGGAGCTCTCCATGTCCACCAGCCAACAGACACCAATACCGCATTGTTCAGAAGCCTCTTCCGCGTGCTTCGCGGAGGCCCTTTTCGAAGCCATCCACATCTTGGAAGAGCATCGGCAGGCCGGCCTGTTGCGTAAGGAAACAGGCGACTGGCTCGAACAGTTCCAGGCGCGCGTTCAGCAGCTAATGCAGCGTCAATCGGTTGCATCGGTGCCGTACAGCACCATGCACTTTAGTGATGAAGTCAGGAGTACCAATAGCCAGGACTGGTACGACCGTGCGCTGCAAGAGATGCTGAAAGCCGAGCCGCCCCTCCAGAGCGGTGACGTGGTATATCTCAGCTGAGCAGCTACTGATTCTCTCTGTGCAACTCGGGCCACCTTCCCAAGGCCGACGTATGCCGGCCTTTTCTTTCCAAATAGGTCCTTTCGAGGCGATATTTCAAGTAGATAAAGTTCTGCACGGGTTGGTTACGGCGTGGTCGCTGGATCGGCATTGCTAATCTATCGGGGGTTCCAATATCTCATCTTCAGATTGGTTGCAGCGCTCGCAGCGGGCGGTGTCGTAGCCGTGATGCCTGGCTTCATTGAATTGAAGTTCGGACAATGGCTGAGGGCCGGTGGCACATTAGCTGTATTCGCCATTGTTTACTTCATGAACCCCGCTGTGCAATTTGCGAACAGTGGGCTTGCCTCGTCGGTTCCCAAGCGGATCGATATCCTCGAAGCACTGCCGTTGACGGCGGTTGGCAAAATTTTCAAGCCCGCCTTGCAGCAGCGCGAGGTGACCCGAGTAGTTCGGCAGGAAGTGGAACGCATGTGTCTGAAGGACATCGAGGTCGAGGTCATTCAGCATGAACAACGTGGATTAGTCGCGTGCATCCGGGCCGGGAGAAATCAAGAGTCACTGGCCCTCCTTCTTGGTCGCTATAGCTTGCAGGTGGAGTGGCTCAAATGATCCTGACTGCGTAAGTTCGGCACCTCAGCCCTGGTAGTAGTCAGCCAGGGTCTTTAACAACTTCGATCAACTCCAACCGGCACTGCCAAGTGCACCGGAAGGCGAAGCTTTGCCTGCGCACCAATCAATAACAACAATACGAGGTGGGAAATGAAACTGAGCAACCGTGCAATCCCGTGTCACTCAGCTGTGCGAGAAGTGTCTTCCTGGATCAAATTCGCAGGTGCCGCGGCAATACTCAGCGCTTCCACAAGCGCGGGGGCCAATGGCATTGCCTTGAACGAACAAAGTGCAAGCAGCGCGGGAACTGCTTATGCGGGAAGATCGTCTTCCGCGCTGGACGCCAGCACCATCTTTGGCAACCCCGCGGGCTTAACCAAATTGAAGCGTAGTGAGATTTCCGGCGGAGCCGCGGTCGTCTCGGTGAGCGATGACGTCAGTGATGCGCAGAGCAGTGTCCCAGGAACGAATGAAGGGGACTCGGTCCCTTTGGGGGTTGTGCCCTTCGCCTATATGTCGACGCCGCTTGACGAACGTTTTTCGATTGGCCTGGGCCTGTATGCTCCGAGTGGTCTGATCAATGATTACGAGAGCACTTTTCAGGGCCGTTACCATGGTTCCTATAGCGCGACCAAGGAAATAACCCTGCAGCCCACCATTGCCTATCGGATCAATGATTACGTGTCCATTGGAGGCGGACCGACCATAAACCGTTTCAATGCAAAGCTTCAGAATTACCTGGCCACCGGCGCCCTGAACAACGGCGAGGACACACTGGTCACCATCAAAGGCGATGACACCGCGCTTGGCTACAACGTCGGCCTCTTGGTTGACTTGAGTGATGCAACGAGTTGGGGGATTAACTATCACTCGAAGGTGAGCTATCAACTCAAAGGGCATACTACGGTTTCCGGCTCCCCGGCTGTTCTTCCGGTGGACGGAAGTTATCCCGCCAAGATAGCTATTGTTATGCCCGAATCAGTGGATACGTCCATCACCCATCATTTCGATAGTCGCTGGACCGGATACCTCGGGGCCACCTGGAAACGTTGGAGCCGGCTCGACAAGTTCGAGGCAATCAACAGCGATGTTTCCGCCGCTGGCCAGAGTGTCGGCCTGGGGAGTGTGGGCGAACCATTGAACTGGCACGACACTTGGTCCACTGCGGTTGGCGCATCCTATCAATTGACCCCGCAATGGCTGCTGCGCGCAGGCTACGCCTATGATCCGTCGCCAATCAGGAATGCCGATCGCAGCGTGCGCGTTCCGGTTGGCAATCGCCAGGCCGTGACCTTGGGCGGTGCTTATTCGCCGGATGCCGATCTGACGATAGACTTTGCTTACGGTTATCTCTGGGATTCCAAAGTTTCCGTAAAACAGTCGAACAACTCCGGTCTTCAACCGGAATACAGTGCCAAATATGACAATAGTGCGAATGGAGTTTCAGTGCAGGCAACCTATCGGTACTAATCGACAGAGCTCCATTTTTAATGGCGTCCATTTGCACAAGCCTTCCGCCTTTAATCGATAGGCAATTATCCCTTTGGACGTGATGCAGTTCCGCCTGYCAATCAGCACCAACTGCCGCGAATACTTTCGCAGTAGTTGGTGGGTTGTCGGCAATAACCCATTCGAGAATGTGCCGGTCGATTTGCACGTACCGCCACCTTCGATGAATCGCTTCATGATCGCCCCCTGCGAAAGATACTCAAGGATAAGAGACGGTTGTTGGCCCCGCTTTGCAATCGCCCCCGACTGCTTTTGGCCGCTTTTTGCCGTTGCCGCGTGTGCTTCGAGCAGGTTCATCAGCAAGAGGATATCCGCGCTGAGATAGATGACGGCGGACAAGTGTGCGTGGAAGGCTGCCTACTCACGATTCGAGCGATCCATCAGCAATTGCCGGCCGTTCCCTAATCGCTTCCAGATCAGCAGAGCGGTGAGTCGATAGTAATACCGGGTGGCGCCGGAATGGTCTTTCAGGTGCTGAGTGAGAAACCAGCGCACATGCTTGAGCTGCCAGGTCCAGGGATTGTCTCGCTGCCATCGCTGTTGAATGGCCGCTTGCATGATTCGGGCTTGCCGTAGGTGTCGTTGCTGCGTGACCTGCGAGCCGGTCAGTACGCCGCTCAGGAACAGCGCTATATCGAATGGTTTGGTCACTCTCGACCTCCAATGTAGGCCGAAACCACATCGATCCGGTTATGCCCGAGCTCTAGGCTGATTTGTTGGCGCGCCTGTTGATCAAGGTCGCGGTCAATGCGATAGCAGTGGCCACCATTGACTGGTGCGGCGTGCCCCGTGAGCTGTTCGTAGCGCTCGCAGGCGTAGGCTGCTCGCAGTTCATGGAAACCCTTCAGCCCTTGTTCATGCAGCGTTTCTCGGGCGGGGAGCACGGTCTGTTGCAGGAACACGGCGTAGCTTTCGTCTCGGGCCAACAAGTTGCGGCTGCCGGTTGGCGATGCCTTACGAGCCAACTGCAGCGCTGCTTTTACCTCTTCATTGACCGCGATCCATCGCGGCGCTGATGCCCCCGAACGGCCGCCCTTGGTGCCGTCCTGGATGTTGATGCGGGCTAAGTGTTCGGCTTCGCGGTGCAAGCGTGGCAGGTCAGCCAGGATCGCTTCGCGCAGGCGCATACCGGTTGCTCGGGCCAGCAGGACAATCGCGGCCACCCGCTCGCGTTGCTGTTCGCCAAGCGCCTCGAGTACTCGCCGCACTTGTTGGTGGTCTTGGCCATCCGGCGCGCGGGTGCGTACGGTCGAGCGCTGCTGTCCTAACGCCTGACTCGGGCTGGCGATCCTCACGTCTTGATCACCGCGCAGCGCAGCGAGGGTGCGGTTGACGCTGCTCAGGCGGTTCTGCGCGGTCGCGATGCAGAGTTCACCTTGCTGGATCTGCTGGCGCAGATACGCGGCGTAGTCTTGCAGCATCTGTCTATCGATCTGGCGCGCATCGTTGTAACCGGGGCCGTCCTCGGACCGACACCAGCGCACGAACGCTCGCCAGCGATCGCTATGCGCTTTGACCGTGGCGAAGTGGCCGCCGGCAAACAAATCCTTTAGCGCTTGTGAGCCGGCATAGCTCAGCTGGCGGCCATAGCCAAAGTTGCGACCATCACGCCGACCGACCAGAGCCATCATCTTCACCGTTTTCGTTTGTTTGCAGAAAGAGCAGCAGGGCTTTCCAGTGGGGGCTGAGCCTGTCCACCTGCTGCCAGTGTGTCGGGCGGACCAGTAGGGCGTTCTCCTGATGTTGCAGCAGTGCCCCTTCCTCACGCAGTTGCTTGATCAGCCGGGCTATGTGGGCAGGGGTTAGTGGTGGTGTGGCGACAGCGGCGACAGTGGCGACAACCCGTGTCGTTGCTGGCCTGGCGCGTGGCGACAGGGTGGCGACAGCGGTGGCGACACGCCGCAATTCTGGCTGTGGTTGATGTTGCGCTTGGTAGCGGCGCACCGCGTCATTGAGGCGAAACATGGCGGACCTCGAAAGTTTTTCCATCGCGGCTGCTCAGCCAGCGATGGGTGATCAGCACGACCAATAAAGAGGCCGTATGGTCAGCGCTCTTGCGGGCAAAACGAGGGCCGTTGCGATTGACGTCGCGAATGGTGAAGTGAGTCCAGCCTTTCTGCACCAGCCAGCGCAGCAGTCGATCCGCCTCTTCGCATCGGCTATTGACCGGCGCCTGTTCGGTCAGGCGCTGGATCTCGGCCAGGTAGTAATCCATCAACGTGGAGGCGCGCTGGATGTGTGCTTCGTCCAACACACTGGCCTCTTCAACCATGGCCAGCACGCCCGCGATGCGCAGTACATTCGCCGCGGCCTTGCCCGCGACAAGCTGGACGCCGGCCAGCTCGCCGAACTCGCCAGACTGGCACTCGATGGTGTCGTGAATATCTATCCAGGCACGACGGGCACGGGGAGTCAGCTCCAGCGTGGCGGGATTGAGTGATCCATCCTGGTGAAGCGACCAGGGCTGTTGCAGCAGGGCGGTGATCCGCTGTTGGTAGCGTTGGACTCTGGCATCCCGGGTCAGGTCGATTGCCTTGTAGAGTCGCTGGCCGGCCAGGCGCTCGGGCCAACTGATCAGGCAACGGCCCAGGATGCCTTGACCATTGATCACCGGGTCTTTAAACAGCTGGTTGGCCAGGTAGGGCTGCAGCATCAGATGCAGGCTGAGGCGACGGTCATAGGCACGCAGGCTTTCTCCAGCCATGGAGCGCGCCCGGTCGATCGGGCTGCCGTCCCACAATGTCGACAAGGTGGTGATCGCCTTGAGCAGATTCTCTTTGCTCATGGTGCTGCTGCCCAAGAACTGGCCACCTTCATCATTGAACAAACCCATGCTGGGCAAGCCATGGCATAAGCTTTTGACCAGGGCCTCAATGGTCGGTTCGGCAATGATCAGTCTCGGCGGTACCGGCTCGGATAGCTCACCGCCTTCCGCCTCCGCGTGTTTCTTTGAGGTTTTGGGTTTGGTCATGATGTTGATGGCGGCGCGATAGGCTTTGAGCTTTTCCGCATACCGGGTCCACTGCTGGCGTTCCCACTCGCGCGCGGCCTTCAGGGCCAGGTGATCCACCGCGCTTTTGCGATCACCCGAGGACGCCACTGTCAGTAGGTAGAGAGACAACGGATAGGTTCGGCCGTCGAGTTGGACATTGGCATGACCCTGGCTCACCAGGGCAGTAGTAGCCAGCACCGATTGTGCAGCCATGGCGCAGGGCACGCCGATCACCTCGGCCAGTCGTTCGACCGCAGGGCCCAACAGTTCCCCGAGTGCTTCGACCGGGTAGGGCAGTGGCGCCTGCTGGTATTCCAGCAAGGGTTGTGGTGGCTCGAACGCTTCGCACAGTTGCATCGCTATTCTCCTGAGATTGTCGACTTCGTCCTCACTCATCCCGCCACGGTTGTTGAGTGTTACCAGGGATCAAGGCCCCTGCGACCTGTGAGGTTTGTCCACTTACGCGGGACTGACGGCTCCTTACGACCGGGAGCTTGGGCATCTCATGATCTGGCCTCCTGAACACCTCCGAAGAAGTGGGCGGGTGGAGGCTGCACTGGCTGACGAGACCAATGCCGCGAGATCCTGAGTCAGGTGAAGGCAGTGATGTGATGACCGGGGCATGCCTGACTGTCAGTCAGGTGCAGTCCATTTCATGGGCTGCGGCACCATCATCGGCATCGCTGTGGTGAGTGAGCATTCGGTGTTTGTCACGCCGATTGTCACGAGGGGGAAAGCCGCAAAGGCCCGTGCGAGCAGGGCTGCAGCAGTGTGATATGCGCCCGTCTCTTTAGGGGGCAAAGAGACGGGCAACAGGTTGGCGCAAGAAATGGCCAAGCGGATAAGTTGCTGCAGAGCAGCCAGGAGAAGGCCTGAGTTGCCGCAGTGGGCATTCTGGAAGAGTGGGCATCCATCACATCGCTGTGACCGTGCGAGCCGCCGGACGCTAATCGCACTTGGGGAGACCACCACGATGTGGCGTAGCCTCAAAGGTTCTGGCTACCTGGGTGCTGTCGAGGACAGCGCTGGTACGGTTCAGGTTTAGCGCTCGTTCTGCTCGCGGTCAACAGTATTTCTGGGGCGGCTGTTGCGCCAATCGGTAGCGCTGGAAGACCTTGGAGTTCGGTGGTTTTCCATGGCCGGGTGGTCGTTCGTCGGTTTTTAATGTGAGCCCATGGGGGCGGGAATGCGGAGCCTTCCCGCCCCCATGGGCTTGGCCGAAAAGGTCCCAAGAGCGAGGCTTGCAACGGCGACAGTCGCCACCTCTGTCGCCATGCTGCAGGCCACGGATTACTTGGGTTGTCGCGGGTGTCGCCGCTGTCGCCGCTGTCGCCAGGGGGGAGTTGCGCCCTTAGCGAATGGCAACTCGGTTTAGTGGCATGACATTGCATTCGCCTCGTCTCCACGCATCCAGCATGTCTGCCCACTGCTGCATCATGTTTGTGCGATCCGCCATGTACTCGGCTTGGTTGTATGTGCGCCGTACCGCATTGGGTTCAGCATGGGCGAGTTGCCGCTCGATCCAATCACCGGGATAACCCATCTCGTTGAGGCGGGTGCTCCCGGTGGTTCTGGTGGCATGGGGGCTGTACTTGCCGCTCCAGCCCAAGGACTTGAGCATCTGTCGAAATGACGCTGCGACCATAGGCTTCGTACGCTCATCTCGATGGGGGAACAGGTGCTCATACTTGCCGGTAACGGTGTGCAGACCGCGCAGCATGTCCACTGCTTGGGCTGGGAGGGGGACATTGTGCTCCTTGCGCTTCTTCATGCGCTCAGCAGGAATCCTCCAGCGGGCAGCATCCAGGTCGAACTCATCCCAACGTGCCTCGACTGCTTCATTCGGACGACAGAGCGTGAACCACATCAGGCGGAACGCGATGGCGGTTTCGTGACGTCCGCAATGACCTTCTACGTCACGCAAGAGTTGGCCGATTTCATCCACCGTAAGCGGGCGCTTGTGTTGGGTTTTGTTGGCCGGAAGGGCTCTGCGGACTGGATAGACCGGGTCGGTATCAGCTCGTAGCGTCGAAACCGCGAGTTCAAAGATGCCAGACATACTACGCTTGGCCGCTGCCGCAACCGTCAGGCCATTCTTCTTCGCTGAGGTGGTAAGTACATCAAGGATGTGTGCGGGGGTGATGCTTTTGATCGGCCACAGACCGATCTTGGGGAAAACTACACGCTCGAGCATTTCCAGTCGTCTGACCTTGGTGATCTCTTCCCAGTCTTTCAGTGCAAGCCATTCCTTTGCAACAGTCTCAAAGGTGGTGGCGTTGTCCTGCTGCTGTTTGATGCGAGTGAGTTGCCGATGTCGGGCGGGATTGATGCCTTGCTTCACCAGGTCTCGGGCTTTGACGCGTTCGTCGCGTGCTTCTGCCAGGGTAAAGCGTCGACCTTTGCGCCGGGCCAAGGCGTCTTCATCACTTTCGCCACGGGGCGGAATTGCATAGTCGCCAACAGCAAAGGTGTTTTCTTTGGCGGTGTCCCCAGTGCGTATCGCAAAGCGGTAGCGCCACGCTTTGGTACCGTTGGGTTTGACCTCAAGATACAAGCCCTTTCCATCGGTGAGCTTGTAGGGCTTGTCCTTGGGCTTTGCGGTGCGGCATTGGGTATCGGTGAGCATGGTCTGATCTCCGGGTTCCCGCCATACCCGGTTTTCAAAACCGGCTTAGGGGCGTCGTACCCGGAATATTAGCCAACCAACGCTCGGATCTCAATGGATGAGGGTGGTGGTGCTTAAACGCAAAACCCCCGTATCATCTAATGATTACGGGGGTTTTGAGGTCCATCAAGCTCCGTGGAGTTCCACGGGGGCCGTCAGGCAGAGAATCAGATATGAAAGGCGTCAAAACGTGGTTTTTTTTCGGTTCACTATCGGTAGCAACAGCCACGTTTCCGGTGCATGGTAATGGCTTCGACTGGTCCACTGGACAAGGCCTTATCGATACATGCACCGCGATCAGCATTCCCCACGACAAGGCTAGCGACGAGGACGCCGCGAAGGTGATGCTTTGCGTCACGCAGTTCAAGATCTGGCGTGATTCCTGGAACTTTGCTGACGCGTATAACGAGAGCACTTTCATCTGAAATATCATGAAGCGATCGAGCACTTGCGATCACTCATGACTGAATACCATGCCCGTCCCTCCGCAACAGAATCTGCTAGCAACATAGGGTCCACCGATTTCGGCTGAGCCTTAACGAAGAAAATTCAAGTCCCCGGCCACCAGCCCGCCAAAAGCTTTTGCACACTTGTGTGCCGGTGTTCATCTACGCTCTGATAATTTATCGGAGTGGAGAGCGACAATGGCTCTACTTGAGGCTCATAAAAGGTCCGCCCTGCTTACCGGCCCCCCTTGGATCGAGGCGTGCTTGAATAGCAGCCGCTTGAGTCGAAAAGGCGAGCATACATTTCCCGGTGCGCTGCAAGCACAAGGTGTTCTATAACTGCCCCGTCAGTGTGGACGGCTGCCTCTTTAATCGACTCGCGGATGCCCTAGGCCAGCCGCGGTTTGGCGGTGATATTGGTGCCGATCAGTACCAGCTTGCAGACCTCGAATCTGTCCTTGCTTTTGTAGAAGTAGAATGGCGGCTTTTGGCTGATTTTTGCCGTTGCGGCGGTGTACTTCGAACAGGTTCATTCAGCAAGAGGATGTCAGCGCTGAGATAGATGAAGGCGGACAAGTGAGACTGGTGGGCTACCTACCTACGATTCGAGCGTTAGATCAGCATTTCTCGGTCATTCCCTAATCGCTTCCAGACCAGCAGAGCTGAATTGGATATTCTGGAGGTCAAACGCAGAAGTATATTCTGAATCCAGCTAAGGATTACATTACGCCATGAATTTGAGCACTGATAAATTTAATGTCGTGTATCAAGAGTTGCGATCCTTGGAATCAGCTCTTCTTACTGAGTCCGAAAAGAGAAGGCGGGGTGAGCCATCTTTAGGAAGAGGTGAGCAGCTCGATGTAATGCTTAAACAAATTCGGATTATGAAGGAGCAAGTGGAAAATAAAACGCTGCCACCTCCTGGCTCACGTGTTCGTGGGATGGCGTCAATTGTTGTGGATTCATGGCCATTGAATAGCAAGATTGGTGAGCGTGTTGTTTCAGTTGAGCAGGCTTTTTTAAAACTGCCGTAACACACCGCCCAGCAAGCTGGGCGGTGTGTTTTGTGACTTTGTTTTAGCTGTCCGCCATCAATTAATGCAATGCCTCGGCGGGATTGAGGATCTGAATTGCGAAAGGGATGCAGTGTCAGCAAATCCTTGGCGCTGGTAGGTACGTCACCGAAAATTGATTTCCGCGACGTAACCTCGCCATGGCGGCGGAGAGCGACCTAACCTAGCGATTCGCAATCCGCTGCTGACTTCATTGCAGTGGCAACACTCTCAGCCATTTCCACCAACACATCAACAATGCGCGCATGCTCCCAAAACCATCAAGCTGATCCGCGAATTCGATAAGCAAACCCCGATTGCCATCCTGCTCAACGACATCACCAGTCGCACCCAGGACACCACGGATCTCGCGCTGCGCGAAGCGTTTGCCGAAGTGTTCGATTTGGCTGAGCAGACCGGCACCGAGCTCCTTGTCATGCCTCGAATCGAACGCTATGGCCGGAGTCGGCGCATCGGTCTGACTCAGTGGGAGATCTCCGAAGAGCGCGAAGCGATCGCTGATCGCCTGCGCAGCATCATCATCGAGGCCGAGCAGGCTGGTGACCTCGACCGCGCCAAGCTCAATACCCGCCTGATGCGTGCCGTGACCGGCTCGAAAACCGTGCGTGAAATGATCAATGTGGTGTTCAAGCGCCTCGATCAGATCCTCGGTCAACGCGATCGCCTGCGCATGATGGTCGTTTCGACCAAGGGCGGGGTCGGCAAATCGTTTACCTCACAGCAGCTGATCGCGCCGTACCTGCTCTATTCGCTGGGTGCGCGCGTAGCGGCTGCGGAGAAAGCCAGGCAGAACACCTGGCCGAGGAAAAGCGTATCGCTACGGCTAAAGTTGCCGGACTACAGAAGCGCATGATTGCCATGCAGACTCAGGTCAGTACTGAGCGTGATGCGCTGCAGGAACGTTTCCAGCGGCTGCTGGCGGACAAAGACAAGGATCCCGCCGTTGCCGAAATGCTGCGCCGGTATCCAGCACCGTACAAGCCGCTCCAAGGAATTGATCCCGTCGCGTTCGAGGCATTCATTGATCTCGATCGCGAAAGCTGGATCGCTACCGGGACAAGCCCGAAGCTCGATGAGCACTACCAGGCTGAATGGGCGAAAGTCCAGATGTGCTGAATACCTGCGCTACGTCAATGAGGCACTGGAGCTGAAAGCTCCCGTGTCCCCGGCGCAACCGGCTGCTTCTCGCTCTGTGCCGGCTGTGCCTGTGGCGCCGGATCCGGTCATTCGGCTGGAAACGCCAGCGCCAGCGCCTTCGCCGGCGACGAAACCGCGCACGGCGCCGACTGGCGTGCCTGGCAAGATCCAGGGCATGGACTGGTAGTCTGGCCGGCTCGCGCCTAAAGGATCCCGGCGTCGGCCGGGTTCTTTGTGCCCGCTGCGCGGGCCGAGCCCAGAAGGGAAAACGGTGGGCGCCGGGGCGGGACATGTCCCTGCACACCAGCGAACATTGTCACGGGGAATGGAGGCTTTGAAGGATTGCTGTAAATTCGGCGACAGAAACGAAAAAACCCAAGGTCCGGTTTTTTATCGAAAAAGCTTTGCTTCTGCCTCAGGAAGTAGGGTTGTCCCCACTGGCGACCTTTAGCCTTCGAGGTAATTTGGCTACTATTTCGCCTTCTCGATTGCAATCTTATTTTGAGGACCGAAAGAATATTTCAGGGCCCGTTCTTTCATGGTGCGAGGGTCCGGCAAACCTACAGTCTCCGGGTTCGCGAAGCCGGTGCTGCTCTGCCCGAGCATGGGATTGATCGCATCAAACAGGAAACTGAAACCTTGTTTGAGCGAGCTCTGGGCGATGCCGTGACATCCCATACAGCCGCCCATGGTCAGGCTGCTGTGGTCATAATCCGGCACCATGATGTTGGTTTGGTTGCGCGCATTGGTCAGGGTGTTGTTATTCGGAATGGGGAATACGTTGCTCCCGCGAAACAGCTGAATCCCCGGCTGGCTGCTTTCGACCACGATATTGGCCAGGTAATAATCCGGGTCGGTTTGAGTACTCGACGGGATAGCCTGCACCCCTTTAAGCCGATAGTGCTTCCAGACCGAATTGTTGAATTCGCTACTGCCGTCCATCAGCTGCTTGACCTGATTGTTCACCGCTGCGACTTCGGAATAAATGGTCAGCGGTTGCACCACACGGATCGGGCCGGCCTGCCCCTCAGGAATCCCGTTACTGCCGGAGTAGACGGGCGGACTAAGGTTCGAATTGGCGACTGGACCCGCCTTTGGCAAGGAAGCCACATAGGTTTTGTTGCCGTCAGAGAAGGTGGCCGTTGGGGGATTGTTTTTATCGAAACCGGGATAGTCAATCGTGTCGTAGTTGGCAACGTAGTAAAGACCCGTCGGCGACTTGCCATCGGGCAGCATCAGGGCATCCTCTTGCTCGAACGTGGCGAATATGAAGGTCGGGTAATTGGGCGTCTTATGGATGATATGCAGGGCTACCAACGCGTAGTCTTCATTGTGCGCCACCGGCGCATTGTCTTTGCCCTGATAGGTCACCACCGTCGCCGTATGGTAGCGCCCGCGATTCTGAACCGGAATGTCTGCCAGCTTGCGCCACGCAGCCTTGACCTCCACTGCGCCGTCGGGCAGCACTATATGATCTGGGAAGCTGCTCAAGCCTTTCGCATACTCGTAGACGACGGGGTTCGCCTTGGCTTCGAACAGGATCTGACTGTCGTTAGAAGGCGCATAGTTACTCCCTGCTTTTGCCGCTTGCGGAGGGTTGACCGGAAAAAATATCGCGTTCTGGCCTATCTGGGTCGCCTCGTCCAGATTGTTGTAATAGGCATAACTGGCCCCTGGCGCCAAAGGCACACCGCTGAGAAACTTGAAATAGGTGTATTGCGGTTCAGAAGTGAATGGACGCGTAGGACCGCCAGCGGGGTTTGGCGCTACCGCCGGAAACAACTCGCTGCGATGGGCGAAGGTTTGCCACAACAAGGGATTGGGCGATTGCGGCACCTTGCCCGAATCGGCAAAGCTGCTGCCGGGATTGCCGACGCCACGGTTAGCCGGCAACGGGGTCTTGGCCGTATTGTTCAGTGCGAAAAAACTTCGCCAGGCGAACGTTGCATAGTCGGTATGGCTAAGACCCGTTGCCAGGTCCGCAGGCAGTTGTGGGTTGTTTGCTGTCAGATCGCTCGTGGTAATGGCATAGGAAACGCCCAGTCCCGGCGCGCCCGTCAAATCCCCGGGGAACGTCTTGGAAAAATAGGGGCTCCAGTTGACTCCGTCGGTTGAAGCAAACGTATTAGTGCCACTGCTGATAAAAATGCGGTTGCCGATCATTGTTGCACGGCTCAGGAGAAGCTCATTGGCGATTCCCGACAGCGTTTGCTCATCGCCCCATTGAGCACTGCGGTCGTAAGCACGCACGGCCAAATGGCCAACATCATAAGAGTAGTAAAGCAACAGCTCACCGTTATAAACCACCGGCACTATGCTCAGGACCCTGTAAGCGTTTGCCTTGAACCCGAGATTTGGCTGGCTCCACTGAAGACCATCGTCCGAGGTCACGTAGTAAACAGTGTCGTCGTCCTCCTCGCAGTAGAAGACAAACAATTGTCCGTTGTACACCACAGGACTGTTATAGGCGGCATCACTGGAGGCCGTGACAGGGCTAGCGTTGGACCAAGTAATGCCATCTTCGGAACTGATGCTATTTATTTGAGCCTGGTCGGTAAAGGTCAGTATCAGCTTTTGCTTGAACACCGTTACTGAAACATTACCCAAGATATTGGCGACGGGGATGGACTGTGGAGGAGACCAATTATTTCCCTCCGCCGAAGTGGAAAAATAGATATGAGCGGTATCACTATCGCTGACCCAGAACATATACATCTTGCCTTTGAACGATTGCACTGCGGGTGTAAACAACCCAACCGAAGTGGATGGCACACTGCTGGTTGCAGACGGTTTTCCATTGATGGCATCAGGACTGTCGAATACGTCCACTTCGATCCCCATACCTCTTTGGGGAGTGGCAATGATCACATTTTCCGCATAAGCCGATGAGACCGCGAATAAACCACACAGACACAACATCAGTCGACTGAGTACCGTTCTAAGGCTCATAGGTTTCACTCCTTTGAATTAATAGTTACCACAGGCCGTGGATACGTCCTGACAGGCATAGTTGTTTTATTGCTCAAGTGCGAGCCGCACTGGATGATGTGGAAGTCATTGACTGCATTGCGATAGACATATTGTTAGCCTCCCAGCTAATGAAGCACTTACATCCTGTGTGAAGAGCGACCCAGTGTTGCAGGCACAGGGCTACCAGTCGCATTTTCCATGGTAGACGACGGTTTAATATCAGCTAGGAAAATTCTGAAAAAGATATCAACCCATGGTTGGGCCTGCACAGCGAGGGAATGCCTGCCAAGCGGCAGGCAGGAGGACGGCCAATGAACTTTCCACCCAGCACTCGCCTCAACCCATTACCAGCCCAACAAGGAATATGAGGCTTTGCCATGAAAACCCTGCTGAAACTCACCCTCGCCGCCGCCCTCACTTGCGCCCTGCCCGCCTGGGCCTGCACCCCCGAGGAAGCCACTGCCAAGCGGGAGTCGGAGTGAGTCTTTCGAACGACGGCTTATGACCGGATTGCTGTCTGTCATGAATGGTGGCTGTCGACCGATTCTGTTGAAAAAGTCGGCCTTAGTTTCCATGGCCGAAAAGTACGCGTCTGAGATTGAAATCTTGAATCGTCGCAGAGGCATTCGGACTCAGATTTTACGTATCAGCGTGCTGAAAAGGCGCTTTCACCAATCAGTCTTCTGGTAGTTTGAGAATACCGACTTTTTCAACAGAATCGGCCGGTTGCAGTCCTTCAGTGCTTGGCTGACGCACTCGCGCTGAGTGGCACCCGCTGACACCCATCAACTGCAAACGGCTGGTCAGCGCGAATGCAAATGACTGGTCAGTGGCAATACAATTAGGTGGTCAAGTGAGATGCAATTACGCAGAGCCCATGCGAGTGGGAATGCGGAGCCTTCCCGCTCGCGTGGGCTTGGCCGAGAAAGCCCCAAGAGCGAGGCCTGCAGCATGGCGACAGTCGCCACTTCTGTCGCCATGCTGCAGGCCAGGTATTACACGGGTTGTCGCCGGTGTCGCCGCTGTCGCCAAATCAACCATCACTCCATCTGGGGAGTCATCCTCGGTTACCTGCGGCGTCCGGTGAGCGCTCACCGTATAGGCACGACGTTGTGGTCTCTGGTTTGATTGATCGCAGATGCCGACAGGTTGCCAGTGGCCGCTTTTTGGATGTGCTCACTCCACCAAGCCATCATCGGACGCCGGCGTTCGATGTAGTCCGCTCGGTTGTAGGCACTTCGGACTTCGTCTTTGTCGACATGCGCCAGCGCGACTTCGATCAGCTCCGGATCCCAGCCATGCTCGTTCAGGATGGTGCTGGCCATGGAGCGCATGCCGTGGCTGACCAAGCGGTCCTGGAAGCCCATGCGTTTCAATGCCATGTTGGCGGTCTGGCTGTTGGCGTGGGTGCGCGGATTTCTATCTGCCGGGAACACGTATTCCCTGTGGCCGCTGAGGGGCTTGAGCGCCTCCAGTAACGCGAGTGCCTGTTCGGTCAGCGGGATGGGGTGGGGACGACGCTTTTTCATACGCTCCGGCGGGATGGTCCAGATACGTTTGTCAAAGTCGATGTCTACCCATCGGGTGGTAGCCGCCTCGGCAGGACGGGTCATCGTGTGCAGTTGCCATTCGATCAGACAGCGAGTGATCCGCTTGATGCTGGCGTTCGCGATTTCGATCATGAGCTCGGAAAGCTCATCGGGTCGTAGCGCGGCCATGTTCTCTTTCTTGGGCTTCTTGAATACCGCTCGAATACCACTGAGGGGGTTAGCGAAAATCAGCCCGGAGTTTACCCCGTAGGTCATGATCTCGTTGAGCCGTTGGCTCAGTCGCTTCACTGTCTCGAGACTGCCTTTGGCTTCGATGGGACGAAGGAGCTTGATGACCATCGGGGCGCTGATCTGCGAGAGAGGCGTTGTTTTCATGTCTGGAAAAACATGCAGCGTGAGCGAGCGCCAAATGTCTTCGGCATATGCTGGCGTCACGGAGTCCTTCTTTAGCTCGAACCAGGCGGTGGCCACCTTCTCGAAGGTGTGCTCGGTCTCAGCGAGTTTGGCTTGCCTTACCTCATCGCGTTGAGCTTTGGGATCAATGCCCAGAGCGAGCAACTCACGCGCTTCTGCGGCTTTCTTCCGGGCGTTGGCTAACGAGAGGTCGGGGTATGGACCGAGTGCCATATTGATACGGCTTCTGGTCAACGGTTCGCGGTAATTGAAATTCCACATCATCGAGCCGCTGGCGCGTACTCGAAGCTGTAGGCCGTCGCCGTCGCTAAGGACGAAGTCTTTACCAGTTGCCTTGACCGCCTTGAGCTGGCGATCGGAGAGACGGGTTGCTTGAGTAGGCATGGGAGCTACCTCGGGCACCGTTTTGGTATCCTAAAAATAGCACCGGGTAGCCCGGGATACCACCTGGGATACCAAACTGTCTGGAACTCCAAAAACCTCGTTGGCCCCCAGTAGCCCTTAAAC
Source organism: Pseudomonas sp. 05N432 (assembly GCF_056396945.1). Lineage (NCBI taxonomy): Bacteria > Pseudomonadati > Pseudomonadota > Gammaproteobacteria > Pseudomonadales > Pseudomonadaceae > Pseudomonas > Pseudomonas sp. 05N432. The sequence goes on along the minus strand of NZ_JBFTMM010000014.1, from coordinate 208,031 downwards.
CCTTGATTTAACTGGATTTCAGGCACAAAAAAAGACGTCCATGGACGTCTTTAGATGATGAAGTGGTGGAGCCGGGGGGATTTGAACCCCCGTCCGCCAGTACTCCGCTGTCGGTACTACATGCGTAGCCGTGTCTATTAAGTTAACCCTCAGCGACCCGACGGGCAGGGTGCTTTGGGCGAGTTGTGTAAGTTTTAGCCGCTTCGTCCACAACGTACTGCACGGCGATTCTGTTCTATATGACAATCACTTTGGGTTTACAGACATCCCCTGATGATTGCTGGACCCGAAGGTACCAGGAGGGAAGGGCTAAGGCTGCTTACGCAGCGAGAGCGTATTCCCCGTAGGTTTCGTCATTGGCAACTATAGGAAGTTGCAACAGTGGATTTACGAGTTCTGTTACCAACTCGGCATGCACCTAAAGTTTCGCAACCGGCGTCGAATCCTAAACGGCCCCGAACCTGCTGTGTGTAACCAGCAGGTGAGCACAGTGTACGCCAATGCGTGGTGCGAGTCGACTTTCTGTCCACGCTTGCGCATCAGAGGCGGATTACTGGCTGTTCTTGTGGCTTTGAACGGATTGCAGCGCCTGCTGCGTCAGGGCTACGCATTCCCGGTCGTTTTTCGCGTCATAGGCGGATTTGGCTTGCTGGAGTTTGCTCGTGGCGTCGCTTTGTGTGGCGGCATCCAGCTTGGTCGCATTGGCCAGTTCGCTGGTGAGTGTTTGAAGATTCCTTGCGCACATATCGCTCTCGTTTGAGGCAAAGGCGTGGGCGGTTGTCAGTGTCGCGCAGATAAGCAGTCCGGCCAGAGCGGATCGCTTCATGGGGTTTCTCCTTGAACAGCGTCGGGAAGCAAGGGGTTTGGGCTTAACAGATAGACTGTGGCGGCGCACAAGGGTTCTTGTGATGCGAGAAAAATAGCGTTGTATCTCGTCGGCAGGAGAGTACAGCAAAGGGGCGGAGCGCCCCTTGCTGGATAGCGTCGATTTCAAGCCGTTTTGGCTTGGGTCACCCGGTCCACCAGGTAAACCAGCCCGTGGTAGTCGATCCCGCCATGCTGGCTCAGGCCGATTTCACAGGTGCGACTGGTGGAGATGCCTTCGCTGCAATGCTGCACGGCGTCTTTCAATGTGCGCAGTGAGTGAGCGTTCAGTTCAGGCGTGGTAAACCCCTTGTCGCCGGCAAACCCGCAGCAGTGAATGCCTTCCGGAATCACCACGTTTTTGCTGCAACGTCGCGCCAGATCGATCAACGCCTGGCTCTCGCCGAGGTGCTGAGTGCTGCAGGTCACGTGCACTGCAATCGGTGCTTCTTGGGGCGTGAAGTCCAGTCGGTCGATCAAATGCGTGCGAATGAAGCGCACCGGGTCGTACAGGTCCAGGCGCACATCGCCAAGGTCTTGCACCAGGCGCAAGGTGCAGGGGCTGGTGTCGCAATAGATCGGGTCGAGCCCGCCGCGGCTGGCGTGCAGCAGCGCACCGATCAGCTCCTGGCGTTTGTGCTCGGCTTGTTCGGCATAGCCTTTGGAGGCGAACGGTTGACCGCAGCAGAGGTTGTCTTGATTGTCCGGCAAAACTACCTGGTAGCCGGCTTTTTCCAGCAGGCCACGGGTTTTGTCGTAGAGCGACATTTGCTCCTTGTCTCCCGCCGCCGGGCCCATGACCCTCGACACGCACGCCGCCAGATAGACCACGCGCGGGCGCTCGTCGGTCACCGTCGGGCTGAAGCGAATCGCTCGTTCCGGTTGCGGCATGGCGTTGGTCCACTGCGGGATTTGCCCTTTGGACAGCTTGGTCAGCGCGGTAGAAATCTTCGTCAATCGTGGCGCGCCCAGCAGCATCCGCGCACCGTTGGCCACGTGCAGCGTGAAGCGTGCACCTTGCAGCGCAGTGGCGAAATTTCCTTCCAGCCAGTTGGCGGTTTTGGTCCGGGTTGCCGTGCGGCTACGGAGTTTTTTCACCAGTTCGCCGGTGTTGATTCCGACCGGGCAGCGTTGCGCGCACAGTCCGGTGGCGGCGCAGGTGTCGAGGCCTTGATATTGATAAGCCTCTTCCAGTTCCGAGGTGTCGATGCCTGCGCGTTTTTTTGCCTGAATGTCGCGCCAGATCACGATGCGCTGGCGCGGACTCAAGGTCAGGCCTTTTGACGGGCAGACCGGTTCGCAGAAACCGCACTCGATGYACTTATCCACAATCTCGTCAGCGGCCGGCAGCGGTTTCAGGTGCTTGAGGTGGATCTGCGGATCTTCGCTGAGCACCACGTCCGGGTTAAGAATGCCGTTCGGGTCGAGCAGGCGCTTGAGCTGCCACATCAACTGATAGGCATCGCTGCCCCATTCCAGTTCGACGAAGGGCGCCATGTTGCGCCCGGTGCCATGTTCAGCTTTCAGCGAGCCGCCAAACTCGACGGCGACCAGTTGCGCCACGTCGTCCATGAACGCCTGATAGCGTGCGACTTCTTCCGCGCTGTTGAAGCCTTGGGTGAAGACGAAGTGCAGATTGCCTTCCAATGCATGACCGAAAAGGATCGCTTCGTCGTAGTGATGTTTGTCGAACAGCTCGATCAAACGGTTCACACCTGCCGCCAGTTGCTCCACCGGGAAGGTCACGTCTTCGATGATCACCGTGGTGCCGGTTTTGCGCACCGCACCGACGGCAGGGAAGGTGTCTTTGCGGATCGCCCACAGCTTGGCGTTTTCTGCCGGGTCTTGCGTGAAGTCGACCTGTTTCTCCACCGGGAACGCGACCAGTGAATTCATGATCTGCGCCAGTTGTTCGTGCAACAACGCAGTTGATGCAGCGCGTGATTCAATCAGCAAGGCGCAGGCGTTGGCCGATAGTTGTTGGACGAAGGCCGGCATTCCGGGTTTGTCCTGCACCGAGCGCAGGCTGCGGCGGTCGAGCAGTTCCACGGCCGACACCGGTTGGCTTTTCAGCACGGTCACGGCATTGCAGCAGGTTTCGACATCCGGGAAGACGATCAGCGCCGAGGCTTTGTTCGGATGGTCGATCACCGTGTCGTAGGTCACCGCGCTGATAAACCCCAGCGTGCCTTCGGAGCCCACCAGCAAGTGGCTCAAGATATCCACAGGCTCGTCGAAATCCACCAGGGCATTGAGCGACAGGCCGGTGGTATTTTTCAGACGGTATTTGTGGCGAATCCTTGTGGCCAATTCGCTATTGGCGCGGGTCTCGCGGCCGAGTGTCGCCAGACGTTCCAGCAACTCAGCATGACTGTTGCGAAAAGCCGCGACACTGGCGGCGTCCTCGGTGTCGAGGCGGCTGCCATCGGCCAGTACCAGGCGAATGCCGGCCAGTGTGTGGTAGGTATTTTGCGCAGTGCCGCAGCACATGCCGCTGGCGTTGTTGGCGACGATGCCGCCGATTTTGCAGGCATTGATTGACGCCGGATCGGGGCCGATCTTGCGGCCAAACGGTGCCAGCCAGGCGTTCGCCTGTGCGCCGATCACACCCGGTTGCAGGCGGATCTGTGTGCCCTGACGGCGGATCTCGCGACCGTTCCAGTTGTCGCCAAGGACGATCAGCACCGAGTCGCTGATAGCCTGACCGGAGAGACTGGTACCAGCGGCGCGGAAGGTCACCGGGACCCGGTCACGCTGGGCCAGTTTCAGCAGGGCAACCACTTCGTCTTCAGACTCGACGCGGATCACCAGTTTCGGGATCAGCCGATAGAAGCTCGCGTCGGTGCCGAAGGCCAGGGTCGACAGCGGATCGTCGAAACGCCGGTCCTGTGGAATCAGTTGCTGCGCATCACGCAGGAAAGCCGCCGGTAGACTCATTGGTCCTCCAGGATCAGCACCACCAGGTCTTTCGGGCCGTGGGCGCCGTAAGCCAGGACTTGCTCGATGTCGGCGGTTTTCGACGGGCCGGAGACCAGCAAGGCGTTGGTCGGCATGCCTTGGGCCCACTTGAACTCTTGCTGGACCTGATAGAAGTTGTCGCGAATTTCACTGGCCTTGAGCAGGGCGAAATGCACTGGCGGTACCAGGCTCATCAGCCGTGGTTCTTCGCGGGTCGGCCAGATGATCAGGCTGCCGGTGGCGGCGATCGCGCCGAGGGTGGTGGTCAGGCTGGCCGGGGTGTCGTTGAACAGCTCGGCTTTCCATTCTTCTACCGGACGGTCGTAGGCTTTCAGTGTGGGCAGGTCAGGGGTATTCGCCCAATGCTGCGTGACACGTTGACCGTGCGGCGTAGTTGGCGCGATCAGCAGGCTCGGCAATTGACGATCGCGCAGCAATTGCGCGAGCAACTCCGGCCAGCCTTGCTCGCTGGTCAGATGGATTTCGGTGTGCACCGCTTCCATCAGTTTGCGCAGTTGTGGGATGCGTTGCTCTGGCGTGTAAGTGTAAGGCTCGGTCACCAGTGCTTCGTCGAAGTTGTCAGGCACAGGCGTGGTGCCGGTCAGACTATTGCGCAGTTTGGCGAGGATATTTTGCTTGGCGCTCATCAACGGTCTCCCTGTTTGGCCAGATGCTCGCGGGCCATGTCATGCAGTGAGCGAGCGGCGGGTTTCGGTGCGCTGTGGTTTTGTGTCCACGGGCCAATGTTGTTTGGCGTGAGGGCGCGCAGGCGAGTGGCGAAGAAACCAAACAGCCGATACAGCGTCGGTGAGCTATTGAGCTTGGCCCAGGCGTTCCAGATGAAGCGTTCTTTGCGCGAGTACTTGCTGCCTTGGCCGCGCATCACTTGATGAGGGCTGTCTGGAGCTTTGACGTTTTCTTCGCGTAGGCGGCGCAGCAATGCCGGGATCGGAATTTTTACCGGGCAGACTTCACCGCAGGCACCGCACAGCGACGAGGCGCTCGGGTGGTCCGGGACTTTCGCCAGGCCAACCATGTGCGGCGTGATGATCTTGCCGATCGGGCCTGGGTAAACCTCGCCATAGGCATGGCCACCGATGCGCGTGTAGACCGGGCAATGGTTCATGCAGGCGCCGCAGCGGATGCAGTTCAGGGTCTGGCGTAGTTCGCTGTCGGCAAAGGCCTGGCTGCGCCCGTTGTCGAGCAAAACCAGGTGCACTTCTTGCGGGCCGTCGAGTTCATGCTCCTTGCGCGGGCCGGAGATCATGTTGACGTAAGTGGTGATTGGCTGACCGAGGGCCGAGCGAGTCAGCAATGAGAGTAGCGGCACAACGTCGCGCAGGTTTTCGACGACTTTCTCGATTCCGGTGACCGCGATGTGTACCGGCGGCACGGTAGTCGACATGCGGCCGTTGCCTTCGTTTTCCACCAGCAGCAGGGTGCCGGTTTCGGCCACGGCGAAGTTGACACCGGAGACGCCGATGTCCGCTTCGAAGAATTTCTGCCGCAAGACCTTGCGACCGATCTGAATAAGTTGGTCAACGTCCTTGGTGTATTCCACGCCAAGTTTGTCGTGGAACAAGGACGCGACCTGACCGGCATTCTTGTGGATCGCCGGCATAATAATGTGTGAAGGCTTCTCGTGGTCGAGCTGGACGATGAACTCGCCCATGTCCGACTCAAGGCATTCAACGCCTTGTTCAGCGAGGACATGGTTCATCTCCATCTCTTCGCTGACCATCGATTTGCCCTTGATCACTTGCCGCGCCTCGTGAGCACGGATGATCGACAAGACGATGCCATTGGCCTCGTCCACCGTTTCCGCCCAGTGCACTGTCACACCGTTGCGGGTCAGGTTCTGTTCCAGTTGCTCGAGCAGGTCGGGCAACTTGGATAACGCGCGGGCACGAATAGCATTGCCCAGGGCGCGTAAGTGTTCTCGCTCGAAGGCATCGCTGAAGGACGCTGCCCGTTTTGCCATCAGTGAATCCATTGCACTGCGAAAGTTGTTTCGCAGTTGCTTGTCACCCAACGCCTCGTGAGCCCGGGTGCGAAAATCTTCCTCAACCGCCACCGTTGGAATCAGCGTGGAAGTGCTCATTTTGCACCTCCGGTACGCTGCCAGAGGAAGCTCGCCAGATGCTGGCCGCGTAACGCTTCGTTCTGCTTTTCCAGCGAGCCGTTGATGTTCATCAAGCAGCCGCAGTCGGCACTCAGCACCGTGTGTGCGCCGGACTCCTTCAGGGCTTTGGTCTTGTCAGCGACCATCGCTCCGGAAATGTCTGGCATTCGGACGCTGAATGTCCCACCAAAGCCACAGCATTCACTTTCGTGATCGTGGTCGACCCGCTTCACGTTGCTCAGATGCGACAACAACTCGCGACCATGCAAGTGGGTGTTCATCTCCCGCCGTGCCGAGCACGAGGTGTGCAGTGCCACTTTGACCGGTTCGCCGCTGTCCTTGAGCTGCACCTTGCAGACAAACAGCAGAAACTCGGCCAGCTCATAGGTCCGTGCCGCCAGGGCCTGAACCTGTTTCAAGGTGTCCGGCTCGTCCTTGAACAAGTCGGCGTAATGTTCGCGCAGCATGCCTGCGCAGGAGCCCGAAGGCACCACCACTGGATAATCCCCGGCAAACAGCGCCAGTTGTGAGCGCGCTACGGTCCGGGCCTGTTCGGTGTAACCCGAGGTGTAGGCCGGTTGTCCGCAGCAGCTTTGCCCTTGCGGGTACTCCACGCGAATACCTTCGCGTTCCAGCAGGTGAATCGCGTCCATCCCGGCTTCGGGATAAAACAGGTCGACCACACACGTGCCGAACAGGTAGACCTGCGGCGGTTTCTTGCTGGGGTACTGGCGCGGTTCAGGCAGTGGCGGGGCGACACGGGTCGCGTTCGGCACAGCGTTGTAAAAAAGCTCGCTCATCAGGCGTGTCTCCGGGTGGGCCCGGTTATCCGTCCGCTGAGGCTGCTGACTATAAAGCGGGAAGCTTTCAGCAGCCTTGCAGACCGGGTGGTGAGTCGCTGACGCCAGGGGCAAAGCCCGGCGTCGGTTTTTTCTGTGTTGCTTGTAGTCTTAGTGCACCAGCATGCCGGTAAACCAGTAGGCCTGGGCCAGTGTGATCAGGCCGACGATAGTGGCAAAGAATAGGCTGTGCTTGAGGGTGAAGCGGAACAGGTCGGATTCCTTGCCCACCAGGCCAGTCGCGGCGCAGGCCACGGCGATCGATTGTGGCGAGATCATCTTGCCGGTCACGCCACCACTGGTGTTCGCTGCCACCAACAGCACGTCGTTGACGCCGATCTGGTGTGCGGTGGTCGCTTGCAGCGAGCTGAACAGCGCGTTGGACGAGGTGTCCGAGCCGGTCAGAAACACGCCCAGCCAACCGAGGAATGGCGAGAAGAACGGGAAGGCCGCGCCGGTGGCTGCCAGTACCAGCGCCATGGTCGATGACATGCCCGAATAGTTGGTGACGAAGGCGAAGGCCAGCACCATGCCGATCGACAGAATAGGCCAGCGCAGTTCAAAGAAGGTCTCTTTCAATGTGGTCAGACCAATTTTGAAGTTGATCTTCAGGATCAGCATCGAGATCAGTGCGGAGAAGAAAATCGCCGTGCCGGTCGCCGAAATCGGATCAAGTTTGAACACCGCAGGAATGGCAGTCGGGGCGGCTACGATCGGGGCGGTCTTGATCACCAGTTGGTCCAGGTGCGGGATAGCGAAGTTGAACACCCAGCTGTACATCGAACCGCCGGCGGCGAACATTGCCTTGAAGGGCTTGAGGGTCCAAATGGTCACCAGCGCGGTGAGGATCAGGAACGGCGACCAGGCCTTGAAGATCTCGCCGAAGCTGTACGGCGAAGGCTGGGTCGTACGCGGTTGACCGAAGCCTCCGGCGCTTCTTACCGTTGCGGCACCGACGCTGGCGGTCGCTTCGGCGAACGAGCGCTTGGGCTGCCAGACCTTGAGGAACAGGGTCAGGGAAACCAGGCTGACCAGTGCCGAGGTAATGTCCGGCAGCTCCGGGCCGATGAAGTTCGAGGTGAAGAACTGGGTCACGGCAAAGCTCAAGCCCGCCACCAACGCTGCCGGCCAGGTCTCCTTGACGCCACGTAGGCCGTCCATCATGAACACCAGCCAGAACGGCACGAACACTGACAGCAGTGGCAGTTGGCGACCCGCCATGGCGCCGATCTTGAACGCATCGATGCCGGTTACTTGCCCGGCGACGATGATCGGAATCCCCAGTGCGCCGAAGGCTACCGGCGCAGTGTTGGCAATCAGGCACAGGCCGGCGGCGTACAGCGGGTTGAAACCCAGTCCTACCAGCAGCGCGGCGGTAATCGCTACCGGTGCGCCGAATCCGGCGGCACCTTCCAGGAATGCGCCGAAGCAGAAACCGATCAGCAGCACTTGCAGGCGTTGGTCGTCGGTAATCGACAGCACCGAGCTGCGGATCACTTCGAACTGGCCGCTCTTGACCGTCAGTTTGTAGAGGAACACCGCGGCCACGATGATCCAGGCAATTGGCCACAGTCCGTAGGCAAATCCATAGCCAGCAGCAGCGAAAGCCATGTCGACAGGCATCTGGAAGGCAAAGATCGCCACCAGAATCGACAGCGCCAGGGTGATGCTCCCGGCGACGTGTCCTTTGAGGCGAAACACGGCCAAAGCGAGGAAGAAAAATACGATGGGGATAACGGCCGCGAGTGCGGACAAGCCGAGGCTGCCGAGCGGGCTGTAGAGCTGTTGCCAGGTTTGCATATGGGGTGGCCCCTAATTGTTGTTGGTCAGGCACTGGTCAGCGTTCTTGGATAATTGGTAATACCAATTTACAATCGCTGTTGGCTAGGGTAAAAGCCTTGGGTGTGGTGTGTCAATTTGCCGCCCTGAAACTTTCGTCGAATGAGCGGTGCAGAGATCATCTGATCTGTTCGATCAAACGCTGCCTGGTAGGTGCTGGCGCGACGCCAATAGGCCAGAATAGAGACCCCGGCGAGCCGTCGGGATCGTGGAGAATGAGTTATGGGGTTTGATCAGATTCGTCAGCGCCGTTTGTCTGACGATATTGTCGAGCGGCTCGAGGGGATGATCCTTGAGGGCACGCTGAAGTCCGGTGAGCGATTGCCGGCGGAGCGCGCCCTGGCGGAGCAGTTCGGTGTGTCGCGTCCTTCATTGCGTGAGGCGATCCAGAAACTGGCGGCCAAGGGGCTGCTGGTCAGCCGCCAGGGCGGCGGCAACTACGTGGTTGAATCGCTCGGCTCAACCTTCAGCGATCCGTTGCTGCACTTGCTGGAAAGCAACCCCGAAGCCCAGCGTGATCTGCTGGAATTTCGCCATACGCTGGAAGCGTCATGCGCCTATTACGCCGCATTGCGCGCGACGGATGTTGACCGTGAGCGACTGACTGCGGCATTCGAAGAGTTGCAGGATTGCTACGCGCGCCATGATCAGGTGAGTCGTGCGGAAGAGGGCGCGGCGGATGCGAATTTTCACCTGGCCATTGCCGAAGCCAGTCACAACGCGGTGCTGTTGCATACTATTCGCGGGCTGTTCGATCTGCTCAAGCGCAACGTAGTGACCAACATCGGTGGCATGTACAAGCAGCGCGCCGAAACCCGCGACATGCTGATCAGCCAGCACCGGGAGTTGTATCAGGCGATTATCGAAGGGCATGCAGAGCAGGCGCGAGAAGTTTCCAGTCGACACATTTTGTATGTGCAGGAAGTGCTCGAAGAGGTGCGTCAGGAAATGCAGCGCATGGCTCGGGCGGAGCGGCGCAAGGGGATGTAGGTTGGGGTTTGTCAGTTAAATCTTTATCGCTTGTGCGATTGTCTTCGCGAGCAAGCTCGCTCCCACAGGTTCCAGGTCTGCCACATAAATGTCGGCATCTATAGATCGTGTGGGAGCGAGCTTGCTCGCGAAGGCGGTTTCAAGCAGCGGGAAAATTAATCTTCCTTGCCCTTGTTCCGCACCGCTCGTTGCAACTCGCGACCGGCATCGCGTTCGCGCTCGGTATCACGCTTGTCGTATTCCTTCTTGCCCTTGCCCAGAGCGATCTCGCACTTGATCAAGTGCTTGCTCCAGTACAACGACAGGCAGACGCAGGCGTAACCCTTCTGTTGCACGGCGGCAAACAGCTTCTCCAGCTCGCGCTGGTTGAGCAGCAGCTTGCGCGTGCGCGTCGGGTCGGCGATGACGTGGGTGCTGGCGGTGGTCAGCGGAGTGATATGACTGCCGAGCAGCCACGCTTCGCCATCCTTGAGCAGCACATAACTGTCGACCAGTTGTGCCTTGCCTGCACGCAGACTCTTTACTTCCCAGCCGGCCAGGACCATGCCAGCCTCGAACCGGTGTTCGATGAAGTAATCGTGTCGCGCCTTTTTATTCTGCGCGATGGTCCCTTCGGGGTGTTTCTTCTGTTTAGCCATAGGGGCGGCATTATAGGGAGTTGCGCGCGAGTCGGCTACGGTGAACCTGCGTGCTTGAGCGCATTGAGTGAATCCCGGACAATGCGCCCTCTTTTTTGATCGGTTGGGCGTGTTCAGGATGTCGTCAGACAAGGTTTCAGTCCACGGTAGTTGGGCTAGCCGTTGGGTTTTCATACTCGCTGCGACCGGTTCAGCCGTGGGGTTGGGTAGTATCTGGAAGTTCCCCTACATGGTCGGCGTCTATGGCGGCGGCGCGTTTGTGTTGGTGTTTCTGGCGTGTATTGCGCTGATCGGCGTGCCGGTGATGCTGGCCGAAACCCTGATCGGTCGTCGTGCCCGGCAAAGTCCGGCAAATGCCTTGAAGGTGCTGGCGCTTGAAGCCGGGCATTCGGCGAAATGGTCCTGGGGGGCGTTTGCCGGGATGATCACGGCACTGTTGATCCTGTCTTTCTATAGTGTGGTGGGCGGCTGGTCGCTGGATTACATCATCGACATGGGCCGCGGTGACTTCCAGGGCGTGACGGCCGATCAGGTTGGCGCCTATTTTGGTGGGGTGATCGCCGACCCTTGGCGTCTGACGTTGTGGCACACCCTCTTCATGTTGCTGTCGGCGTTCGTTATCGCCAAAGGCGTCGTCGCGGGGCTTGAGCGCAGCCTGCGGATCATGATGCCGTTGCTGTTCGTGATGCTGGTGATTCTGTTGGGCTATAGCCTGACCACCGGGCACTTCATGGAAGGCGTGCATTTCATGTTCGACTTCAACCCGGACAAGTTGCTGGACGGCTTGCTGCCGGCCATGGGGCATGCGTTTTTTTCCCTGAGCGTCGGTGTGGGTTCGATCATGATCTACGGTGCTTATATGCCTAAGCATTCGTCGATTTCCGGGACCATCGTCGGCGTTGCGTTACTGGACACCTTTGTTTCGCTGCTGGCCGGCCTGGCGCTGTTTCCGATTGTGTTTGCTGCCGGTTTGAACCCAAGCGAAGGGCCGGGATTGATGTTTGTCAGTCTGCCATTTGCCTTTGGTAACGTCGCATTCGGCCAGTTGATGGGTGTGGTGTTTTTCGTGCTGGTGGCGATTGCGGCCTGGAGTTCGGCGATTTCCTTGTTGGAGCCGATGGTGGCCTACCTGGTTGAGCGGACCAACATCCGTCGTGGCTGGGTGACGTTCTGGCTGGCATTCAGTTGCTGGTTTGTTGGTTTGGGAACGGTGTTTTCCTTCAATATATGGAAGCAGGCCAAGTTTTTCGTGAATGATGGCGGTGCGTTTCACCTCTACCAGTGGGGAGCGCAAAATGGTCTGGATTTCTTTGGCGTGATCGATTTCTTCACCTCGCGGATCATGTTGCCGCTCGGTGGTTTGTGCTTTGTGGTGTTTGCAGGTTGGGTGATGGGCCGTGAAGCGGTGCGCGACGAACTGTCGATGCGCAGCCCGGTGTTGTTTGCCCTGACATTGTTCTTGATGCGCTATGTGGCGCCAATCGGCATTCTTGTAGTGTTTGCCGCCCAGCTGTGGAAGTGACGCTGACATGACGACACATATTCAACGTTCGGCTCTATTGCCGTATCCGGCGCAAGCGCTCTATGACCTGGTCAATGACGTGGCGCGCTATCCGGAATTTTTGCCTTGGTGTTCCGAGGCGCAAGTGCTGGAAAGCTCTGCCGTGCACATGCGTGCAAGCGTAGGTGTGGCCAAGGGCGGGTTAAGCCAGCACTTTGTGACGCGCAATACACTGGTAGCCGGGTCTTCGATCGAGATGCACCTCGAAGAGGGGCCGTTCAATCAGTTGCATGGTGTTTGGGTGTTCAAGGCATTGGGCGAGAAAGCCTGCAAGATCAGCCTGGACCTGTCGTTCGATTATGCCGGGCCGATTGTTCGGGCGACCCTGGGGCCGTTGTTCAATCAGGCGGCGAACACGCTGGTGGACGCGTTCTGTCAGCGCGCCAAGCAGTTGCATGGTTAAGCCGGTGATTGACGTCGAGGTGGTGTATGCCGCCGTCGACCGCCAGGTGTTGCTCAAGGTAGTGGTGCCCGTGGGCACTACTATACGAGCGGCACTGGCTGAATCAGGCATCGCCGAGCAATTCCCCGAACTGGACCTGGCGACGTGCCCCGTGGGGATTTTCGGCAAGGTGATTGTCGACCCTGAGAATCGTCAGGTTCAGGCGGGTGACCGCATCGAGATTTATCGAGCGTTGCTGGCGGATCCAAAAGAGGTTCGTCGGTTACGTGCGGCCAAGGCTGCGGCGCAGGCCAAGGCTCGGGATCAGTAGATTTCCCAAATGACAGGCAACAAAAAGCCCGGCGTGCCGGGCTTTTTGTTGTGTCGCAATTTATTGCGGTGAAGTGTCCAGCGGTGTTGGCGTCGGGACCGGAACGGTTTCGACGTTGTCGACGTCCTTCTGGATCTGGTCCAGCAGCGACCCCGGTTTTACCGGTTTCTCTGGTTTCGGCTTCTCGGCGTTTTCAGCTGGGGCGGCGACGGTGGTGCCGCTGTTCTTGCCGAGAATCGCTTCGTCACGGCTCACACCAGGCATGAAATCGCCCGACAGGCTGACAAGCTGGTCGTTAGGGTTGAAGATAACGCTGATGCGTTCCTGTTGGCGTTCACCGCCGCCTGGCTGCAGGCTATACAAGTAATCCCAGCGATCGGCATGGAACGTGTCGGTCAGCAGAGGGTTGCCCATGATAAACCGTACTTGCCGACGGGTCATTCCCGGGCGTAACTGGTCTATCATGTCCTGCGTGACGACATTGCCCTGCTGGATGTCGATTTTGTAAACCCCGGGGAATGAACAACCGGCGAGTGCGAGCAGTCCCACAAAGGTGAAACTGGTTAGCAAGAGCTTGGTGTTTTGCATCGGTGGGCGACTTCCACTATCTTGGCTGGGACAACGTAAACGCCGATCATACCCGCATTAAGAGTAGCTGCGAAGCAGCATCGCGAGAAAGCTGACCATGGTTGAAAATAGCGAACTACGCAAAGCCGGCCTCAAAGTGACCCTGCCACGGGTCAAAATTCTGCAAATGCTCGATTCCGCCGAGCAACGTCACATGAGTGCTGAAGATGTTTACAAGGCGCTGATGGAAGCTGGCGAGGATGTCGGTCTGGCCACGGTTTACCGTGTACTGACCCAATTCGAAGCGGCTGGTCTGGTGGTCCGTCACAATTTCGATGGCGGCCACGCGGTTTTCGAGCTGGCTGACGGCGGTCACCACGACCATATGGTTAACGTGGAGAACGGTGAGGTGATCGAGTTCTTCGAGGAAGAAATCGAAAAGCTTCAGAAGGCGATCGTCGAGAAGCACGGCTTCGAGTTGGTGGATCACAACCTGGTGCTGTACGTACGCAAGAAAAAGTAAGCATGTCGCGCGGATTTCTGGTCCGCGATACGAGCGAAGGCGACCCAAGGGTCGCCTTCGTGCTGTCTGGTGACTTTAAATTTTTGCCGTCACGACCATTTTCTTTGCATGGGCCAGGGACTCCTTGGTCAGGTCGATCCCTCCCAGCATTCGCGCCACTTCTTCAATTCGTTCATTTTTGCTCAGCTTGGACACGGCAGTGTGCGTGGCATCGTCACCGCGCACCTTGTGGACAAATAAATGCTGATGGCCCTGGGAGGCTACTTGCGGCAAGTGAGTGACGGTCAGCACCTGTCCGCGCTCCCCGAGTCGGCGCAAGAGCTGGCCGACAATTTCTGCCGTTGGCCCGCCAATGCCGACGTCCACTTCGTCAAACACCAGTGTTGGCACTCGCGAGGTTTGTGCGGTGATCACCTGGATGGCCAGGCTGATTCGTGACAGCTCACCACCCGATGCGACTTTGGCCAAGGCCTTGAGCGGTTGCCCCGGGTTGGCGCTGACCAGTAGTTCCACCTGTTCAAGGCCGTTAGGCAGCAGTTCGGTGCTGGTGTTGGGGCGTAGTTCAATAGTGAAGCGGCCGCCAGGCATGCCCAGGCGTTGAATTTCCTGTTCGACGGCATTGGCCAGGCTGGTCGAGGCCTGATGACGCAGATCGCTCAGCTCCCGGGCTTTTTCCTGGTAGTGCCGGGCGAATGCACCCAGCTCTTCGCTCAGTCGTTCGATGGATTCGTCGTTGGCATTCAGTGTTTCGATTTCGTCCAGCAGCCTTTGCTGAAGTTCTGCGACTTCGGTGGGCTGAATCCGGTGTTTGCGCGCCAGGGTGTAGATCGAATCCAGGCGTTCTTCGAGTTGCTGGAGGCGTGCCGGATCGGCATCGAAATGGTCGAGGAAGCGGTTCAGTTCGCCAACGGCTTCTTCTACCTGAATCTGTGCGCTGGTCAGCAGGTTGGTTGCTTCACCCAGGGCACCGACCGAATTGTTCACGCTCGACAGGCGATTGAGGCTGGCTGTCAGGGCGTTCAGTACATTGCCGGAATCGCTTTCGCTACACTGCTCAACCACTTGTCGGCAAATCCCCAGCAGGGTTTCGGCGTTGGTCAGGTTTTTGTGTTCCTGCTCCAGCTGCTCCAGCTCACTCTCGCCGAGACCGAGGTTTTCCAGTTCTTCGAGTTGATAGCTGAGCAATTGGTGGCGAGCACGCTGCTCGTCGCCGGAGTTGGAGAGGCGCTCCAGCTCCTGGCGAGTCTGGCGCCAGCGCTGGGCGGCCAGTTGTACCTGGCGGGCGAGATCCGTGGCGCCGGCGTATTCGTCGAGCAGCCGGCGGTGCGTGTCGGTTTTCAGTAACGATTGGTGTTCATGCTGGCTGTGGATATCGATCAGCAGTTCGCCGAGGGCTTTAAGGTCGCCAAGCGGGCAGGGGCTGCCATTGATGTAGCCGCGCGAGCGGCCTTCGGCGGTAATCACCCTGCGCAGGATGCACGGGCCGTCGGTATCGAGATCGCGTTCGGCCAGCCAGGCACTGGCTTCCGGGATATCAGCGAGATCGAACGTGGCCAGGATGTCGGCCTTCTCGGCGCCTGGGCGAACCACGCCGCTGTCGGCGCGATCACCAAGGGTCAGGCCCAGGGCGTCGAGCATGATCGACTTGCCGGCGCCGGTTTCTCCTGTGATCACGCTCATCCCGCGATCGAGTTCCAGATCGAGATGTTCAACGATGGCGTAGTTATGTACGGACAGGTGCACCAGCATAGAGGCCGCTCCCAGGCTTTAGGTCTGGTTATTTATACAGTGTTTTGTTTCTGGCTGACAATGCCCGTGTTTAGCTCGATTTGCTTGGCAAATGGATTTTTTTAAAACCGCTGGAATATTAAATCGGTCGTTTTGTAAGGGTAATGACGTTCAGCGCTCCGACAGCCCTTGAACCTGGAATTTGCGACCCCATATACCGGGGCAGAAGCGCGAGTCGAGTTCGCGCACGATTTTGAAAGGAGAAATCTATGGCTGACGAACAGACGCTGGATACGCAAAATCCAGGCGCCAATCAGGCTCCCGAAGCATCGGGTGAAGACCTGGTGGCTCGTGTACAAGTGCTCGAAGAGCAACTGGCTGGCGCGCAGGATCAGTCTTTGCGTGTTGCTGCCGATCTGCAGAACGTCCGCCGTCGCGCCGAGCAGGATGTAGAAAAAGCTCACAAATTCGCGTTGGAGAAGTTCGCCAACGACCTGCTGCCGATCGTCGACAGCCTGGAGCGTGGTCTTGAGCTGTCCAACCCGGACGACGAAAGCATTCGTCCTATGCGTGAAGGCATCCAGCTGACCCTGAAAATGTTCCAGGACACCCTGAAGCGTTATCAGCTGGAAGCGATCGACCCTGAGGGTGAGCCGTTCAACGCTGCGCACCATCAGGCGATGGCCATGCAGGAAAGTGCCGACGTCGAGCCTAACAGCGTGCTCAAGGTGTTCCAGAAGGGTTACATGCTCAACGGTCGCCTGCTGCGCCCGGCCATGGTCGTGGTCAGCAAGGCTCCGGCGCCGGTTTCGCCTTCGATTGACGAGCAGGCTTGAAATTCGCCGTAAGGCCCCCATTTAGAAGTCAAGCGTTTAAGTGCTACCGCGGTTAGCCACCACTGCTGCGGCAACCAAATCCAAAGTTTCGGGAGAGTGAACATGGGCAAAATTATCGGTATCGACCTGGGGACTACCAACTCCTGCGTCTCCGTGCTGGAAAACGGCGTAGCCAAAGTTATCGAAAACGCTGAAGGCGCGCGTACTACGCCGTCGATCATCGCTTATGCCAACGATGGCGAGATCCTGGTGGGGCAGTCGGCCAAGCGTCAGGCTGTGACCAATCCGCATAACACCCTGTATGCGGTGAAGCGTCTGATCGGTCGTAAGTTCGACGAAGAAGTCGTACAGAAAGACATCAAGATGGTCCCTTACAAAATCGCCAAGGCTGACAATGGCGACGCTTGGGTTGAAGTGAACGGCCAGAAAATGTCGCCGCCACAGATCTCGGCTGAAATTCTGAAAAAAATGAAGAAAACCGCCGAAGACTACCTCGGCGAGGCAGTGACTGAAGCGGTCATCACTGTTCCGGCCTACTTCAACGACAGCCAGCGTCAGGCGACCAAAGACGCCGGCCGTATTGCTGGCCTGGACGTAAAACGCATCATCAACGAACCAACCGCAGCCGCTCTGGCCTACGGTATGGACAAGGCCAAGGGCGATCACACCGTGATCGTTTATGACCTGGGTGGCGGTACTTTCGACGTGTCTGTGATCGAAATCGCCGAAGTCGATGGTGAGCACCAGTTCGAAGTGTTGGCCACCAACGGTGACACCTTCCTCGGCGGTGAAGACTTCGACATTCGTCTGATCGACTACCTCGTTGACGAATTCAAGAAAGAAAGCGGCATGAACCTCAAGGGTGACCCGCTGGCCATGCAGCGTCTGAAAGAAGCCGCTGAGAAAGCCAAGATCGAGTTGTCTTCGAGCCTGCAGACCGACGTTAACCTGCCGTACATCACTGCAGATGCGACCGGTCCTAAGCACTTGAACGTGAAAATCTCCCGCGCCAAGCTGGAAGCGCTGGTTGAAGACCTGGTTCAACGCACCATCGAGCCTTGCCGCATTGCCCTGAAAGATTCGGGTATCGACGTTGGCGCGATCAACGACGTGATCCTGGTCGGCGGTCAGACCCGTATGCCTCTGGTTCAGAAGGCTGTTACCGATTTCTTCGGTAAAGAAGCCCGTAAAGACGTGAACCCGGACGAAGCGGTTGCCATGGGTGCTGCTATCCAGGGCGCGGTATTGGCCGGTGACGTGAAAGACGTTCTGCTGCTCGACGTCAGCCCGCTGACTCTGGGTATCGAAACCATGGGTGGCGTGATGACTGCGCTGATCGAGAAAAACACCACGATTCCTACCAAGAAATCGCAAGTGTTCTCGACTGCCGATGACAACCAGGGCGCAGTGACTATTCACGTGCTGCAAGGCGAGCGTAAGCAAGCTGCACAGAACAAGTCCCTGGGCAAGTTCGACCTGGCCGATATCCCGCCAGCACCGCGTGGCGTGCCACAAATTGAAGTGACCTTCGACATCGATGCCAACGGCATCCTGCACGTAGGCGCCAAAGACAAGGCCACCGGCAAGACTCAGTCGATCGTGATCAAGGCCAACTCCGGTCTGTCCGAGGAAGAAATTCAGCAGATGATTCGTGATGCTGAAACCAACGCCGACGAAGATCGCAAGTTCGAAGAGCTGGCTACTGCCCGCAACCAGGGCGACGCGCTGGTTCACTCGACGCGCAAAATGGTCACGGACGCTGGTGAAAAAGTGACTGCTGAAGAGAAGACTGCAATCGAAGCTGCTGTGGTTGCCCTGGAAGCCGCTATCAAGGGCGACGACAAGGCTGCCATTGAAGCCAAGGTTGAAGAGCTGTCGAAAGTCTCCGCTCCAGTGGCGCAGAAGATGTACGCCGAACAGGCCCAGCCAGCTGAAGGTGCGGCACCGCACGCTGAAAAAGCTGAAAAGGCTGACGACGTTGTCGACGCTGAGTTCGAAGAAGTCAAAGAACACAAGTAAGTTGTTGGTCGGCCGGTTGACTGCCTTTGTGCGGTGACTGGTAGGATGTCGCCGCGCGGGAGCTTGCTCCCGCGTTGGCGTGTCTGGAGTAGACGAATTTTTACAGCATGCGACAGCGTTCGAATGCTGGCGGTGCGGACGGGGATGCTCCTGCTTTCCGATCCACAGGTACCGCATCGAATCAAAGACCAGGATCGTTGAATTGACGTGAGTTGGGTCCGGGCCTGTATTGGGGCTCAACGAGTTTGGCGAAGCTCAGGAGGGGTTTGCCGAACGTCCTTAAGAGTGCAAAGACTTATGGCAAAGCGTGACTATTACGAAGTATTGGGTGTTGAGCGTGGCACGAGCGAAACGGACCTGAAAAAGGCCTACCGTCGCTTGGCGATGAAGCATCACCCGGACCGTAATCCTGACGACAAGGCGTCGGAAGAGAAATTCAAGGAGGCCAACGAGGCCTACGAAGTGCTGTCCGATTCCAGCAAGCGCGCAGCGTATGACCAGTATGGTCATGCGGGTGTCGACTCAAGCATGGGCGGTGGCGGTGCTGGTTTTGGTGGTCAGAACTTCTCCGATATCTTCGGCGATGTGTTCAGTGACTTCTTCGGTGGTGGTCGCGGCGGCTCCCGTGGCGGCGCTCAGCGCGGCAGCGATCTGCGTTACACCCTGGAGCTGAGCCTGGAAGAGGCGGTGCGCGGCACGACCGTGAATATCCGTGTTCCGACACTGGTCAACTGCAAGCCATGCGACGGTTCGGGCGCCAAGAAAGGTTCTGCGCCGGTCACGTGCCCGACCTGCGGTGGTATCGGTCAGGTGCGCATGCAGCAAGGCTTCTTCTCGGTGCAGCAAACCTGCCCGCGTTGCCATGGTCAGGGCAAGATCATTTCCGATCCGTGCAACTCCTGCAATGGCGAAGGTCGCGTCGAAGAGTACAAGACCCTGTCGGTGAAAGTACCGGCTGGCGTCGATACCGGCGACCGTATTCGTCTGTCTGGCGAGGGCGAGGCGGGTACTCAGGGCGGGCCGACTGGCGACCTGTACGTGGTGATCAACGTGCGCGAGCACGCGATCTTCCAGCGTGACGGCAAGCATCTGTTTTGCGAAGTACCTATCAGCTTCGTTGATGCGGCGTTGGGCGGTGAGCTGGAGATTCCGACCCTTGATGGTCGGGTCAAGCTGAAAATTCCCGAGGGCACACAAACCGGCAAGCAGTTCCGGGTGCGTGGCAAGGGCGTTGCACCGGTTCGTGGCGGTGGCGCGGGCGACCTGATGTGCAGCGTGGTGGTCGAGACTCCGGTCAATCTGGGGCGTCGTCAGCGTGAGTTGCTGGAAGAGTTCCGCAGTTCCCTGGCGGACGACAACAGCCACTCGCCGAAAACTACCGGTTGGTTCGAAGGCGTGAAGCGCTTCTTCGGCGATCTGTAAGGAGTCGGGCATGCGACGTATAGCTGTGATGGGCGCTGCCGGGCGCATGGGCAAGAACCTTATCGAAGCGGTGCAGCAACGTGCACCGCTCGCGGGGCTGACGGCGGCAATCGTACGCCCCGGCAGCACACTGATAGGGGTGGATGCCGGTGAGCTGGCCGCGCTGGGGCGTATCGGTGTGCCGTTGTCCGGTAACCTGGAAGCGGTGGTGGCTGAGTTCGACGTATTGATCGACTTCACGCTCCCGGAGGTCATGCTGAAAAACCTGGCGTTCTGCCGCAAGGTGGGCAGGGCCATGGTCATCGGCACTACGGGGCTGGACGCCGCGCAAAAGCAGTTGCTGGCCGAGGCGGGCAAGGACATTCCAATTGTCTTCGCAGCCAATTTCAGTGTTGGCGTGAACCTGTCGTTGAAGTTGCTCGATATGGCGGCTCGCGTGCTGGGCGATGATGCTGATATCGAAATCATCGAAGCCCATCATCGGCACAAGATCGATGCGCCTTCAGGTACGGCTTTGCGCATGGGCGAAGTGATCGCCAGTGCACTGGATCGTGATCTGCAGAAAGTTGCGGTCTATGGGCGTGAAGGCCACACCGGTGTGCGCGAGCGTGAAACCATTGGCTTCGCCACGGTTCGCGGTGGTGATGTGGTCGGCGATCATACGGTGCTGTTCGCCTGTGAGGGCGAGCGACTGGAGATTACCCACAAAGCGTCCAGTCGCATGACCTTCGCCAAGGGTGCGGTGCGTGCCGCATTGTGGCTGGATGGTCGTGAGCCGGGTCTTTACGACATGCAAGACGTGCTCGACCTGCGTTAAGATGGCCCCGAAATCGGGTTCAAACACAGCGTTTGAGCCCGATTTATCCTGCCAAGCGACGTCCTGTCGCATTCCTCGGCCTTTTAGGCTCATTGGCGGTAGACCCAAAAAGCCTTTTTCTGTAAGCTACAGCTTTAGTGTGTCCACTAAAAGCGCGCAGAATAATTCAGTGAAGAAGCGGGGTGACGTGTCCATACGTCACTCCGCTTTTTTACAACCTGCGATCGCCCTTTCAGGCTTTATTTACGGGAGGTCTTCTTGACTAAGCCAGCCATACTCGCCCTTGTTGATGGCAGCATTTTTCGCGGCGAAGCCATTGGAGCCGACGGTCAAACCGTTGGTGAGGTGGTGTTTAACACCGCCATGACCGGCTATCAGGAAATCCTTACCGATCCTTCCTACGCCCAACAGATCGTTACCCTGACTTACCCGCACATCGGCAACACCGGCACCACGCCGGAAGACGCCGAGTCCGACCGCGTCTGGTCTGCAGGTCTGGTGATTCGTGACCTGCCACTGGTTGCGAGCAACTGGCGTAACACGATGTCCCTGTCCGACTACCTGAAAGCCAACAATGTTGTGGCAATCGCCGGTATCGACACCCGCCGCCTGACACGCATCCTGCGTGAAAAAGGCGCGCAGAACGGCTGCATCATGGCTGGCGACAACATCTCCGACGAGGCTGCGATCGCAGCGGCGCGCGGCTTCCCGGGCCTGAAGGGCATGGATCTGGCGAAAGTCGTCAGCACCAAAAAGCAGTACGAATGGCGCTCGACTGTCTGGGATCTGAAAACCGACAGCCACGCGACCCTCGACGCTTCCGATCTGCCGTACCACGTGGTTGCCTACGACTACGGCGTCAAGGTCAACATTCTGCGCATGCTGGTCGAGCGCGGTTGCCGCGTGACCGTGGTGCCAGCTCAAACGCCGGCTGCTGACGTTCTGGCTCTGAAGCCGGACGGTGTGTTCCTGTCCAACGGCCCGGGTGACCCTGAGCCATGCGACTACGCGATCCAGGCCATTAAAGACGTGCTGGAAACCGATATCCCGGTGTTCGGCATCTGCCTCGGGCACCAACTGCTGGCTCTGGCCTCTGGCGCCAAGACCCTGAAAATGGGCCACGGTCACCACGGTGCCAACCACCCGGTTCAGGATCTGGATTCCGGTGTCGTCATGATCACCAGCCAGAACCACGGTTTTGCGGTAGACGAAGCGACCCTGCCAGGCAACGTTCGGGCGATCCACAAATCGCTGTTCGACGGCACCCTGCAAGGCATCGAGCGTACCGACAAGAGCGCGTTCAGCTTCCAGGGTCACCCTGAAGCCAGCCCTGGTCCGAACGATGTGGCGCCGCTGTTCGATCGCTTCATCAACGAGATGGCCAAGCGACGTTAATCGCCGGGCTTGAGCATGTAGCGAGAAGTCCCTGAGGGTGGCCCCGGTAACCCGGCGGCCCCTGAAGGGCTTCAGAGATTGATCAAGACGGCTTCTCCTTGGGAATTGCCGTCGGACCTGCGGATTTGAGTGACTACCCATGCCAAAACGTACAGACATTAAAAGCATCCTGATTCTTGGTGCTGGCCCGATCGTGATCGGCCAGGCTTGCGAATTCGACTACTCCGGCGCCCAGGCTTGCAAAGCCCTGCGCGAAGAGGGTTACCGCGTCATCCTGGTGAACTCCAACCCGGCCACCATCATGACCGACCCGGCCATGGCCGACGCCACCTACATCGAACCGATCAAGTGGCAGACTGTTGCCAAGATCATCGAGAAAGAGCGTCCGGACGCGCTGCTGCCGACCATGGGTGGCCAGACCGCTCTGAACTGCGCCCTGGACCTGGAGCGCGAAGGCATTCTGGAGAAGTTCGGCGTAGAGATGATCGGCGCCAACGCTGACACCATCGACAAGGCTGAAGACCGCTCGCGCTTCGACAAGGCGATGAAATCCATCGGCCTGGCTTGCCCGCGTTCCGGCATCGCCCACAGCATGGAAGAGGCCAACGCGGTCCTCGAGAAGCTCGGCTTCCCGTGCATCATCCGTCCGTCCTTCACCATGGGCGGCACCGGTGGCGGTATCGCTTACAACCGTGAAGAATTCGAAGAAATCTGCGCCCGCGGTCTGGACTTGTCGCCGACCAAAGAGCTGCTGATCGACGAATCGCTGATTGGCTGGAAAGAGTACGAAATGGAGGTTGTCCGCGATAAGAAGGACAACTGCATCATCGTCTGCTCGATCGAAAACTTCGACCCGATGGGCGTGCACACTGGTGACTCGATCACGGTGGCTCCGGCACAGACCCTGACCGACAAGGAATACCAGATCCTGCGTAACGCCTCCCTGGCGGTACTGCGCGAGATCGGCGTGGAAACCGGCGGCTCCAACGTCCAGTTCGGCATCTGCCCGAACACCGGTCGCATGGTGGTCATCGAGATGAACCCGCGGGTATCCCGTTCCTCGGCGCTGGCTTCGAAAGCAACCGGTTTCCCGATTGCCAAGGTCGCGGCCAAGCTGGCTGTGGGTTACACCCTGGATGAGCTGTCGAACGACATCACTGGCGGTAAAACCCCGGCGTCTTTCGAACCGTCCATCGACTACGTCGTGACCAAGCTGCCACGCTTCGCCTTCGAAAAATTCCCGAAAGCCGACGCCCGCCTGACCACTCAAATGAAGTCGGTTGGCGAAGTCATGGCCATCGGTCGGACCTTCCAGGAATCCCTGCAGAAAGCTCTGCGCGGTCTGGAAGTCGGTGTTTGCGGTCTGGACGAGAAGCTCGACCTGAGCAATCCGGAAAGCATGAGCGTACTCAAGCGCGAGCTGACCGTGCCGGGCGCCGAGCGTATCTGGTACGTGGCTGACGCAATGCGCGCCGGCATGAGCGTTGAAGACATCTTCGGCATGACCATGATCGATCCTTGGTTCCTGGTGCAGATGGAAGATCTGATCAAGGACGAAGAGAAGGTCAAGACCCTGGGTCTGACCAGCATCGACCGCGACATGATGTTCCGCCTCAAGCGCAAGGGTTTCTCCGATCAACGCCTGGCCAAGTTGCTGGGTGTGACCGAGAAGAGCCTGCGTGCCCATCGCCATAAGCTTGAAGTGTTCCCGGTCTACAAGCGCGTCGACACTTGCGCCGCCGAGTTCGCCACCGACACCGCTTACCTCTACTCGACCTACGAGGAAGAGTGCGAAGCCGCACCATCGGGTCGCGACAAGATCATGATTCTGGGCGGCGGTCCTAACCGTATCGGTCAAGGCATCGAGTTCGACTACTGCTGCGTACACGCGGCACTGGCCCTGCGCGATGACGGGTACGAGACCATCATGGTCAACTGCAACCCGGAAACCGTATCCACCGACTACGACACCTCCGATCGCCTGTACTTCGAGCCGGTGACCCTGGAAGACGTGCTGGAAATTGTCCGCGTCGAGAAGCCAAAAGGCGTGATCGTCCAGTACGGCGGCCAGACTCCGCTAAAACTGGCTCGGGCCCTGGAAGCTGCTGGTGTGCCGATCATCGGTACCAGCCCTGACGCAATCGACCGCGCTGAAGACCGTGAGCGCTTCCAGCAGATGGTCCAGCGCCTGAACCTGCGTCAGCCGCCAAACGCCACCGTGCGCAGCGAAGACGAAGCCATTCGTGCTGCCGCGAAAATCGGTTACCCGCTGGTGGTGCGTCCGTCCTACGTACTGGGCGGCCGGGCGATGGAAATCGTCTACGAAGAAGAAGAACTCAAGCGCTACCTGCGTGAAGCGGTTCAAGTGTCCAACGACAGTCCTGTGCTGCTGGACCACTTCCTTAACTGCGCCATCGAAATGGACGTGGATGCGGTTTGCGACGGCACCGACGTGGTGATCGGCGCGATCATGCAGCACATCGAACAGGCAGGTGTTCACTCCGGTGACTCCGCGTGCTCGCTGCCGCCGTACTCGCTGCCTTTGCATATCCAGGACGAGATGCGTGAGCAGGTCAAGAAGATGGCCCTGGAGCTGGGCGTGGTTGGCCTGATGAACGTTCAGTTGGCGCTGCAAGGCGAAGACATCTACGTCATCGAAGTCAACCCGCGTGCTTCCCGTACCGTACCGTTCGTGTCCAAGTGCATCGGTGTTTCCCTGGCAATGATCGCGGCTCGCGTGATGGCTGGTAAAACCCTGAAGGAAATCGGTTTCACCAAGGAAATCATTCCTAACTTCTACAGCGTGAAAGAGGCGGTGTTCCCATTCGCCAAGTTCCCTGGCGTTGACCCGATCCTTGGCCCGGAGATGAAGTCCACCGGTGAAGTGATGGGTGTCGGCGACACCTTCGGCGAAGCCTTTGCCAAAGCCCAGATGGGTGCCAGCGAAGTGCTGCCGACCGGCGGTACTGCCTTCATCAGCGTGCGTGACGATGACAAACCGCTGGTTGCAGGCGTAGCCCGTGATCTGATCAACTTGGGCTTCGAAGTGGTCGCCACTGCCGGTACTGCCAAGCTGATCGAAGCTGCAGGTCTGAAAGTGCGCCGTGTGAACAAGGTGACCGAAGGTCGTCCGCACGTGGTCGACATGATCAAGAATGACGAAGTCACGCTGATCATCAACACCACCGAAGGTCGTCAGTCGATCGCTGATTCGTACTCCATTCGTCGTAATGCCTTGCAGCACAAGATCTACTGCACCACCACCATTGCTGCTGGCGAAGCTATCTGTGAAGCGCTGAAGTTCGGTCCCGAGAAGACTGTGCGCCGCTTGCAGGATCTACACGCAGGATTGAAGGCATGATCAAATACCCAATGACCGTTAAGGGCGCGAAGGCCCTGGAAGAAGAACACGCTCACCTGACCAAGGTCGTCCGTCCGAAGCTCAGCCAGGACATCGGTACGGCTCGCGAGTTGGGTGACTTGAAGGAAAACGCCGAATACCACGCTGCTCGCGAGCAGCAGGGTATGGTTGAAGCGCGGATCCGTGACATCGAAGGCCGCATGCAGAATGCGGTGATCATCGATGTCACGACGATTCCTCACACCGGCAAAGTGATTTTCGGTACCACCGTTGAAATCGCCAACGTCGAAACGGATGAAAGTGTCACTTACCACATCGTGGGCGAGGATGAGGCTGACTTCAAACTCGGCAAGATCTCCGTCAGTTCGCCACTTGCTCGCGCCTTGATTGCCAAGGAAGAGGGTGATGTGGTGGCGGTCAAAACGCCTAGCGGCGTTATCGAGTACGAGATTGTCGAAGTCCGCCATATCTGAAGGCAAGCGCCTGCTCCGTGCGGGCGCGATGCTTTGGCAGCTGACTCAGATGTTATGGGTTGGCGGCCTGTGGTTGTTGCACATCGGTCTGCTCCCGGTGCTGAGCCGTATTGGCTTGGCGCCGCTGTTGATCGAAGAAATTTCAAGCATGCTGAGTGCGCTGCTGGTCGGTTTTTCAGCGGCGTGCGTGGTTTTTCAGGTTTTGGTGCTGGTTCAGGCCAAGGGCCTTGTCAGTCTATGGCGCGATATTCGCGGGCAACTGCTGTTGATGGCGCTATACGCGAGTGCGATGTACTTCGTCGTGCGAATTGACTGGCCGCAGGCACAGCGCTGGTTGTCGTTCAGCTATCTTGTGCTGGGTTTTGCCGGATTACTGCTGGTTTTGCAGCCGGTGCCGGGATGGGGTGGCAGGGTGCGCGAAGCACACCCTTGACCCGTATCATCACTTGAAGCGATGGACGTTCGACAGCTGCTTGTTGACGCTGAAGTTCTTGCGGTAAATCAGCGCCATCTTGCCGATGACTTGCACCAGATCCGCTTTGCCGGCCTTGCACAGTTCTGCAATGGCTGCCAGGCGCGATTCGCGATCGAGGATGCTGAGCTTGATCTTGATCAGCTCGTGATCGCCCAATGCGCGTTCCAGTTCGGCTAAAACACCTTCAGTCAAACCGTTGTCAGCCACAGTCAAAACTGGTTTCAGATGGTGGCCAATGGACTTGTACTGTTTCTTCTGCTCTTGAGTGAGCGGCATAATCTGACCCTTTCGTCTGGATTCTGTAAAATGGCGGCCATTTTACCCGAGGGCTCGTGGATCCGCCCAATTAATCACGACCCTTATCATCGAGGTGCCCAATGGCGCGTTCCAAGACAAGCCTTGGTTGGCTGAAAAGACATGTCAACGATCCCTATGTGAAGCAGGCGCAGAAGGATGGCTACCGCTCGCGTGCGAGTTACAAGCTTCTGGAGGTCCAGGAGAAATACAAGCTGATCCGTCCGGGCATGAGCGTCGTCGATCTGGGGGCGGCGCCCGGTGGCTGGTCGCAGGTCACTAGCCGGCTGATCGGTGGTCAGGGGCGTCTGATCGCCTCGGACATCCTGGAAATGGACAGTATTCCGGACGTGACTTTCATACAGGGGGACTTCACCCAGGACGAAGTGCTCGCTCGCATCCTTGAAGCCGTGGGTAATTCGCAGGTGGACCTTGTGATTTCCGATATGGCCCCCAATATGAGTGGTACGCCTGAAGTGGACATGCCAAAAGCCATGTTTCTTTGCGAGCTGGCGCTTGATTTGGCGGAACGGATACTCAAGCCGGGTGGTAATTTTGTGATCAAGATTTTTCAGGGCGAAGGGTTTGATGTTTACCTGAAGGATGCTCGTCGGAAATTCGACAAGATCCAGATGATCAAGCCAGACTCTTCCCGTGACAGTTCCCGCGAGCAATACATGCTGGCTTGGGGTTACCGCGGGCGTAGTGAGTAAAACGAGGTTTTTTGGCGGGGTGATAGGTTTTTCATATTTCGCCCCGCGTGCATTAGCGAATATCGTGTAGAAAGTGTTTCACAAAGGGTTACAGACGGCGCCTGCCAGAGCTGTAGGTAATGTAGTAAGTTAGGCCGGTGAATATCATGCGAAGCGCGCGCCAGTAGCGGAGCTTGCTTCAGAGGGTAGTTAATTGAACGATATGGCAAAGAATCTGATCCTGTGGTTGATCATCGCGGCTGTCCTCGTGACGGTGATGAACAACTTCTCCAGCCCTAACGAGCCACAGACCCTCAACTATTCCGACTTCATCCAGCAGGTCAAGGATGGCAAGGTCGAGCGCGTAGCCGTGGACGGCTATGTCATTACTGGCAAGCGCAATGATGGTGACAGCTTCAAGACCATTCGTCCGGCCATTCAGGACAACGGTCTGATCGGCGACCTGGTGGATAACCACGTAGTCGTAGAGGGCAAGCAGCCTGAGCAGCAAAGCATCTGGACTCAACTCCTGGTCGCCAGCTTCCCGATCCTGGTGATCATCGCCGTCTTCATGTTCTTCATGCGGCAGATGCAGGGCGGTGCCGGCGGCAAGGGCGGACCGATGAGCTTCGGCAAGAGCAAGGCGCGCCTGCTTTCCGAAGATCAGGTGAAAACCACTCTGGCTGACGTTGCGGGTTGCGACGAAGCCAAGGAAGAAGTGGGTGAGCTGGTCGAGTTCCTGCGTGATCCGGGCAAGTTCCAGCGCCTGGGTGGTCGTATTCCTCGCGGCGTACTGATGGTGGGTCCACCGGGTACCGGTAAAACCTTGTTGGCCAAGGCGATTGCCGGTGAAGCCAAGGTACCGTTTTTCACCATCTCCGGTTCCGACTTCGTCGAAATGTTCGTCGGTGTGGGTGCCAGCCGTGTTCGCGACATGTTCGAGCAGGCTAAAAAACACGCTCCATGCATCATCTTCATCGATGAAATCGACGCTGTCGGTCGCCATCGCGGTGCTGGCATGGGCGGTGGTCACGACGAGCGCGAACAGACTCTCAACCAGTTGCTGGTAGAGATGGATGGTTTCGAAATGAATGACGGCATCATCGTCATCGCTGCAACCAACCGTCCTGACGTACTTGACCCTGCGCTGCTGCGTCCGGGTCGTTTCGACCGTCAGGTTGTCGTGGGGCTGCCGGATATTCGTGGTCGTGAGCAAATCCTGAAAGTCCACATGCGCAAAGTGCCGATGGGTGATGACGTTGCTCCGGCGGTTATCGCGCGTGGTACGCCTGGTTTCTCCGGTGCCGACCTGGCCAACCTGGTGAACGAGGCTTCGCTGTTCGCTGCCCGTACCGGCAAGCGCATTGTCGAGATGAAAGAGTTCGAACTGGCGAAAGACAAGATCATGATGGGCGCTGAGCGCAAGTCCATGGTCATGTCCGAAAAAGAAAAGCAGAACACCGCTTATCACGAAGCGGGTCACGCGATCGTCGGTCGTGTGGTTCCCGAGCACGATCCGGTCTACAAAGTCTCGATCATCCCGCGCGGACGTGCGTTGGGCGTGACGATGTTCCTGCCGGAAGAGGATCGCTACAGTCTGTCCAAGCGTGCGTTGATCAGCCAGATCTGCTCGCTGTACGGTGGGCGTATTGCTGAAGAGATGACCTTGGGCTTCGATGGCGTGACCACGGGTGCGTCGAATGACATCATGCGTGCCAGCCAGATTGCACGAAACATGGTTACCAAGTGGGGGTTGTCGGAGAAGCTCGGTCCTTTGATGTATGCCGAAGAAGAGGGCGAAGTGTTCCTCGGTCGCGGCGGCAGTGGCCAGCACGCCAGCTTCTCGGGCGAAACTGCCAAGCTGATCGACTCTGAAGTGCGCAGCATCATTGACCAGTGCTACGGCACGGCCAAGCAGATCCTGACGGATAACCGCGACAAGCTCGACGCCATGGCCGACGCGCTGATGAAGTACGAAACCATTGATGCCGATCAGATCGACGACATCATGGCTGGTCGCACCCCGCGTGAGCCTCGTGACTGGTCGGGTGGTGCGGGTACTCCGCCTGTCGTACAGGAAGAGCGTCCGGAAACTCCCATCGGTGGCCCGGCTGCCGACGTCTAAGGTTTGAAATGACTCTAGTACAGTCCTCAACCCGGTTGCCTTGCGGCAACCGGGTTCTTGATTTGGCTCATGTGCATGTCATGGGCATTCTCAACGTCACTCCTGATTCTTTCTCTGACGGTGGCCGCTTCAGTCAGCTCGATGCTGCTCTGCGACACGCTGAGGCGATGGTGGCTGCCGGCGCGACCCTCATTGATGTAGGGGGAGAGTCGACCCGGCCAGGCGCACGGGCGGTCTCGCCGCTTGAGGAGCTGGAGCGCGTGGCGCCGATCGTCGAGCGTATTCATCGCGAACTGGACGTAATTATCTCGGTCGATACCTCGACACCTGCGGTCATGCGTGAAACTGCCCGTCTGGGAGCAGGTCTGATCAATGACGTGCGTTCGCTGCGTCGAGATGGCGCGCTGGATGCGGCAGCAGCCACCGGATTGCCGGTGTGCCTGATGCATATGCTCGGTGAGCCGGGAGATATGCAGGACAACCCGCATTATGATGACGTGACGAGAGAGGTTGGTGAGTTTCTTGCTGAGCGTATGGCGTCGTGTGCAGCAGTCGGTATCCCGGTCGAACGGATCATTCTCGATCCTGGTTTTGGGTTTGCGAAAAATTTGCAGCACAATTTGAGTCTGTTCAAGCATATGGAGGCCCTGCATGCCTTGGGGCGGCCCCTGTTGGTCGGGGTTTCGCGAAAGAGCATGATCGGGCAAGCATTGAATCGTCCGGTAGGAGAGCGGTTGCATGGCGGCCTGGCTCTCGCGGCGTTGGCTGTCGTAAAGGGCGCGCGCATCTTGCGCGTACATGACGTGGCCGAAACAGTCGATGTGGTACGGATGATCACAGCAGTTGAATCAGCCGAATAAGAATGATGGAGCACTTATGACTAAGAAATATTTTGGCACCGACGGCATTCGTGGTCGGGTCGGCGAATATCCGATTACCCCTGAATTCATGCTCAAGCTTGGTTGGGCTGCGGRCATGGCCTTTCGCAGTAAGGGTGCTTGCAAGGTTTTGGTCGGCAAGGACACTCGAATCTCTGGTTATATGTTCGAATCGGCGCTTGAGGCCGGGCTTACCTCGGCCGGGGCTGATGTCATGCTGCTGGGGCCAATGCCTACTCCGGCTATCGCCTATTTGACGCGTACCTTCAATGCTGAGGCCGGTATTGTAATCAGTGCATCGCACAACCCTCATGATGATAACGGCATCAAGTTCTTCTCCGGCCAAGGCACGAAATTGCCGGATGATGTTGAGCTGATGATCGAAGAATTGCTCGATATGCCGATGACCGTGGTTGAATCAAGCAAGATCGGCAAGGTCTCGCGAATCAACGATGCGTCGGGTCGTTATATCGAGTTCTGCAAAAGCAGTGTGCCAACCGGCACCAATTTTGCGGGTTTGAAAGTTGTGATCGATTGCGCACACGGTGCTACTTATAAGGTAGCTCCGAGTGTTTTCCGCGAACTGGGTGCGCAGGTGACGGTGCTTTCTGCGCAACCTGACGGTCTGAACATCAATCACAATTGCGGTTCGACCCATATGGGGCAATTGCAGGCAGCCGTAGTGGCTGAGCAAGCAGATCTGGGCATTGCCTTCGATGGTGATGGCGATCGGGTGTTGATGGTTGATCACACGGGCGCGATCGTCGATGGCGACGAATTGTTGTTCATCATCGCGCGCGACCTGCATGAGCGTGGCAAATTGCAGGGCGGTGTCGTTGGAACCTTGATGAGTAACCTGGGGCTGGAGCTGGCCCTGGCGGATCTGGGGATTCCTTTTGTACGGGCCAACGTCGGTGACCGCTATGTAATCGCCGAACTGCTTGAGCGCAACTGGCTGGTGGGTGGTGAGAACTCCGGCCACGTCGTGTGCTTCAGTCATACCACCACGGGTGACGCGATTATCGCTGCGTTGCAGGTGTTGTTGGCGCTGAAGCGTCGTTCCGAAGGGCTTGCTCAATCGCGGCAGGCGCTACGCAAGTGTCCTCAGGTACTGATCAACGTGCGTTTCGGCGGCGGCGAAAATCCGGTCGAGCATGCGACTGTCAAAGAAGTCAGCGAACGTGTCACCAAGGCTATGGCCGGGCGTGGTCGCGTGTTGTTGCGCAAGTCCGGCACAGAGCCGCTGGTGCGGGTCATGGTCGAAGGCGAGGACGAAACACTGGTTCGCGGTTACGCCGAGGAGCTCGCAAAACTGGTTGCTGAAGTTTCTGCCTGATTTCGGCTTGCCAGTAATGATGTGGTTGGGTAACATCTGCGCCCACTTTGACCGACGAGGTACAGCATGCGTCGCCCTATGGTAGCTGGTAACTGGAAGATGCACGGTACCCGCGCCAGCGTCGCTGAGCTGATAAACGGCCTTCGTCATCTGGTCTTGCCGAGCGGTGTTGAGGTCGCGGTATTCCCGCCTTGCTTGTATATCAATCAAGTGATTGGTGACTTGGAAGGTACGTCGATTGCGGTCGGCGCGCAGAATTCTGCGGTGGAAGCCATGCAAGGTGCATTGACCGGTGAGATTGCGCCGAGTCAGTTGGTGGATGCAGGTTGTTCCCTGGTGCTCATTGGGCACTCCGAACGTCGCCAGATCATCGGCGAGCGTGACGAGACGCTGATTCGAAAGTTTGCAGCGGCACAGGCATGTGGCTTGATTCCGGTGTTGTGCATAGGGGAGACCCTTGAGCAGCGTGAAGCCGGAAAAACGCTTGAGGTTGTCGGGCATCAGCTGGGCAGCATCATCGATGAGCTGGGTGTTGGTGTATTTGCAAAGGCAGTAATCGCTTACGAGCCGGTCTGGGCCATTGGCACCGGGCTGACTGCTTCGCCGCAACAAGCGCAGGATGTGCATGCAGCCATTCGTGCTCAGTTGGCGGCAGAGAATTCTGAGGTCGCACAAGGTGTGCGGCTTCTATACGGCGGCAGCGTGAAGGCGGCCAATGCGGTCGAACTGTTCGGCATGCCGGATATCGATGGGGGGCTCATTGGTGGAGCTTCCCTGAATGCAGATGAGTTCGGTGCGATTTGTCGCGCCGCGGGAAACTGAAAAAATGCTGGAAACAGTCGTAGTCGTTTTTCATCTGCTGGGTGCACTGGGCGTAGTTGCTCTCGTATTGCTGCAGCAGGGTAAAGGTGCGGATGCTGGCGCGTCTTTCGGAGCAGGTGCTTCAAATACTGTGTTCGGAAGCCAAGGTTCCTCTACCTTTCTTAGTAAGTTTACTGCTATACTTGCCGCAGGTTTCTTCATAACCAGCTTAGGGTTAGGTTACTTTGCTAAAGAGAAAGCTCACCAGCTGACTCAAGTAGGTTTGCCAAACCCAGCAGTGTTGGAAGTTCCAAAGCAAAAACCGGCTTCTGATGATGTCCCGGTGCTTCAAGAGCAAAAGTCGGCAACCAATGCGACTGACGTACCTCCAGCTCAAGAGCAAAAGTAAGAAGGGTTTCAAACGTAGTATTGCCGAGGTGGTGGAATTGGTAGACACGCAACCTTGAGGTGGTTGTGCCCATAGGGTGTAGGGGTTCGAGTCCCCTTCTCGGTACCAATTATCAGGAGAGCCCGCTGTTGCGGGCTTTCTTGTAGGTGGAAGGTTACATTGACCCTGTTAGGGATCGGTCGTATACTTCCGCCCCAGCTTTGTCGCGGGGTGGAGCAGTCTGGTAGCTCGTCGGGCTCATAACCCGAAGGTCGTCGGTTCAAATCCGGCCCCCGCAACCAGTTTCAGGAGCCCCTTTTCAGGGGCTTTTTGTTAGCTGGACACTTTATAACGCCGCTGTTCAACGGCGTTTCAGGGATGGGCGTTTCGCCCATTTTTTTATTTTGCATAGCATGCACATACATGCACGAGGGGGTTCAGGTGTCGAGCAAGCTAGAACAGTTGCAGGCCTTGTTGGCCCCGGTGGTCGTGGCCCTTGGCTATGAATGCTGGGGTATTGAGTTTTCGGCTCAAGGTCGCCACTCACTGTTGCGCGTTTATATCGATAAAGAAGGCGGTGTGCTGGTGGACGATTGTGCCATCGTCAGCCGTCAGATCAGCGGTGTGCTGGATGTTGAAGATCCGATCTCCGTTGAATACACCCTTGAAGTTTCCTCGCCTGGCATGGAACGCCCGCTGTTCACGCTTGAACAGTTTGCAAAGTTTGCCGGTGACCAAGTGAAGATCAAGCTGCGCTCGCCTTTTGAAGGCCGACGCAACTTTCAGGGCCTTCTGCGCGGTGTAGAAGAGCAGGACGTCGTGGTGCAGGTGGATGACCATGAATTCCTGTTGCCGATCGATATGATCGACAAGGCCAACATTATTCCCAGTTTTGACTGAGACGCGGATCCCGCGGATCCAATGGCTTGCGAAAGGCGAGGCGTACGATGAGCAAAGAAGTACTGCTGGTTGTTGAGTCGGTATCCAATGAAAAGGGCGTACCGGCAAACGTGATTTTTGAAGCGCTGGAGCTGGCTCTGGCCACTGCTACCAAAAAGCGTTTTGAAGACGAAGTTGATCTGCGTGTGGAAATCAATCGCCACACCGGTGCTTATGAAACTTTCCGTCGCTGGACGGTAGTCGAAGAAGCAGACCTGGATGATCCGGCTGTTGAAACCTGGCCGAGCAAGGTTCAGGAAACGCATCCTGGCGCGAAGGTCGGTGATGTTGTCGAAGAAAAAATCGAGTCCATCGAATTCGGCCGCATTGCTGCGCAGACTGCCAAGCAAGTTATCGTGCAGAAAGTTCGCGAAGCCGAGCGCGCTCAAGTCGTTGATGCCTACCGCGAGCGTCTGGGAGAAATCATCTCCGGCACCGTGAAGAAAGTAACCCGCGACAACGTGATCGTTGATCTGGGTAACAATGCTGAAGCGCTGCTGGCTCGTGAAGATATTATTTCTCGCGAAACTTTCCGGGTGGGTGTGCGCCTGCGTGCACTGCTCAAGGAAATCCGCACCGAGAACCGCGGCCCGCAGCTGATTCTGTCGCGTACCGCGCCAGAAATGCTGATCGAGTTGTTCCGCATCGAAGTGCCGGAAATTGCTGAAGGCCTGATCGAAGTAATGGCTGCGTCCCGTGACCCGGGTTCGCGCGCCAAGATCGCGGTCCGCTCCAAAGACAAACGCATTGATCCGCAAGGTGCTTGCATTGGTATGCGCGGTTCGCGCGTCCAGGCAGTGTCGGGCGAATTGGGCGGTGAGCGTGTGGATATCGTCCTGTGGGACGACAACCCGGCGCAGTTCGTGATCAATGCCATGTCCCCGGCTGAGGTTGCGGCAATTATCGTTGACGAAGATGCCCATGCAATGGACATCGCCGTTGGCGCAGACAATCTGGCTCAGGCCATCGGTCGCGGTGGTCAGAACGTGCGTCTGGCTAGCCAGTTGACTGGCTGGACCCTGAACGTGATGACCGAATCGGACATCCAGGCTAAACAGCAAGCAGAAACCGGCGACATCCTGCGCAACTTCATCGACGAGCTGGAAGTCGACGAAGATCTGGCACAGGTGCTGGTTGATGAAGGCTTTACCAGCCTGGAAGAGATTGCCTACGTACCGTTGGAAGAAATGCTCAACATCGATGGCTTTGACGAAGACACCGTCAACGAGCTTCGCGCTCGGGCCAAGGATCGTTTGTTGACTAAAGCCATCGCTACTGAGGAAAAGCTGGCAGACGCCCATCCGGCCGAAGACCTGCTCTCGCTTGAGGGTATGGACAAGGATTTGGCGATGGAACTGGCGGTGCGCGGCGTAATTACCCGCGAAGACCTGGCCGAGCAGTCTATTGACGACCTGCTCGACATCGACGGCATTGACGATGATCGTGCCGGCAAGTTGATCATGGCCGCCCGAGCCCATTGGTTCGAGTAATAGGCGCGGCCTGAGGAGAGAAGTGCATGACGCAAGTCACGGTGAAACAACTGGCCGATGAGGTCAAAACACCGGTAGAGCGCCTGCTGCAGCAGATGCGTGAGGCAGGTCTGCCGCACACCGCCGCCGAGGAACATGTGACCGACAGTGAGAAGCAATCTTTGCTGACTCACTTGAAAAGCAGCCACAAGGCGAAAGTGGAAGAACCGCGCAAAATCACGTTGCAGCGTAAAACCACCAGCACCCTGCGTGTTGCTGGCAGCAAAAGCATCAGCGTTGAAGTACGCAAGAAGAAAGTCTTCGTACAGCGCAGCCCGGAAGAAATCGAAGCCGAGCGCAAACGCGAACTGGAAGAACGTCGCGCAGTAGAAAATGCTGCACGTCAGAAGGCTGAAGAAGAAGCCAAGCGTCGCGCCGAAGAAGAAGCGCGTCGCCAGCCTGCTGCTGTGCAATCTGCTTCTACTGAAGCTGTTGCAGCACCTGTTGCAGTTGCCGAGCCAGTGCGTGAAGCACCGGTTGTAGCGGCTGCACCAGCGGCGGACACTCGTAAACGCGACGAACAGCGTCGTCCGGACAAACCACGCGCCGACGATAACAATCGTCGTGGCGCGGGTGATGGTGAGCGCAAAAACGCTCCACATCGCGCTTCGGTCAAGGAAAAGGCGCCTGCTCCACGCGTTGCTCCACGCACTACCGACGAAGAAAGCGATGGCTTCCGTCGTGGTGGTCGCGGCAAGGCCAAGCTGAAGAAACGCAACGCTCACGGTTTCCAGAGCCCAACCGGCCCTGTCGTGCGTGAAGTGAAGATCGGCGAGACCATCACTGTTGGCGATCTCGCTCAGCAGATGTCGGTCAAGGCAGCTGAAATTATCAAGTTCATGTTCAAACTGGGTACTCCAGCGACCATCAACCAGGTACTTGATCAGGAAACTGCTCAACTGGTTGCTGAAGAGCTGGGCCACAAAGTGACCCTGGTCAGCGACACCGCCCTGGAAGATTCCCTGGCCGAGTCCCTGAAGTTTGAAGGTGAGACTTTCTCCCGTGCGCCAGTCGTGACCGTAATGGGCCACGTTGACCATGGTAAGACCTCGCTGCTCGACTATATCCGTCGTGCCAAGGTAGCAGCTGGCGAAGCCGGCGGTATCACCCAGCACATCGGTGCGTACCACGTTGAAACCGAACGTGGCATGGTCACCTTCCTCGACACCCCGGGTCACGCCGCGTTTACCGCCATGCGTGCTCGTGGTGCCAAGGCGACCGACATCGTGATCCTGGTGGTTGCAGCGGACGACGGTGTAATGCCGCAGACCATTGAAGCCGTACAGCACGCCAAGGCTGCTGGTGTTCCACTGGTTGTTGCAGTGAACAAAATCGACAAGCCGGGCGCCGATCTCGATCGCATCCGTAGCGAACTGTCGGTTCACGGCGTGACCTCGGAAGAGTGGGGCGGCGACACTCCGTTCGTATCGGTTTCGGCGAAAGTCGGTACCGGTGTGGACGAACTGCTCGAAGCTGTTCTGCTGCAAGCTGAAGTTCTCGAACTGAAAGCGACTCCTTCGGCTCCTGGCCGTGGTGTCGTGGTTGAATCGCGTCTCGACAAAGGTCGTGGTCCGGTTGCAACCGTTCTGGTTCAGGACGGCACCCTGCGCCAAGGCGACATGGTACTGGTCGGTTCGAACTATGGCCGCGTTCGCGCCATGCTCGACGAGAACGGCAAGCCAATCAAGGAAGCCGGTCCATCCATCCCTGTCGAGATTCTCGGCCTGGACGGTACCCCGGACGCTGGCGACGAGATGAGCGTAGTGGCCGACGAGAAGAAAGCCCGTGAAGTGGCTCTGTTCCGTCAAGGCAAGTTCCGTGAAGTCAAACTGGCTCGTGCTCACGCAGGCAAGCTGGAAAACATCTTCGAAAACATGGGCCAGGAAGAGAAGAAGACGCTTAACATCGTCCTCAAATCCGACGTCCGTGGTTCGCTGGAAGCGTTGAACGGTGCCTTGAACGGCCTGGGTAACGACGAAGTGCAAGTGCGTGTAGTCGGTGGCGGTGTCGGTGGTATCACCGAGAGCGACGCCAACCTGGCACTGGCCTCCAACGCTGTACTGTTCGGCTTCAACGTGCGTGCCGATGCTGGCGCTCGCAAGATCGTCGAGCAGGAAGGTCTGGATATGCGTTACTACAACGTGATCTACGACATCATCGAAGACGTCAAGAAAGCCCTGACCGGTATGCTTGGCAGCGACGTTCGGGAGAACATCCTGGGTATCGCTGAAGTCCGCGACGTGTTCCGTTCGCCGAAGTTTGGCGCGATCGCCGGTTGCATGGTTATCGAAGGTGTTGTGCACCGTAACCGTCCAATCCGTGTACTGCGTGAAGACATCGTTATCTTCGAAGGCGAGCTGGAATCCCTGCGCCGCTTCAAGGATGACGCTTCCGAAGTACGTGCCGGCATGGAATGCGGTATCGGTGTGAAGAGCTACAACGACGTCAAAGTCGGTGACAAGATCGAAGTCTTCGAGAAGGTTCAGGTTGCTCGCAGCCTCTAACTCGCGCACTTCAAGAGCCGTGATGGGCAGCCGCATGCAAATGCACGGCGCATCACCCGGACTCTAAACGCAACGCCCGGTCTGGCTTCTGTCAGGCCGGGCGTTTGCCGCTTTCAGACCACACGGGTTTCACCGTGAGGCAGTAACAGGTAACAAGACATGGCAAAAGAATACAGCCGTACCCAACGTATCGGCGATCAGATGCAGCGTGAGCTGGCACAGCTGATCCGTCGTGAAGTCAAAGACCCGCGCGTCGGCCTGGTCACCATTACCGCTGTTGAAGTCAGTCGTGACGTCGGTCACGCCAAGATCTTCATCACCGTGATGGGGCAGGACAGCGCAGACGATATCGCCCAAAGCATCAAGGTTTTGAACTCGGCCGCCGGCTTCCTGCGCATGCAGCTGGCTCGCGAGATGAAGCTGCGCAGCGTTCCTCAGCTGCACTTCCACTACGACGAAAGCGTCGTGCGTGGCGCTCATCTGTCGGCATTGATCGAACGCGCCGTGGCTGAAGACAATCAGCACCCGGTTGCGGCAGAACCCGTAGACACCAAGGAGTAATCGGTGGCTCAGGTCAAACGTATCCGTCGTAACGTCAGCGGCATCATTCTGCTCGACAAGCCGCTGGGGTTCACCTCCAACGCGGCGTTGCAGAAGGTTCGCTGGCTGCTCAATGCCGAGAAGGCCGGGCACACCGGCAGTCTTGATCCGTTGGCCACCGGCGTGTTGCCGCTGTGCTTCGGTGAGGCGACCAAGTTCTCGCAATACCTGCTCGACTCCGACAAGGGCTATGAAACCCTGGCGCAATTGGGCAAGACCACCACCACGGCAGACGCTGAAGGTGAAGTTTTGCAGGAGCGCCCGGTGACCGTTTGTCGCGCCGATATCGAAGCGGTTTTGCCGAAATTTCGTGGGCAAATCAGTCAGATACCGCCGATGTACTCAGCCCTCAAGCGTGACGGCCAGCCGTTGTACAAGTTGGCTCGTGCAGGTGAAGTGGTGGAGCGCGAACCGCGTTCTGTTACTATTGCGCGCTTGGAATTGCTGGCCTTTGAAGGTGATACTGCGCGCTTCGCCGTAGATTGCAGCAAAGGCACCTATATCCGCACCCTCGTGGAGGATATTGGTGAAGCACTCGGTTGTGGCGCTTACGTTGCGCAGTTGCGACGTACCCAGGCCGGTCCGTTCAGCCTGGCCCAGACGGTCACGCTGGAAGAGTTGGAAGCAGTACATGCCGAAGGCGGCAACGAAGCGGTTGATCGCTTCCTGATGCCATCGGACAGCGGCCTGCTGGATTGGCCACTGTTGCAGTTCTCGGAGCACAGCTCGTTCTACTGGCTCAACGGCCAGCCGGTTCGCGCCCCGGATGCACCGAAGTTTGGCATGGTACGCGTACAGGATCACAATGGTCGCTTCATCGGTATCGGTGAAGTGAGCGAAGACGGGCGCATCGCGCCACGTCGACTGATTCGGTCAGAATGACCGAACGAGGGTGGCTGTTAACAGGCACGGTCACTACTCATTTTTAGATACAGGGATTTGTCCCTGGCCTGTTGAAGCTGTTTCTTTGAAACAGTTTCCTGATAAAAGGATTGCCTCATGGCTCTCGACGTTCAAGAAAAAGCTCAAATCGTAGCTGACTACCAGCAAGCTGTTGGTGACACCGGTTCGCCAGAAGTGCAAGTTGCACTGCTGACCGCCAACATCAACAAACTGCAAGGTCACTTCAAGGCCAACGGTAAAGATCACCACTCCCGTCGTGGTCTGATCCGCATGGTTAACCAGCGTCGTAAGCTGCTGGACTACCTGAAAGGCAAGGACGTGAGCCGTTACAGCGCTCTGATCGCTCGCCTGGGTCTGCGTCGCTAATCAGCGATTGCGCTAGAGGTTGGTTGTCTGTCGTGCGTCAGCGGGTTTCCCGCTGGCGCATGGCAGGCTCCCAGCCTCAAGTTTTATCTGGAGACACGTTTTACCCCTGGACAAGGGTTGGGCCGATTCCCGACATTGCCCAAGAATTTCGCAAGAAAACCAGTTCCCCCAAGAGCCACAAAGAAGGTAGGACACCGTGAACCCGGTAATCAAAAAATTCCAGTTCGGTCAGTCGACCGTTACCCTCGAGACTGGCCGTATCGCCCGTCAGGCCTCCGGCGCAGTATTGGTCACCGTTGACGACGACGTCAGCGTATTGGTGACTGTAGTCGGTGCCAAACAAGCCGATCCAGGCAAGGGCTTCTTCCCTCTGTCTGTTCACTACCAGGAAAAAACCTACGCTGCCGGTAAGATCCCTGGCGGTTTCTTCAAGCRTGAAGGCCGTCCTTCCGAGAAAGAAACCCTGACTTCCCGACTGATCGACCGTCCGATCCGTCCGCTGTTCCCGGAAGGCTTCATGAACGAAGTGCAGGTTGTCTGCACCGTCGTTTCCACCAGCAAGAAGACCGATCCGGACATCGCTGCGATGATCGGTACCTCGGCTGCGCTGGCGATCTCCGGCATTCCTTTCGATGGCCCGATCGGCGCTGCCCGCGTTGCGTTCCACGAAAGCACCGGCTACCTGCTGAACCCGACTTACGAGCAACTGAAAGCATCGAGCCTGGACATGGTCGTTGCCGGTACTTCGGAAGCGGTATTGATGGTTGAATCGGAAGCCAAAGAGCTGACCGAAGACCAGATGCTGGGCGCAGTACTGTTTGCTCACGACGAGTTCCAGGTTGTGATCAACGCTGTTAAAGAACTGGCCGCCGAAGCTGCCAAGCCAACCTGGACCTGGGCTCCTCAGCCTGAAGCCACTGCACTGCTGGACGCTATCCGTGCCGAGTTCGGCGACGCGATCTCCCAGGCCTACACCATCACCGTCAAGGCCGACCGTTACGCTCGCCTGGGCGAACTGAAAGACCAGGTTGTTGCCAAGCTGTCCGGTGAAGAAGGCCAGCCTTCGTCCAGCGAAGTCAAAGCTGCTTTCGGTGAAATCGAATACCGCACCGTTCGCGAAAACATCGTAAACGGCAAGCCACGTATCGACGGTCGCGACACCCGCACCGTACGTCCGTTGAACATCGAAGTCGGCGTTCTGCCGAAGACCCACGGTTCGGCATTGTTCACCCGTGGCGAAACCCAGGCTCTGGTAGTCGCGACTCTGGGCACCGCCCGTGACGCACAACTGCTGGACACCCTGGAAGGCGAGAAAAAAGACCCGTTCATGCTGCACTACAACTTCCCTCCGTTCTCGGTGGGCGAGTGTGGTCGCATGGGTGGCGCTGGTCGTCGCGAAATCGGTCACGGCCGTCTGGCCCGTCGTTCGGTTCAGGCCATGCTGCCTGCTGCTGACGTGTTCCCGTACACCATCCGTGTGGTATCGGAAATCACCGAGTCCAACGGTTCCAGCTCGATGGCGTCGGTCTGCGGTGCTTCCCTGGCCCTGATGGACGCTGGCGTGCCGATGAAGGCGCCGGTTGCCGGTATCGCCATGGGTCTGGTTAAAGAAGGCGAGAAATTCGCCGTCCTGACCGACATCCTGGGTGACGAAGACCACCTGGGCGACATGGACTTCAAGGTAGCCGGTACCTCCAAAGGTGTTACCGCGCTGCAGATGGACATCAAGATCAAAGGCATCACCGAAGAAATCATGGAAATCGCTCTGGGCCAAGCCCTGGAAGCGCGCCTGAACATCCTCGGCCAGATGAACCAGATCATTGCCCAGTCGCGTACCGAGCTGTCGGAAAATGCTCCGACCATGATCGCGATGAAAATCGACACCGACAAAATCCGTGATGTCATCGGTAAAGGTGGCGCGACCATTCGTGCGATCTGTGAAGAGACCAAGGCTTCGATCGACATCGAAGACGACGGCTCGATCAAGATCTTCGGCGAAACCAAAGAAGCTGCAGAAGCTGCGCGTCAGCGCGTTCTGGGTATCACCGCTGAAGCTGAGATCGGCAAGATCTACGTCGGCAAAGTTGAGCGTATCGTCGACTTCGGCGCATTCGTCAACATCCTGCCAGGCAAGGACGGTCTGGTTCACATCTCCATGCTGAGCGACGCTCGCGTTGAGAAAGTGACCGACATCCTGAAAGAAGGCCAGGAAGTGGAAGTACTGGTACTGGACGTGGACAACCGCGGCCGTATCAAACTGTCCATCAAAGACGTAGCAGCAGCCAAGGCTTCGGGCGTTTAATTACCCCGCAGCTTAAGCGCTGAACAAGCAAACGCCCCGACTGGTTCGGGGCGTTTTGCTGTGTGAAGTAAATGCGCCCTTGTAGCAGCTGGCTCAGAGCAAATCCGCGAAAAATGAGGCGCTTGTCCAGGTTGCCCGACCCCAAAGTCAGTGCTAGCTTTAGCCCACCGCCCGTGTAGCTCAGCCGGTAGAGCAGCGCACTCGTAACGCGAAGGTCGCAGGTTCGATTCCTGTCTCGGGCACCACTTCCCCTTATTTCACCTTGCGGCTCAATTCCTCGACGGTGCGTTTGAGCTGATCCATCGCACGGTCCTGATCGCTGATGGTCCGTTTCAGGTTCGAGATCTCGCTGCTATTCGAGCTGGAGCTGGAGCCGCTGTTGCGATTGAGATCTTCCACCTGCCGACCGAGCTTATCCAGATCACGTTCCTGCTCCTTGACCTTGTTCTTGAGGTCGTCGATCTCCTTGCTGCTGGAGCTTGAGCTGGAACCGTTGCTGCGCTTGAGTTCTTCGATCTGGCGTGTCTGGTCTTTGATGGTTTCCTGCATCTTTTTCAGTTCGTCGATGCGCAAGTCGCTTTTGACCAGAACGTCCTTGCCGTATTCACTGTGGATGGCGGAGAGTTTGTCATCGTAGGACGGACCGCTGTTGCTCAGCTCAATGCTGGCCATTGCGGTGCCCGGCAGAGCCAGGACACCCAGCAGGGCAGTCATTGCGGTGGCGGACAGAACAGAGGAAAGCTTCGAAAAACTGTGCATCACTGAGGTTCCTTGTGAAGTACCGATATGGCACATCGCTATGACTTTGGATTTTAAATTATGTTCCCGAGGCTCCTGATGCCCCCGGCATGAAACTTTTTGTGGAAGAGATGTAAAGAGCCGTGTAATTCGCGGGCCAAACGTCCTATATTCGTTGCCTGCATGAGCATCGCCCAGCAGTTTTCAGATGATCCCGAATGGTTCTGAAGGCCAGATAAACCGGGCTTCAAACGGTTTTCTGCGTCAGAGAGATCCTTGATGATCCAGATCCATCTTCCATTCCCATGATCAGCGAGAACGCCATGACCGTGAACGAAATGACTCAAGAACAAAGACACGAAGAGGCCCTCAAGAAGTACATGCTTGATGCGCCGGAATTGATGGAAGAGATCAAGAACCTGAGCGCCGACGATCAGAAAGATCAGATTCAGTGGGCGTTCGAGGACGAGGCAGAAGCACAGGGCTTGCAGCCTTGGGAGCTGACGCTCAAGTACACCTCAACGCCTGAAGAGTACGAAGCGACGCGCCTTGCGTTGCACAAGGAAGCAGCCGAAGTGCTGGGTGTCGAGTGGGAAGAATACTGCGAGATGAACAATCTGGTGGTTTGAAAGCAACGCCAGCCTCATGAGGCTGGCGTTTCTTTTTGTCAGAGACTCAAGCGCATCGACAGGTCTACAGCCTTCACATCCTTGGTCATCGCGCCAATCGAGATGTAATCCACGCCCGTCTCGGCGATTGGCCGCAAGGTGCTTTCGTTGACGCCACCGCTGGCCTCCAGTTTCGCCTTGCCGGCATTCAGCCGCACGGCTTCACGCATGTCGTCCAGGCTCAGCTCATCGAGCATGATGATATCGGCGCCCGCCGCCAGGGCCTCCTTGAGCTCCTCCAGGCTTTCCACTTCAACCTCCACCGGTTTGCCCGGCGCGATCTTGTGCGCGGCGGCGATGGCTTGAGGGATGCCACCGCAGGCCGCGATATGGTTTTCCTTGATCAGAAAAGCGTCGTACAGGCCGATGCGGTGGTTGTGGCAGCTGCCGCAGGTTACGGCGTACTTTTGCGCCAATCGCAGCCCAGGCAGGGTTTTGCGGGTATCCAGCAGTTTCACCTGAGTATCGGCAACGAAGTCGGCCAGGTATTGCGCACGAGTGGCGACACCGGAAAGCAGTTGCAGGAAGTTCAGTGCACTACGCTCGCCGGTCAGCAGCGAGCGGGCCGGACCTTCGAGGTGAAACAACGGCTGATTGGGGCTCACGCGCTCACCGTCGCGCACTTGCCAGTGCACCGCAACGCGCGGGTCCAGCTGCCGGAACACGGCGTCGACCCAGGCGGTGCC
The DNA here is from genome assembly GCF_056396945.1 of Pseudomonas sp. 05N432. Taxonomy (NCBI): domain Bacteria; kingdom Pseudomonadati; phylum Pseudomonadota; class Gammaproteobacteria; order Pseudomonadales; family Pseudomonadaceae; genus Pseudomonas; species Pseudomonas sp. 05N432. The sequence continues at coordinate 164,142 of NZ_JBFTMM010000014.1, read as the reverse complement.
GCTGATGACGGCTGCATCACGGGTAATGATCGTGGCTTTGGCCAGGCGTTCGGCCGGGATCAGTTGTGCGGTGATGTCGCCGCTGCCGATGTCTTCAAGCAACGCACGGCGCACGTTGGCTTCGATTTCGGCGGTCAAATCGGCGAGGCGTAGATTCGGCATAACGGGCTCCACAAACAAAGTGATCCGATTATAGGGCCATGCTGCAAGCGAACCCAAGGCGCGCACTACTTTCAGCGGGTTCTAAAACCTGCATTTGGTCGACTCGCCATCGTTATTCCTCCTGCGTGCTGGTCTGTGATCGAACGCTGTTTTATGGGGGGATGCAGAGTCTGCTGGTACTCGGGAGGTCTTTTGCAGATAATTGCGCCTTTCATTTGACGTCATAGCCTTGACGTCTCTTTGGCTTCCCGATACTTGAAATGCAGCGCGGTGCATCACGATTGCGTTGTGAGCCGACGGTGAGCGTTTGTCGCTTCACATCGAACCGAGGAATCACCCCTTTGCAAGAGGCTTGGATGCACAACGACGGGAATGTAGTGCCTTTGCACAAGGCCGCTACCGATCAGGCGAATCGATCGCCGCTCGCGCGCCTGCCGGTGATTCTGCTCCAGGTTCGCGACAAGGCTGTGCAACAACTCAGGCTCGGCTTGCAGGAGCTGTTCGATAACGCCGACGACACCTTGTTCGAAATGGCCGACCGGGCACATCACACTGTCGAACAGAACATTTTCTTTGAAGCCATGCGCGATTTGCGCCTCAAGCGCAAAAACATCGAGCGCGGTTTTCACGAGCTTTTCTTCGAGGCCTTTGCCGGCCTCATCCAGTACGACCCGACTCACGCCGCCTTGCCGCTGGCGATGAGTGTCGACCCCTCGGACGAGCTCCCCAGTGACGAGTTTGAGCGGCAAGTGGCACTGGAAACCATGGTCGCCAAGGCGCTCAACCGGGACGGCTTTGCCCTTGGACAACTGACCGCGCGCCTGAGCACGCTGCTGGGCAAGCCTCTGGATGATTCGCGCAATCCCATGGGGCCGGCCATGCTCTGCGAGTACTTTTTGCAGGCCGGACGCAATCTGGGGATGGAGATCAAGGTCAAGCTGATCATCCTCAAATTGTTCGAACGCTATGTGCTCAGCGATGCTGATCAGCTCTATGCGCAAGCCAACCAGTTGCTGGTTGCCACTGGCGTTCTGCCTGAACTCAAGGCCGCTCCAGCGCGCCGTGTCACGGACCGGGCGGTGGCCAGTGTTCATGCGGAGTCCAGCGAGTCGGGCATCAGATCCAACAGCACGCACGTCGATGACAGCGTGCAGGAAGTTTTCGCCACCTTGCAGGAGTTGCTGTACCTCGTGCGCGGTAGTGTTGCGCCGACCCTCGAAGTCAGCGCCCAGAGCCAGCCCATCTCGACCCGCGATCTGCTGCGCCTGCTCTCGCACTTGCAGCAATACGTGCCGGTCCCTGCCACCCAGGATGATTTCGACCTGCGCAATCAGCTTGAACAGTTGCTGACCCGGGTCAGTGTCAAAAGTGGCAAGTCTCGGGTGGTCGGGGTAGTGGATGAGGATGTGATCAATCTGATCGCGATGCTCTTTGAATTCATTCTCGCCGACCGCAATCTGCCGGAGTCCCTCAAGGCGTTGATCGGCCGCTTGCAGATTCCGATGCTCAAGGTCGCAGTGCTCGACAAAAGTTTCTTTAGTCGCAGCAGTCACCCGGCCCGGCGTCTGCTCAATGAAATTGCCACAGCGGCAATGGGCTGGGAGCAATGCGATGATCATCAGCGCGACAGCCTGTACCTGCGCATCGAGCAGGTGGTGCAGCGGCTGCTGAATGACTTTGTCGATGATCCGGCGATTTTCTCCGAACTGCTGAGCGACTTTCTCGCCTTCACCAGCGACGAGCGCACTCGCACTGGGCTGGCCCTGGAGTTTCGCCGTGGCGCGGTGCGTACGTTCGACGACACCTTGTTGTTCGATCGGGCGCTGGAGTCGGTGATTGGCAACCTGCGTCGACTCAATTGCGGCAAGTGATCGCAACCTGAGGGGTGATCACGGCATACTGGAGCCCGTCAGAGCCGTCATTGAAGGAGCCTGTATGCAGTTGGACCCCGCGAGCGGTTGGTTTGAAGGCGTGCGCCATTGCCCGTCCCCCAACTTCAATGCGCGCCCCACGGGCGAAATCTCCTTGCTGGTAATCCACAACATCAGCCTGCCTCCGGCGCAGTTCGCGACGGGCAAGGTGCAGGAATTTTTTCAAAACCGCCTGGATGTCACCGAGCACCCTTATTTTGAAGGGATTGCCGACTTGCGCGTGTCTGCACATTTTCTGATCGAGCGTGACGGCGCGATCACACAGTTTGTCTCTTGTCTTGATCGGGCGTGGCACGCAGGCGTTTCCCGGTTCGAGGGGCGCGAAGGCTGTAATGATTTCTCCCTTGGCATCGAGCTTGAAGGCACTGATGATCTGCCGTTCACCGAGGCTCAATATCACGCCCTGATTGCCTTGACCCGCCAATTGCAGTCTACGTTTACAGCCATCACCCATTCACGTATCCAGGGGCATAGCGATATCGCACCCGGGCGCAAGACGGATCCGGGACCGGCGTTCGACTGGGCACGCTTTCGCGGGGCTCTGGAAAAAGGGGAAGCACAATGAGTTTTCTGGTGTTACTGCTGGCGGTCTGGGTCGAGAAGTTCTCGGCCTTGCGTCATCAAGTTCAGCGCGACAGTGGATGGCTGCGGGAGCTGGCCAAATATGAAGCCAGCCCAAAGCTTGCGAATCGGCCTTGGCTGGTACTGGCATTGCTGGTGCTGTTCCCTGTGGCGTTACTCGGCTTTTTGTTGCTGGTACTGGAACCGGTAGCCTATGGCTTGTTGGCCTTGCCGGTGCATTTGCTGGTGGTGATTTACAGCCTGGGCCGTGGTGATTTGCTCGGCGGCCTGGGACCGTTTCGTGATGCCTGGCGTCGGGAAGACCTGCAAGCGGCGGCGCTTGTCGCCAAACGTGACCTGGATATTTGCGCCGACAGCGGCGAGCAATTGCTGCAGAAGGTTCAAGCCCATTTGCTATGGCAGGCTTACCAGAGTTTTTTTGCGGTGATTTTCTGGTACTTCCTGCTCGGTCCAGTGGCGGCCTTGAGTTATCGCTTGCTGGCCCTGGCGGCCGAACATGGCAAGAACCCGGCAGTGGCCGAGCGCGCCGCACAATTGCGACATGCCTTTGACTGGCTGCCGGTGCGCTTGCTGGCAGCGAGTTTTGCTTTGGTCGGCAACTTCGTCGCGGTCAGCCGGGTGATGCTCCATGAATTGTTGAACTGGAATATCAGCGCCGCGCAACTGATCGAGAACGTCGGCGTGGTAGCGGGTGAGATTCCGGCGCCAGTGGCGGGGCCTGAAGGGGTTCAAAACCTGGATCAGATCTGGGAACTGCTGCTGCGGGCGGCGGTGGTCTGGTATGCCGGGTTTGCCGTTTGGACTGTGCTGCCCTGATTTCTGCATAACCCCGACCTGTAGCAACTGCCGAACGCAGCCTTCGGCAGCTGCTACAGGTGCGCGTGCGCTCTAGCTGTTAACCTTAAGTTACAAAACCTCCTTTCGATTTGAGCTATACAGAAGCAGCGCGCCATAGTGGCTATCTGCTGCATCTGCGTGCCAGCCCAAAAAAATAAGAAATGAAAGGGGGACGTCCGTGAAGAGTTTGCTCTATCCCGCCGTTGCGCTGATGAATCGCCTGAGCTTCGGCATGAAGTTCAGCCTGATCAGCGTGCTGTTTTTCTTCCCCATGCTGGTGACCAATTTCTATCTGGTTCGGGATTCGTATCGCGAGTTCCAGGGTACCCAGGTCGAATTGCAAAGCCTCGACCTGCTGGGCGGTGGGCTGACGTTGCGGCGGGATCTGGAAACCCTGAACAACCTGGTACAGATCAACGCGACCCTCGGGCAGTCTGGCAAGGCCGGAGATACCGAATCGAAAATCAGCGCTCTTGAGCAGGGAGTGCTTGCACGCCTGCAAAGYCTGACCGCGATGACCATCGATCCTGAGCAGGTCAGTGTTTTTGAGGGCAAGCGCGATGAAATGATTACCGCGTTCAAGGCTCAACAAGCGGAGACGTCCCTGCAAAGCAAAAGCGCGCTGATCGGCAAACTGCTCGGCAATGCGCAGATTTTCAGTCAGATCATCGCCAGCCAGGCCGGCTTGAGTCGTGACAACCAGAGTGATTTGCGCCAATTGAGTGAGCTGATCACCAACGTTACCCCGCGTGTGACGCAAACCCTCGGCGAAGGCCGGGCGATGGGGGCCTACTCGCTGGGGCAGGGGTTTCTCAACTCCGCTTCGAGCACCCGGTTCGATGAACTGCTGGCGCAGATCGACAAGCTCCAGGCCGAATATGCCTTGAAGTTGCAGGACGCACTGGCTGCCGGCAAAGCGGCGCGTGAGGTGCTGGAACCCTCGGCCAATGCCAGTAAAGCCACGCTCAAACAAGCCAGCGAGTTGTTTGAGGAGCAGGTGGTGGTGGCCGATACTCTCGATAAACCCTGGCAGGGTTTTTACGATCAGGTCACTGGGCTGATGGACAAGACCTATCAACTGAATGACGCGACGCTTAAGTTTCTCGGCGTTCAATTGCAGCAACGCCTGGAACAGAACCGCACGCACATGGTGCTGCAGGCGGTGGCACTGTCGGTGGTGTTCGTGCTGATTTTTTACCTCTACGGCGGCTTCTATGCCTCCACCCGCACCACCCTCAAGCGTCTCGGCGGAGTGATGGACAAGGTGGCGGCCGGTGACATGACCATCACGTTTACCGCTCACAGCCGTGATGAGCTGGGTGAATTGGGCAACGTCTTCAATGGCACCGTGGCGAAGATCCATGACCTGATCGAGTTGGTCGGCAAGACCGTCAACGAAGTGGAGCGTCAGGCGAGTCAGGTGGAAACGGTATCGGCCCGGAGCAATCAGGCGGTGGCCGGTCAGCGTACGCAGATCGAACAAGTCGCCACGGCGATGAACCAGATGTCGGCCACCGCTCAGGAAGTTGCACGCAGTGCGGCGGCTGCCGTCAGCAGTGCCCACAGCGTCAACGATGAAACCATTAGCGGCCGCGGCTTGGTCGAGTCGCAACAAGGCAGCATTGCGCAACTGGCCAGCGAGATCGACTCGTCAGTGCTGGTGATCAATCAACTGGCCAGCGACAGCCAGTCCATCAGTCGCGTGCTGGAAGTGATCAAGAGCATCGCCGAGCAGACCAACCTGTTGGCGCTCAACGCGGCCATCGAGGCCGCCCGTGCGGGTGAGCAGGGACGTGGCTTTGCGGTGGTGGCCGATGAGGTCCGTACCCTGGCCAAACGGACCCAGCAATCGACCGAAGAAATCGAGCAGATGATTACCAGGCTGCACGGTGGTGTTGGCGCAGCCGTGAAGGCCATGGGCGTCAGTCACCAGATGGCCAGCGGCACGGTCGGTCAATCGGAAAAGGTCCAGCAAGCCCTGGAAAACATCCTGGGCGCGGTGGGCATGATCGTCGATCAGAATCAGCAAATTGCCGCGGCAGTCGAGCAGCAAACTGCGGTGGCCCACGACATCGACCAGAACATTGTCGAGATCAACCGGGCCGGCGAGCGCACCGCCGAAGGTGCGCACCAGACCGAGCATGCCAGCCGTGCACTGTCGGCCCAAGTGGTGCAGTTGAAGCACTTGATCAGCGCGTTCAGGGTTTGACAATTGCCGGTCGCCGCAAACCGACGGATTACCAGTTGAACAGCTCGCAGGCGTTGGCGGTGCTGGCGGCGGCCAGTTGCTCAGGGCTGATGGCCATGATCTGCGCCAGTGCCGCGCAAATCGCCGGCAGGTGAGCAGGGCTGTTGCGTTGTCCGGGGTACATGGCGGGCGCCATGTCCGGTGAATCGGTTTCCAGCACGACCGATTCCAGCGGCAAACCGGCGATCACTTTGTGCATGCGCAAGGCTTGTGGCCAGGTTGCCGCGCCGCCCAATCCCAGTTTGAAACCGAGCTTGAGGTATTCGCGGGCCTCTTCCTGGCTGCCGGCAAAGGCGTGGATGATGCCGGCGCGTTTGAGCCTGAAACGTTTCAAGGTCGCAATCACCGCCGCATGGCTGCGCCGCACATGCAGCAGCGCCGGCAACTGGAAGTCTGCCGCCAGTTGCAGCTGTGCTTCAAACAGCGCTTGCTGGCGTTCGCGGTCCAGGTCCTCAAGAAAGTAATCCAGGCCAATTTCGCCCACGGCGCACAGTTGCCGATGGCCGGCCAGACGTGTCAGCCAGTCCGCCAACTCGGTCAGGTCAGCGGGACGGTGTTCATCGACGTAGACCGGGTGCAGGCCAAACGCGGCATGCAGGTCAGGATCGCTTTGCACCAGATCCCACACCCGCTGCCAATTGCGCTGATAAACCCCCAGCACCACCATCCGCTTCACACCCAAGGCGCGGCATTGAGCCAGCAGCGCCTGACGGTCCGGGTCGAAGTCCGGGAAGTCCAGATGAGTGTGGCTGTCGATCAGCTCCACGTTTCAGTCCTGGCGAATACGCTGTTTGAAGGTCCGCGCGATGGCTTGCACACCGGGTTGGTAATGGGCTTCTTCAATCGCCGCGACCGCCAGTTGCAGCGCTTTGTCGGCGATCAGTTGATGCTGCTGAGCCATGGCGTTGACCGGCAGCGGCAGGAAGTCCAGCAGCTGTGTGTCGCCAAACGTGCCGAGGCGCAACGGACGGGTTTTCAAAGGGAAGTCATGCAAGGCATCGAACACGCCTTGAAGCAGCACGTAGGACGTCGTCACCAGCGCATCCGGCAAGTGGCCGAGGCGTTGCAGTAATTCTTCCATCAGCTGTCGGCCGCAGTCGCGGCTGAATGCCTCGCCGTGTTCGATCAGGACGTCACCCTTGAAGTCGACTAAAGCCTGCTTGAAGCCGGCCGCACGCTCCTGGCTGATGCTCAGCTCGGGCCGCGCACCGATCAGCGCAATCTGCTTGGGCTCTGGCTGCAACAGGCTGCGGGTGAGGTTCAGGCTGGCTTCGCGATCATCGCTGATCACCGAGCAGAAATGCTCAGGCTCCATGACCCGGTCAATGGCAATGATCGGCAAGCCCTTGGCCTGCAACTGGCGATAGCTGTCATCACCGGCCGGCAGGCAACTGGCGACGATCAACGCATCGCAGCGCCGTGCGCGAAACAGCTTGAGCAACTGGCGCTCGCTTTCTGGTGCGTCGTCGGAGCTGGCAATCAGCAACTGATAGCCACGCGCCCGCGCACCCTGTTCGAGGAGTTTGGCGATCCGCGCGTAACTGGGGTTTTCTAGGTCCGGCAGAATGAAACCCAGTGTGCGGGTGTGCCGACTGCGCAACCCGGCCGCTTGAGGATTAGGCGTAAAGCCATGTTGCTCGACCACCGCGCGCACGCGCTCGACGGTGGCGTTGCTGATGCGCTGCTGTTCGGCCTTGCCATTGATGACATAGCTGGCGGTGGTGACGGACACACCGGCCAACTGGGCGATATCACTGAGTTTCAACCCGGGATTTCCTTGTTTTTTTCGAGCGTGTCCCGACATTTTGTCCAATCCTACCCGATTACGGCAGGCGACCTATGTCGCAACGCATCCGACAAGTTGGACTTCAAGGTTGGGAGATTATCGAGTAACGTGCAGACTCATCTAGATTAAACGTTTCAGCAAGCGTATTTTCTGCGCTATTGGCTATTTTTGCCGGTTCTGCCGCGAAACCGACAAAGGATGCTCTGAAAAAGAGTGCTCTGAATAAGGCCTAAACTGATTCAATCAAAACAATACCTGGCGCGACCCCGCGCCAAAAAGGAGAAAGCATGCTCGAGCTCACCATAGAGCAGATATCCATGGGCCAATCGGCTGTGGATAAAGCCGCCGCGTTGCATTTGCTGGCCGACACGCTGGTCACCGATGGCCTGGTGGCCGAGGGTTACCTCAGCGGCCTGCAGGCGCGTGAAGCCCAGGGTTCGACCTTTCTCGGCCAAGGTATTGCGATCCCCCACGGAACCCCCGATACCCGCGATCTGGTGCACACCACCGGCGTACGTTTGCTGCAGTTCCCCGAAGGAGTGGATTGGGGCGACGGTCATATCGTCTATCTGGCGATTGGTATCGCGGCCAAATCCGACGAGCATTTGCGCCTGCTGCAATTGTTGACCCGTGCCCTCGGTGAAACCGATCTGGGCCAGGCCTTGCGCCGCGCCAGTAGTGCCGAAGCCTTGCTGAAACTGCTGCAAGGCGCACCGCAAGAGCTGGCGCTGGATGCGCAAATGATCGGCCTGGGTGTCTCCGCCGACGATTTCGAAGAGCTGGTCTGGCGTGGCGCGCGGTTGTTGCGTCAGGCCGACTGCGTGAGCAATGGTTTTTCTGCGGTATTGCAGCAGGTCGAAGCACTGCCGCTGGGCGATGGCCTGTGGTGGCTGCACAGCGAACAAACGGTCAAGCGCCCGGGTCTGGCCTTCGTCACCCCGGACAAACCGATTCGTTACCTCGGCCAGCCACTGAGCGGGCTGTTCTGTCTGGCCAGCCTTGGCGAGGCGCATCAGGCTTTGCTCGAGCGTCTTTGTGCCTTGCTGATTGAAGGCCGTGGTCACGAGCTCGGTCGCGCCACCAGCCGTCGTGCGGTGCTGGAAGTGCTGGGCGGCGAATTGCCGGCCGATTGGCCGAGCGCTCGTATCGCCTTGGCCAACGCCCACGGTTTACACGCGCGGCCGGCGAAGATCCTTGCGCAATTGGCGAAAAGTTTTGAAGGCGAGATCCGCATCCGCATCGTCGACGGCCAGGACAGCGCGGTGTCGGTGAAGAGCTTGAGCAAACTGCTCAGCCTCGGTGCCCGTCGAGGCCAGGTGCTGGAGTTGATTGCCGAGCCGAGCATCGCCGCCGATGCGTTGCCGGCGCTGCTGAGGGCTATTGAAGAAGGCCTGGGCGAAGACATCGAACCGTTGCCGACGGTGAGTGCACAGAGCGAGGTCATCGACGAAATCATTGACGTCGTGGTTGCTCCCGCCTCCGGCAGCGTGATTCAGGCCGTTGCTGCTGCGCCGGGGATTGCCATCGGTCCTGCGCATATTCAGGTGTTGCAAGCAATCGACTACCCATTGCGTGGCGAGTCCACGGCGATCGAACGCGAGCGTCTGAAGACTTCACTGGCCGATGTTCGCCGCGATATCGAAGGGCTGATCCAGCGCAGCAAGGCCAAGGCCATTCGCGAGATTTTCATCACCCACCAGGAAATGCTCGACGACCCGGAACTGACCGACGAAGTCGACACTCGCCTCAAGCAAGGCGAAAGCGCTGAAGCGGCGTGGATGGCGGTGATCGACGCGGCAGCCAGACAACAGGAGTCCTTGCAGGACGCCTTGCTTGCCGAGCGTGCAGCGGACTTGCGCGATATCGGTCGGCGAGTGCTGGCGCAACTGTGCGGCATCGAGACCACGAGCGAGCCGGATCAGCCGTACATCCTGGTAATGGATGAAGTGGGTCCATCGGACGTTGCACGCCTTGATCCGACGCGGGTGGCCGGCATTCTTACGGCGCGCGGTGGGGCCACGGCCCACAGCGCGATCGTCGCTCGGGCCTTGGGCATTCCGGCGCTGGTCGGAGCGGGTGTAGCGGTGTTGCAGCTGGCGGCGGGCACGCCGTTGCTGCTCGACGGCCAGCGTGGTCGGTTGCATGTCGACGCCGATGCGGCGACGTTGCAGCGTGCCGCCGAAGAACGTGACAACCGCGAACAACGCCTGCAAGCGGCAGCGGCCCAGCGTCACCAGCCGGCGCTGACCACTGACGGCCATGCGGTCGAAGTGTTCGCCAACATTGGCGAAAGCGCGGGCGTGGTCAGCGCGGTGGAGCAGGGCGCTGAAGGGATTGGCCTGCTGCGCACCGAACTGATTTTTATGGCCCACCAGCAAGCGCCGGACGAAGCCACTCAAGAAGTCGAATACCGTCGGGTGCTTGATGGCTTGGCCGGGCGGCCGCTGGTGGTCCGGACCCTGGACGTTGGCGGTGACAAGCCGTTGCCGTATTGGCCGATTGCCAAGGAGGAAAACCCGTTCCTCGGCGTACGTGGCATTCGCCTGACCTTGCAACGCCCACAAATTATGGAAGCGCAGTTGCGCGCCTTGCTGCGCGCCGCCGACAACCGTCCGCTGCGGATCATGTTCCCGATGGTCRGCAGCGTGGATGAATGGCGTCAGGCGCGAGACATGACCGAGCGCCTGCGTCTGGAAATCCCGGTGGCTGACCTGCAACTGGGGATCATGATCGAAGTACCGTCGGCAGCTTTGCTGGCGCCGGTTCTGGCCAAGGAAGTCGACTTCTTCAGCGTTGGCACCAATGACCTGACCCAATACACCCTGGCCATCGATCGCGGGCATCCGACTCTGTCGGCACAGGCCGATGGCTTGCACCCGGCGGTGTTGCAACTGATCGACATCACGGTGCGTGCCGCCCATGCCCATGGCAAGTGGGTCGGCGTGTGTGGCGAACTGGCGGCAGACCCGCTGGCGGTTCCGGTGCTGGTCGGCCTGGGGGTGGATGAGTTGAGCGTTTCGGCGCGCAGCATCGGCGAGGTCAAGGCACGGGTTCGTGAGTTGAGTCTTGCGCAGGTACGACATCTGGCCCAACAGGCACTGGCCGTGGGCAGCGCGAATGAAGTGCGCGCATTAGTGGAGGCTCTGTAATGGCCAAAATCCTAACCCTGACCCTCAACCCGGCGCTGGACCTCACCGTTCAGTTGCCGCATCTGGAACCTGGTCAGGTCAATCGCAGCGACACCATGCACACCCACGCCGCCGGCAAGGGCATCAACGTGGCGCAGGTGCTGGCAGACCTCGGGCATCAGTTGACGGTCAGCGGCTTTCTCGGTGAGGACAATCTGCAGGCATTCGAAACCCTGTTCGCCAAACGCGGTTTTGTCGACGCCTTCATCCGCGTGCCTGGCGAGACTCGCAGCAACATCAAACTGGCGGAAGCGGACGGACGCATCACTGACATCAACGGTCCGGGGCCGGTGGTCAGTGCCGCCGCGCAGCAGGCGTTGCTCGATCGTCTGGATCAGATCACCTTGGGTCATGACGCTGTAGTGGTCGCCGGCAGTTTGCCGCGAGGCGTCAGCGCACAGTGGCTGCACGGGTTGTTGCTGCGCCTCAAGTCGCGGGGTTTGAAAGTCGCCCTCGACACCAGTGGCGAAGCCCTGCGTGCAGGGCTGTCGGCGGGCCCGTGGTTGATCAAGCCGAACACCGAAGAGTTGTCCGAGGCGCTGGATTGCGAGGCGGTTTCGGTGACTGCACAAGCTGAAGCGGCGAGTCGTTTGCACGCTCATGGCATCGAACACGTGGTGATTTCCCATGGTGCCGAGGGCGTCAACTGGTTCAGTGTCGGCTCGGCGATGCACGCCACGCCACCCAGGGTCAGTGTTGTCAGTACGGTGGGCGCCGGCGATTCATTGCTCGCGGGCATGCTCCACGGTTTGCTCAGTGCCGATACGCCAGAACAGACCTTGCGCACCGCCACGGCGATTGCCGCCATGGCCGTCACGCAGATCGGTTTCGGTATCGGTGACGCCGCGCAACTGGCGCAGCTCGAACAGGGGGTGCGCGTGCGCCCTCTGACAGAACAATAAGAGGGTTGGTCATGAAGTTAGCCATTGTTACTGCCTGCCCGAATGGCATGGTTACCAGTGTGCTGTGCGCGCGTTTGCTCGATGCCGCCGCGCAGCGTCAGGGCTGGAGCACTAGCGTTGAAGTGCATGACGCCGCGCACCCGGAACGCCAGCTGTCCGCCGCGACCCTGGAGGACGCCGAGTGGGTGCTGCTGGTCAGCACCGGGACTGTGGATATGTCGCGGTTTGTCGGCAAGCGGGTATTCCAGACCACGCCGTCCCAAGCCCTGCAAGACGTCGATGCGGTGCTGCGCCGTGGTGCTGAAGAAGCCCAAATCTACGTCGCCCCGCAAGCCGTCGTCGAACCCGCAGCCGTCAGCAAAACCGCGCCGCGTATAGTGGCGGTCACTGCTTGCCCGACCGGTGTCGCCCATACCTTCATGGCGGCCGAAGCCTTGCAGCAAGCGGCCAAGCGTCTGGGCTATGACTTGCAGGTGGAAACCCAGGGTTCGGTCGGCGCGCGCAATCCGTTGAGCACACAAGCCATCGCGGATGCCGATGTGGTGCTGTTGGCGGCAGACATCGAAGTCGCCACCGAGCGTTTCGCCGGCAAGAAAATTTACCGCTGCGGCACTGGTATCGCTCTGAAACAGGCCGAGGCCACACTCAACAAAGCACTGGCCGAAGGCAAGCAAGAAACCGCATCGAGCGGCGCCCAAGGCCCGGCCAAGCAAGAGAAAACCGGGATCTACAAACACTTGCTGACGGGTGTCTCGTTCATGCTGCCGATGGTCGTGGCCGGGGGCTTGATGATTGCCTTGTCGTTTGTCTTCGGCATCACTGCGTTCAAGGAACCGGGCACGTTGGCGGCGGCATTGATGCAGATCGGTGGCGATACTGCCTTCAAGTTGATGGTGCCGCTGCTGGCGGGTTACATCGCCTACTCGATTGCTGACCGTCCTGGTCTGGCGCCGGGGATGATCGGTGGCCTGTTGGCGAGTACCTTGGGCGCCGGGTTTATCGGCGGGATCATTGCCGGCTTCATCGCCGGCTACGCGGCGCAGGCGATCAACCGTTATGCGCGTCTGCCGCAAAGTCTGGAAGCACTGAAACCGATTCTGATCATCCCGTTGCTGGCGAGCCTGTTCACCGGCCTGGTGATGATCTATGTGGTTGGTAAACCGGTCGCCGGACTGCTGGAAAGCCTGACGCATTTCCTCGACAGCATGGGCACCACCAACGCGATTCTGCTGGGGGTATTGCTCGGCGGCATGATGTGCGTCGACCTCGGCGGGCCGATCAACAAGGCCGCTTATGCGTTCTCGGTGGGGCTGCTGGCGTCGCAAAGTTATGCGCCGATGGCCGCGACCATGGCCGCTGGCATGGTGCCGCCGATTGGCCTGGGCATCGCCACGTTCATCGCCCGGCGCAAGTTTGCCCAGACCGAGCGCGAAGCCGGTAAAGCCGCCTTGGTGCTGGGGCTGTGCTTCATCTCCGAAGGGGCGATTCCGTTCGCTGCCAAGGACCCGCTGCGGGTGATTCCGGCGAGCATCGCCGGTGGTGCGCTGGCCGGTGCGCTGTCGATGTATTTCGGCTGCAAATTGATGGCGCCGCACGGTGGGCTGTTCGTGATGCTGATCCCGAATGCGATCAACCATGCGCTGCTGTACTTGCTGGCGATTGTTGCCGGGAGTTTGCTGACAGCGGTGGTTTACGCAGCGGTCAAACGCCCGGAAGCCGCCGAGCTGGCATTGGAACCGGCCAACGCCTGATGCCGGTCTGGGCGCCTCACACGATCCGTAGCAGCTGGCGCAGCCTGCGTTCGGCTCGGTCCGCGTTCGGGCGAAGCAGTCGTAGAATCAGGCAACGCGGAGTTTCAGGTTCACCGCAGGCGCAGGTTTCACGACTGCTGCGCAGCCGAACGCAGGCTGCGCCAGCTGCTACGGGGGGCGTGGCGTTTGAGGACTCGGTGGTGAGTGTCACCGCGCGTTCACACAGCCATGTTTAAGTTTTCCTTTTAGGGAGAACTCCATGAGCGAATTCGACTTGGGACGCCGTCGAGTGATGCAGGTTGTCGGCGCCGGTTTGTTGTTACCTGGCCTGGCTCCGGCAGTGATCGCCTCGGTCAAGGATCGTCCACAGCTCACCGATGGTGTGCAGTCCGGTGATCTTCTGGGCGACCGAGCGATGATCTGGAGCCGCAGCGACCGCCCGGCGCGGATGGTCGTGGAATGGGACACTCGCAGCCTGTTCAGCAACCCTCGGCGTTTCGTCTCACCGTTGGCCGATGCCCGCACCGACTTCACGGCCCGGGTCGAGCTGAGCGGGTTGCCCGCCGATCAGGCGATCTTCTATCGCGTGTACTTCGAAGACGCCCAAAGCGGCGTGGCCAGCGAACCGTGGTTCGGTCACCTGCGCAGCGTGCCGCAGACCCGGCGCGACATCCGTTTCGTCTGGAGCGGCGACACTGTCGGCCAGGGCTTCGGGATCAACCCGGATATCGGCGGCATGCGCATCTACGAAGCCATGCGCTTGCGTCTGCCAGACTTCTTTATCCACAGCGGCGACACCATCTACGCCGACGGCCCGGTGCCGGCGCAACTGACCACCGAAAACGGTCGGGTGTGGCGCAACATCACTAGCGAAGCCAAGAGCAAAGTCGCGGAAACCCTCGACGAATATCGCGGCAACTACCGCTACAACCTGATGGACGAAAACATCCGTCGCTTCAACGCCGAGGTACCGCAGATCTGGCAGTGGGACGACCACGAAGTGGTGAACAATTGGTCGCCGGGCAAGCAACTCGACGAGCGCTACAAAAGCAAAGATATCCACAGCCTGGTCGGCCGTGCACGGCAAGCCTGGCTCGAATACGCGCCGATGCGCTTGCAGGCCGCCGACAACGGCGGGCGGATCTATCGCAAGCTCGGTTACGGGCCGCTGCTGGATGTGTTCGTGCTGGACATGCGCAGCTATCGTGGGGCCAATGACGACAACCTCGGCGGCGAAAAAGCCTTTCTCGGGCGTGAGCAACTGGAGTGGCTCAAGCATGAATTGAAAAACTCCGGTGCGCAGTGGAAAGTCATCGCCGCCGACATGCCGATTGGCCTTGGCGTGCCCGATGGCGAAGTCAGCCCCGGCGTTCCGCGCTGGGAAGCCGTGGCCAACGGTGACCCGGGCCCGGCCCAGGGCCGCGAGCTGGAGATCGCAGAACTGCTCGGTTTCTTGCGGGCGCGGCAGGTGCGCAATTACGTCTGGCTGACGGCCGATGTGCATTACTGCGCCGCCCACCATTACCACCCGGATCGCGCAGCGTTTCAGGACTTCGAACCCTTCTGGGAGTTCGTCGCAGGTCCCTTGAATGCCGGCAGCTTCGGCCCCAATCCGCTGGATAAAACCTTCGGCCCCGAAGTGGTGTTCGAGAAAGCCCCACCGGCGCAGAACACCTCACCGTTTGCCGGGTTTCAGTTTTTTGGCGAGGTGAATATCGACGGCCAGACCGGCGAAATGAGCGTGATCCTGCGGGATCTGGATGGGGTGGCGGTGTTTGAGCAGCGGTTGCAGCCGGTTTGAGTGTGTGGATCTTCAAAAACCACCCCTCACCCCAGCCCTCTCCCCGAGGGGGAGAGGGAGCTAATCTTCTTCGTTTTCAAACCTGAGTTCGACTCGGTATTTCAGGTCGATGGATAGCGCAAGACACCTCGGTCAGTCCCCTCGCCCCTTGGGGCGGTCCGACGTTTCGGGAGGGCTAGGGTGAGGGGACGATTTCAGATCAGGATCATGGCATTCGATCCGCCGCCACCCTGAGAACCTGCTCCAGAACATCACTCATCTGCTCAATGACCTCCAGATTACTGAACCGCGCAACCTCAATCCCTTGCTGCTGAAGGTAGAGCGTTCGACGCCGATCATGGATTATGGCGGCCGTTTCATAATGCTGACCGCCATCAAGTTCAATAGCCAGTTTCAGCTCGGCACAATAGAAATCCAGAATGTACGGCGGGCAGGGGAATTGGCGTCGAAATTTCAGATTGGCGATCTGCCGGCTGCGTAGCTTTTGCCAGAGCAGGCGTTCGCAATCGGTCTGGTTGACGCGAAGTGTGCGGGCGAGTTGGCGTTGGTCGAGGGTGGGGCGGTTGGGCATGCTTCACGTCCGTGTGAAGGGAATGGAGGTTTAACTGTAGTCGGGTTTTGTACTGCGGCTTTAGAACCACCCCTCACCCCAACCCTCTCCCCAGGGGGGAGAGGGGGAAAGGGAGCTAATCTTCTTCGTTTTCAAACCTGAGTTCGACTCGGTATTTCAGGTCGATGGACAGCGCAAGACATCTCGGTCAGTCCCCTCGCCCCCTGGGGAGAGGGTTAGGGTGAGGGGGCTTCAGTAGACGTCGCGGCGATAGCGCCCCTGCTCGATCAACCGCTCGACTTCATCAACACCGAGCACGTCGTTGAGTACCTGATCCACCCCTGTCGCCATCCCTTGCAGGCTGCCGCAGATGTAGATCGATGCACCGTCCGCCAGCCATTTCTTTAGCTCGACGGCACGTTGGCGCAGGCGATCCTGAACGTAGATCTTCTCGGCCTGATCCCGTGAAAACGCCAGGTCCAGTCGCTCCAGATCACCTTCGATCAACCATCCTTCGAGTTCATCGCGACAGAGGAAGTCATACTCGCGATTGCGTTCGCCGAACAGCAGCCAGTTGCGTGTCTGGCCATCGGCAATCCGTGCCTTGAGCAAGCTGCGCAGGCCAGCCAGCCCGGTGCCGTTGCCCAGCAGAATCATCGGCACGGGCGTGGCCGGGAGATGGAAACCGCTGTTGCGCCGTACTCGCAGGCTGATGGCAGAACCCAATGGCGCGTATTCGGTCAGCCAGCCGGAGCCGATGCCCAGACGTCCATCCGCATGACATTCCTGACGCACCAGCAGTTCGAGCACGCCGTCTGCGGCAATCGAGGCGATCGAGTATTCGCGCATGGCCAATGGCACCAGCGCATCGACCAGCGCCTGAGCGTGCAGGCCGACCAGATGCACGCGGTTCTCCGGCAACTGACGGCTGGCCAGGGCTTGTTCAAGGGTTTTGTGCAAACCATCGAGTTGCACTCGCGTATTACCGGCGATGCCCAGCCCTTCAAGGAACTGTTCAATCGCTCCCCGGCAGTTGCGCGGCAGCACTTCAACCAGGTCGCCGGCCAGCCAACTGCTGTTGTCGGGCGCCGTCAGGCCCAGCAGGTAAACGTCGGCGCCGCTGCTGTCAGGGTTGAGCAGTTCGCGTTTGCTCAAGGTCCAGTTGTTGTAGCTCGGGGCTTTCCAGGTATCGACCGGTGGCTGTCCGGTCAGTTGACCGAGTTGCTGCTGCCAATGACGCAGGGCATAAGGGTCGCCGCTGTCGACTTCCACCGGGGCAAACAACGTGGTGCCGCCGTGTTCCGAAAGCCAGCTGTGCAAGCGTTTGGCAAAGCCGCAGAAGTGTTGATACTGCCGATCACCGAGGCCAAGCACGGCGTAGTTCAGGCTCGAAAGGCTCAGCGCCCGACCGAGCAGCTTGCGCTCGAAACCACGAGCGCTGTCCGGTGCTTCGCCGTCGCCAAAGGTGCTGACCACGAACAGCGCATGGCTTGAATCGCGCAGATCCTGCTCGCTGACAGCCGCCAGCGATTGCACTTTTACCGGCAACCCGGCGGCCTGCAATTGGCTGGCGGTCTGCCACGCCAACTGTTCGGCAAAACCGCTCTGGCTGGCAAAACCGATCAGCCATGCCGGTGCATCGCTGGCGGTTTGCTCCAGATCTTTACGGGCGTTTTTGATCTGGCGTTTTTTGCGCCGACGGTCCAGGTACAACAACCAGCCGGTAATGAAGAACAGCGGCATGGTCAACGAAGCCAGGGTCAGCACAATTCGCCCGACCAGACCAAAGTAACTGCCGACGTGCAGCGCGTAAATACTGGTCAACAGTTGCGCCTTGAAGCTCTTGTCGCCATAGCGATCTTGACGGCTGATAACGCCGGTGGCCGGGTCGAGCGTGATCTGGTTCAGCGCCCGGTCATGGGGTGAGTTTTTCAACAGATAGAACACGGTCGCCGGTTGTCCGGCCACCGGTGGCATGCGCACGTTATAGGCGCTCAGGCCCGGCCCCGCGGCACTGTAGATGCTGCTCCAGATCGCGTTGTAATCGGCGGTCGGGAGGGGGCCGGCTGGTGGCGGGGTACCACGACCTGGTCTGATGCGTTCGTTTTGCGGTGTGTCGGACAGCAGTTTGCTCAGGCCCTTGTTGTACCACTCATAGGACCAGGACAGCCCGGTCAGCGCTGCCAGCAAATAAACCAGCAAGCACCAGGTGCCCGCGACCGAGTGCAGGTCCCAGTTGAAGCTGCGACCTTTTTTCGCCCAGTCGAGGGTCAGCCAGGCACGCCAGCTCGCCACCTGACGCGGCCAGCGCAAGTAGAGTCCGGACAGGCAGAAGAAAATCAGAATCAGCGTGCAGGCACCGGTAATTTGCCGGCCGGTGTCACCCATCGCCAGAAAACGGTGCAGTTGCAGCATCAGGCCAAAAAAGTCCTGGCCGACGGCATCGCCCATGTAGTCGCCGGTGTACGGGTCGACGTAGCGCATCTGGCCACGGCGTTCGCCCGGCGGTGGGGTGAAGGACACGCGCGCCGCAAAGCCGCTCTCGGTTTCGACCCAGAGCATCGCGACTTTCTTGCCCTCGGCAGCCTCGACCTTGGTCACCAGATCCGCCGGCGGCAGCACGCCGGCCACCTGCTTCTCGACCTGCAGGACCTGTGGGTTCAGTGCCCGCAGGATCTCATCCTGAAACGACACCGCCGCACCGGTAATGCCCATCAAGGCCAGCACCAGACCCGCGCTGATGCCGAAGAACCAGTGCAGCTGGAACAGGGTTTTCTTCAACACGTCGACCGCCTTGTTCATTTAAAAACTGTGTGTTCAGTAATTCCACGGCGCGCATTATGCCGTGAGTTGTCGAGAAACATTCTTTTTTACACGCAAAAGCCCCGCTCATCGGGATGGGCGGGGCTTGGCGACTTGGTTCTTTATCAGAAGTGGAAGTTGGTGCTCAGCAATGCCGTACGGCCCGGTGCCTGATTGGCGAAGTGGGTGGCGAAGGCTTTGTCGTAGTAGGTCACGTCGGTCAGGTTCTGCAGGTTCAGTTGCAGGTCGACGTTTTTGGTCAACTTGTAGCTGGCCATTGCGTCGTAACGAACGTAGGAATTGACCATGGTGGTATTGGCCACGCTGCCGAACACGTCGTCGACATAGAACGCGCCGCCACCCAGGGTCAGCTTTGGCGTGACGTTGTAGGTCGACCACAGGCTGGCGCTGTTTTTCGGGGTGTTAGGCAATTGATTGCCATCGGTGGCGTGGTTCAGCGGGCCGCCATCGACTTGTTCGCTGTCCATGTAGGTGTAGCCGGCGAAGACTTGCCATTTGTCGGTGATCTTGCCGTTTGCCGACAGCTCGATCCCTTGAACCCGGGTTTTGCCGGCGTTTGCGTAGGAAGTGGTATCAACCTGAACGCGTGCGTTCTCTTTCTCGGTACGGAACAGGGCGGCGGTCAACGACAGACGATCGTTGAGCAGGTCCCACTTGGTGCCGACTTCGTAGTTCTTGGTGGTTTCCGGCTCCATGTCGCTGCTCAGCAGATTGCCGTTGCGATCCTTGGTGCCCGACAGCGGGTTGCCGTCCATGCCTTCGCCCAAGGTATTACCCGGTGGTGTGGCGGAGGTCGCGTAAGAGGCGTAGATGCTGCCGTTTTCAGCCGGTTTGTAAACGACACCTAACTGACCGGTGACGAACTCGCTGGTGTCAGCGCCTTTCGCCGTGGTGGCACCCGCCGCGGTGAAGGTCTTGTACTTGGTGTCGAAGTGATCGTAACGCAGGCCCATGTTCACCAGCCATTGCGGCGACAGTTCCAGGGTGTCGAACACGTACAGGGCACGTGTGTTGGCGGTGGTGTCAGTGCCTGCGTAGTTACGCGAAATCGCGCCGTTCCACGGATCGTTCGGGTTCGGGTTGGCCAGCGAGGTGCAGTTGTAGCCGCTGGATGCGCCAATCATCGACGGCGTGCAGTTGCTGCTCGATGTCGCGGGCGATCCCGGGGTGGTATCGGTGTTCACGTTGTACGAGGATTTTTCGCCTTCTTCACGGGTGAACTCGACACCGGTGGAGAAGCTGTTCTTGAAGCCGGCGATGTAGAAATTGCCAAACAGATCAGTCTGGTTGGTAGTGGTCGCGACGTTGCTGACGCGGCTGTTGGCACGACGCCAGACACTGCCGTTGCTCACGTTGCCCTTGCTGTCGTCCGGCTGGGTCAGGATGTAATCCTGCATGCTGGTGCCGTGGCGCAGGGTGTTCTTGATGGTCAGCGCGTCGGTCAGGTCGTGCTCGATGGCGAAGGTCGCGGTATCGGTACGGGTCTTGCGGAAGTCACGGTCGGTCAAGCCATAGAAATTGCTGCTGTCGCCACCCGCGTAAGGTTTGTCCGGGTTGCTCTTGGTGCGATCAGCGGTCTTGCCCGAAGCGGGCACGGTGTACGGAATACCCGAGTCCGGCAGGTCGTTGCTTTGCAGATGGTAGTAGTCGAGGTTGACGCGGGTGTCGGTGCCCAGGCCGAAGGCCAGCGATGGCGCGATGCCCCAACGGTCGTAGTCGACCTTGTCACGGCCGGCGACGTTACTTTCGTGGCTCAACAGGTTCAGGCGGCCAGCGGCGGTATCGCTGAACTGGTAGTTGCTGTCCAGGGTGTAGCGCTGGGTCTGGTCCGAGCCCCAGGTGAAGCCGCCATTGAACGAGTCGCCCAGATGGGCTTTTTTGCTCACCAGGTTAATGCTGCCACCGGCTGCGCCGCGTCCGCCAATCGCGGAGTTCGGGCCTTTGCTGACTTCAATCGACTCAACGGCGAAGATTTCACGGCTCTGGGAGCCGGTGTCACGTACGCCATCCAGGTACGTATCGCCCTGAGCGTCGAAACCACGGATGAACGGGCGGTCGCCCTGCGGGTTACCGCCTTCACCGGCACCGAACGTGATGCCCGGGACGGTGCGCAATGCATCCTGCATGTTGAGGGCGCCAGTGTCCTTGAGGACTTGCTGTGGAATCACGGTCACCGAACGCGGGGTATCAATCAGCGGCGCGGTGTACTTGGGCGAAGAGGCTTTTTCGACCTGATAGGAGGTGGAGTCCTGGGCTTCACCGGTGACACTGGTGGCCTCCAGGGCAATTGCATTGCGCGGCGCTTTTTCGTCGGTCTTTTCTGCCGCGTAAGCCATGTGCGCTACAGAGCTGGCAGTGATCGCCACGCCAATTGCAGAGGCGAGTAGACGCGGTGAGCTGACCGGTGATTGTGGTAGTTGGCGTGACATTGTGAATTCCCCTCCCCAGGGTTTGAGGCGGCGGAATATAGGGTAAATACGTATTTGTATCAATTGAGATATATTGCTATTTGCGCTGAATTTACATTCTTTACAGTTTTCCCTTACGGGTTTTGCGGACTCATCCGTCAGAGCGATTTTACATTGCCAATAAGAATCAATACCATTGGCATCCTTTTGCCCTCAGGTATCGCCCCATGCTGCTGCATATTCCCGGCTTGTTCTCCCGCGAAGAGGTGCAGCGTATTCGCGAGGCCCTGGAGCAGGCTGACTGGGCGGACGGCAGGATTACCGCAGGCTTCCAGTCGGCCAAGGCCAAACACAACCTGCAACTGCCGGAAGGTCACCCGCTGGCGCAGGAAATTGGCGCAGCGATGCTTGAGCGGTTGTGGAAACATCCGCGATTCATGTCAGCGGCGTTACCGCACAAAGTCTTTCCACCACTGCTGAACTGCTACACGGCGGGGGGCAGCTTCGACTTTCATATCGACAACGCCGTGCGCCAGCCCAAGGGCAGTATCGAGCGCGTTCGCACCGACCTGTCGTCGACGTTGTTTTTCAGCGACCCGGACGAATACGACGGCGGTGAGCTGGAAATCCAGGACACCTTTGGCACCCAGCGAGTGAAATTACCGGCCGGGGACCTGGTGCTCTATCCGGGCACCAGCCTGCACAAGGTCAACGCCGTTACTCGCGGCACACGTTATGCCTCATTCTTCTGGACCCAAAGCCTGGTTCGCGAAGACAGCCAGCGCGCCTTGCTGTTCGAGATGGACGAGGCGATCCAGCAACTGACCCGCGACTTGCCGGATCACCCGTCACTGATTCGCCTGACCGGCACCTATCACAACCTGCTGCGCCGCTGGGTCGAGGTGTAACCGTGAGCTACCGACTGCGCCGCGAGGAAGTCCTCGACGGCGATCAACTCAGCGCGATGCTCGCCGAAAGCCCGGCCCGTGCCGCCCAGGCAATCCTGATCGCTGCAAAGGCCGGGATCCTCGATGGCCAGGCCTTGCTCGGTCAAATCCTGCTCGAAGGGCAGGGCATCGCCAAGGACCAGGCGCTGGCTTTGCGCTGGTTCGAGATCGCCGCCAACGGCGGGCATCTGATGGCGCGCAACATGCTCGGTCGCTGTCATGAACATGGCTGGGGCTGTAATGCCGACGCTACGGTCGCTGCGGGGCATTATCGCTGCGCCGCCGATGCCGGACTGGACTGGGCGATGTACAACTACGCCAACCTGCTGGCCACCGGGCGCGGAGTGATCGAGGATCAGTCGCAAGCTCTGGCGTTGTATCGCTGCGCCGCCGAGTTGGGCCACGCCAAATCCATGAACCTGCTGGGCCGCTATCTGGAAGAGGGACGCCAATGCACCGCGGATCCATTGGCGGCTCGGGAGTGGTATCGACGCTCGGCCGAAGGCGGGGATTTTCGCGGGCAGTTCAGTTATGCCGCGGTGCTGGCCGATCAAGGGCATGTCGATGATGCGCTGGGCTGGTTGCGCAAGGCGTTGGCCGGGGGGAACGTGAATTTCTTGCGGGTGGGCAGTGAGTCATTGCAAGGCGCACATCATCCGCAAATCCGTGGGATGGCTGATGCCTATCGGCTGCGGCTTTCTCAGCTGGCCATGTTGTAACGGTTTGTTGTTACCGTTAACTATCTCGATAGCGACGTTTCGCTGTCTTTAGACTATTACACGATAGAAAGTATTACCTGAATAGGTTTATGCACTCGTCAGGTGTGCGTGATATTTGGAGCTCAAACCGCAGTTGTAATAGTTTGATTTTGATGCAAGGTGATTCTGTTTGTGGAGGTGTTCTAAAAAAACCATTGCCCTGGTTAAGTAGTTGTTGTGCTGGCTGTCTTGATTTTTAATATTTAAAGTCTTGTGAATGTTCGTCGCAGCACATTAATGTCTGTTCTCACGGTGCCTGTAACTGAGCGGGATGAAACGGCTCATTAGTGTCGTGAATAAACTGGGCATATATTAAGATCCGAAGAAGACAAGGAGTCTCTGATGGAATTCAAGATGGACAGCAAGGTGGTCGAAGCCGCTGCAAAAGCGCCTAAGGTATTTGTGAGCGCATCGCTTGGCGAGGGCGAGGAATATAACCGGGCCCCCGGAATGCAGTTGACCAAAGAGCAGATTGTCAGCCTAAGGAAGTATGAAACCTTAGGGCTGTCTCTTCCCGTCCGGCTACAGGATGTCATTGCGTATTTAAATTATGGCGCGGGTGATGAGGGCCGCGTGGGACTGACGGGCAGGGATTTTTTACGCACATTCACCATGACGTATGACCATGCCAAGCGCTGGTCGCCATTGCGCGAGAAAATAATGCTGACGGGCACCGACCTTAAGATTTTCGCCGGTAGCATTATTAGGATTGGTAAAGCAATTGTAGATGTTTATAAAGAGCTAAGAATATCGAAATACCTGGAAGAACACAATATCAATACGCGGGAAGAGTATCTGAAACTGAAACACAAGATCCCGAACCTTCCCGATCTTGGCTTGCCTTCGGGAGATGTTCCGGATATCAAGCACTATCTCAATGACATGCTGGAGAGGGTCAGAATCTGTCATGATAAGGCCGAGAGTGTCAGGAAACAATTGGATTGTTTTGGCGCCGACATGCGCGAGAAGGTACTCCCGGAAATAAAGCTGCGACTGGAATTTATTTCGAGAAATACGTATCAGGCAGATATTCAGGATCTGCAAAAGCAAATCGACCTGCGCTCGGCAGACATTGACGAGCTCAATAAACAATACGATCAACTGGTTCAGGAAGCGATCAAGGCGGCAGCGACCCTCAATGTTGGCGGGTTGATTCTTGGCATCTATCAGGGTGTCAAGGCTGAAAATATACGCAGTGAACGTAATAAGCTGAAGGAGTTGCAACACGCCGATAATCAAAGGATGGCCAGCAAAAACCAGACACTGAGCTCCTTGAATAAAGTGCGTGATGATCTTCAAAACCTGAGCTACGTTGCGATCGAAGCTGAGCTCGCAACGCAAAATCTTATGCTGGTGTGGAATGCGCTGAGTACCTATATCGCTGCTTCCATCAAAGAGGTCGATAAACTGGAAGAGGCGACTTCGCTGAGGCAGTTTACAACACAGATAGTCGGTATTATTGATCCTTGGGAGCAAATACAAGTAGGTTCGGATCAATTGCTTGGCGTGTTCGAAGAGGCGGAAAAGGAATACAACAATAATCGTCAGTTTTTTTGGAGTGAGATAATGATGCGTTCATTATTTAATGGTTCGGATTATCCAGCGTTCAATATGGCGGAGTTGCGTAGCCATAATGCCTCGGTGCAAGGAACGAACACCACGGCACAAATGCTTGTCGAACAATTCAATTACTTGCCTGGCACCGTCGGAGCAATGAATGATCTGGCGCTCGCTATCAATAAGACAATGTTCGGTCTGCGTAACCAGGCTCAGACAACCAGTATCTACTTGGAGCGTGCGCAGAGGAAGCTGAAAGGCTATCAGGCAGAGCTTGACTACCCGGACGATGTAGACGAGGTTCGTGAGGACATGGAGCGCGAGCTCAAAAATGTATTCGATATCATGTTCGCACACACTGAAGATTTAAAAAGTATCCATAAGAGTATTAACGCCCCGTTTGACCGGGTAGCCTCGGAAAAATGGGTGGTCACGCTGAAACAGGATCGGGCATTCGTTGAAGAGCTAAAAATCAATTCCGAAGAAAAATTAGCTGAGCTGAATGAACAGATGAAGTCCGTGTCCGAAGCGATTGACTTGATCGGGAAAGCCGGCGTCGAAAAAATCGGTGAAGAGGCGCAGTTATCGCTGGATAATTTGAAAGCACTGGGGTTGGCGCCACCGCAGGTTCAAGTCGCATTGTTGGCTATTGATACGCTTAAGAAATTGATCTCTGGTATTGGGGAAGCCATTTCTTATCTCAACATGCTGGCGGCATACAACAGGCTCAAGGAGAGAGCGGGCGACCTGAGGGCGCAGTTGCAAAAACACACCAAAGATATCGCCCAGGTTGATGGGAAGATTGAATTGGTTATGACGCTGGACAAGCTGGACGATGAGCGCCAGGAATACGTGAGTGAATTTTCGAATCTGGTCTCCGACATTGAAAAGTTCTCCCGCGAATTTAAGCAGGATAAGTCACTGCCCGTCGAGGCGCGAACGGATACCGCGATTGCCCGGATCGCCGACGTCATTCAATACTTGAAAACCATTCGGCAGTAATAAGGAAAGAGGGCGGTGGGTCGCACGCCCACCCCCTCCAAGATAGAGTATGAATATACTTGCCTATGAGTTCACTGCGGCGCAGCGGCGCGTGTTAGATCGTTACACCCGTTTCCTTGGGACCCTGCACCCGACATTCGACAGTATACCGGTTGTGTTTGAGCGCCGTAGAAGAAGCGGCCATCAACTTGCGGTTCTGGCCAAGGATTCGCGTTTGAACAATGCTCAGTTTAATGGGCGATATCTGCAAGAGTATTGGGGGCGTACTGAAGAAACCAGGCTTCTATGCAGTGCTTATGTTGAAGACCTGGCAACATTCACCCGCGAATCGTTAGAAATAACCAGGCAGTTCTCCAGGAACGAACCCATTGCCCAAGTGGATTTCAGGTTGTACGGTTTATCCCGATCTCCGACCTGGACGTTATTTCCACCAAAGAATGTACAGGACCTGGTTCACGAATTGGCGCTTCGGTTTTATGATCTAAGAGCTGCGATGCGACAATTGAAATATACCGTCGAGGAAATGTATCACGAGTCATTTGGACTGAAAGCAGTATTCACGAGTGCAATGGATCATCAATCCTGTAATTGCCATCCACAACCGACTGTGGCGGAGGAGTTGTTTTTCGAGGTGGGCACTGCACCTGTCTGGGACATCACTTACTCTTCCAGGGACGCTTCGATCAGGGCGGCAGAATATAAAAGCGATATTGTGGCGTTATTTAGCGGGTTCGTTTCCGTAAACTCGCAGATGGGCCTGTTCATCAAGGAGGTCTATCAGCGTATAGACGGCGTAATCAACGAACTCTTGAGAGCAAAGAGTGCGTCAAAACTCGGGGAGTTGAATTTCAAATTAGGCGCAGCTATGGAGGGTGCTCATGAATCTATGGCGATGATTGACCATGTAGAAGCATGGCTGCGGAAATAAAAAAGGTCCATGGTTACATGGACCTTTTATTTCAAGAGATCGCTTATACGTAGAACGATTTCAGCGGCGGGAAGCCATTGAACTCAACAGCGCTGTAGCTGGTGGTGTACGCGCCGGTGGACAGCCAGTACAGGCGGTCACCGATGGCCAGGTTCAGTGGCAGGCCATACTTGTAGTTTTCGTACATGATGTCGGCGCTGTCGCAGGTCGGGCCGGCGATGACCACTTCTTCCATCTCGCCTTTTTTCTCGGTCCAGATCGGGAACTTGATGGCTTCGTCCATGGTTTCGATCAGGCCGGAGAACTTGCCCACATCGGTGTACACCCAACGCTCGACGGCGGTGCGGGATTTACGCGCGACCAACACCACTTCGCTGACCAGGATGCCGGCGTTGGCGATCAACGAACGGCCCGGCTCGAGGATGATTTCCGGCAGGTCGTCACCGAAATCTTCCTTGAGGAAACGGATGATTTCTTCGGCGTAGGTTTCCAGGCTGTTGGTGCGGGTGATGTAGTTGGCCGGGAAGCCGCCGCCCATGTTGATCAGTTTGAGGTTAATGCCGTCTTCTTCTTTCAGACGTTCGAAGATCACTTTGACCTTGGCGATCGCCGCGTCCCAGACGCTGATGTCGCGCTGCTGCGAGCCGACGTGGAAGGAGATACCGTAAGGCACCAGGCCCAGGTCGCGGGCGAGGATCAGCAGGTCCATGGCCATGTCGGTCTGGCAGCCGAATTTGCGCGACAAAGGCCAGTCAGCGGTGGTCGAGCCTTCGGTCAGGATGCGCACATAGACTTTCGAGCCCGGTGCAGCCTTGGCAATGTTGCGCAGGTCGGCTTCGGAGTCGGTGGCATACAGACGCACGCCCTTCTCGTAGAAGTAGCGAATGTCCTTGGATTTCTTGATGGTGTTGCCGTAGCTGATGCGGTCCGGGGTTACGCCGCGGCCCAGCACTTTGTCCAGCTCGTAGATCGAGGCGATGTCGAAGCTCGAGCCTTTCTCTTTCAGCAAGTCGATGATCTCGACGGCCGGGTTGGCCTTGACCGCGTAGTAAACCTTGGCGAATTCGAAACCGGCGCGCAGGTCGTCATAGGCCTGGGCAATCATCGCGGTATCGATGACCACGAACGGGGTTTCTTGCTTGTCAGCGAAGGCCTTCATTTTCTGAAAGGTTTCGCGCGCAAAATAGTCTTCGACGTTGATCGACATGCTGGGAACTCCTACTGGCAAACTGAAATTATCAATGGGTGCAAATGAACGTCCTCCGTATCCCCACTTTGGTTCGCCTACTTCCCAAGGCATGTCGCCGAAAGCAAAAAGGCCATGGGAAATGCAGATTCCCTTGGCCTTGCTGTCTCGTCGTCAGTACTTGAGCCGGATGGATCGTTTCCAGCATGGACGTTCGGCGCGAACTTTAGGGCGTGAGGGCCTTGAGATCAACAAAAAATGTCGCGTTTTTGCACGCATCCGTCGTGCGGTGCGTTTTAGTCACCTGTGTAACCGACCTGCATGACAGGCTGATGTTCCCCCGGATGACGTTTTTCAGACCAGGCACCCTGCCAGTTTCCCAAATGATGGAGAGCCTGTGCGAGCGGGTTTGGAAGCGCGGAACAGAGTCTTTATTCAATTAAATACTTTTAAACTGTCAACTCTGACAGGTGTGCACGGATTCACTTACCTATAGGATTTGAAAGGGGCGATGTAGGCCAGTTTTAACTTTTTGATAAATCATGCGCATACATGTTTAGCCCGGAGCTGCTTCTGTTTGTGCGGAGCTCAGGGAAGTTGATGTTTCTTATCTAGGAGTGAGGGGATGAAAAGAATAGTTGCGGTAATTTCTGCAATGCTGCTTTCAGCCTGTGTGAATCATCGGGGTTTTGCCGTTACACAACAATCTGCTCCGCCAGACGCAAACGCGATAGAAGACTTGCGCGTTGTCGGGCCGCAGACGGCGAAGAACCTGACGGATCGCTATAACAACGTTCCAAAGGTTTGCCGAACATTTTCCCCGGGCACAGTATTCGAGTGTTCAGGCGTCATTCTCAGAGGCACCAGTCACTCCACGCAGTATCACTCGTGGGATCCTAACCCCAGCCCGACGGTCAAGGGCGTATCGGCCTCGTACGTGAGACAGGATTCGAGGTTCAGGAGCATGTACATTTACAAGAATGGCTTCATTTTTTACGCGAAGCGCGATGCGCCTGCGGACAAGAAAAATATCGACATTCTTTGTTTTTTTCCTCGAGACGGGGCAACCAATGACAGGGAAGATCAGGGGTGTGGGCAAAGTTCGGATGGACCCACCAGCCGGGAATGCCAATCCCAGGGAATTACCACGGCTGAGCAGTGGGTTGTCCACTATAAAGAACATAAAGGTTATGGTGGTATGTGTGGATTCAATGTGCGAGATGCCTTGGGTGAACATGCGGTCAGCGCAATTAACGAAGGGTTGAAGGCCCAAGGGTTGATCTTCGAAGATTCGTTCAATGATTACAACGAAATCAGACTGGCCAAGTGGGAACAGGGTATTGGCAAAGTACTGCCTTTGCAGGCGTTCTTTTACTTCAATGCAGAGGGTAAGGCAGTTGCGCAATACGATCAAAAGGACTTTCTGACTCAGACAGGCATCTCGCGTCCGATTATTTACATCATCATGCCCGTCTCACCGTCAGATCAGGCGATGTTCAAGTTCATTGAAGAAGATCAGGCCATCCCCCTCGATCGTCAGCGGGGATAGAGGGTGTCGCGGACAAGGGCAAGCTGCCCCGGCCCAACTGTCCGCGATGGCGTCCTGTCAGGCCAGCGCAACCTCTGCCGGCGAAACGATACTGGTCTTGCCCCCACGGGATTTGCCAGAGCTCAAATACTCGGCAATCGACTCTTGGGTCACTTCCCCAAGGAACACCCGCTCGGCATCCATTACTGGCAACCACGACCGGTTGAACTCGTACATGCGCGACAAGAGGATTCGCAGGTGCTCGTCGTAGGCTGCCGTGGCGTTGAATTCGCGCAGGTATTGCACGCAGGTGCCGGCCTGACGGTGCAGATCGCGGCGCCGCACATAACCCAAGGCCTTGTTGTCGGCGCAGGTGACCACCACGTAGCGGCGGTCGAGTTCGTCCATCAACTCCAGCGCTTCGGTCACCGGCGTTTCCGGGCTGACTGACGGCGCGTTGTCCGCCGCGTCTTCGGCCTTGACCAGCAGCAGGCGCTTGAGCGTGCTGTCCTGGCCGACGAAGTTGCTGACAAAGTCATCCGCCGGGTGCGCGAGCAAGGTGTCCGGGTGATCGACCTGGATCAGCTTGCCTCCACGGAAGATCGCGATCTTGTCGCCGAGCTTGATCGCTTCGTCGATGTCATGACTGACCATGATCACGGTCTTGCCCAGCGCCCGCTGCATCTCGAAAAACTCGTTCTGGATCATCTCGCGGTTGATCGGGTCGACCGCGCCGAACGGTTCGTCCATCAACAGCAGTGKGGCGTCGGCGGCGAGGGCGCGGATCACGCCGATCCGCTGTTGCTGGCCACCGGACAGCTCGCGCGGGTAGCGGCTCAGATACTGCTTGGGTTCGAGCTTGATCATGCTCATCAACTCGCGGGCGCGGTCGTGGCATTGCTGTTTGTCCCAGCCGAGCAGGCGCGGCACGATGGTGATGTTTTCCTCGATGGTCATGTTCGGGAACAGGCCGATCTGCTGGATCACATAACCGATATTGCGGCGCAGCGTCACTGCGTCGAGGTCGGTGGTGTCTTCGCCGTTGATCAGGATTTTGCCCGAGGTTGGTTTGATCAACCGGTTGATCATTTTCAACGTGGTGCTTTTGCCGCAACCCGAGGGCCCGAGGAACACGCAAATCTCGCCTTCATTGACGGTCAGGTTCACCGAGTCCACGGCTTTGATGTCTTTGCCGTTGCTGTGAAAGGTTTTGCTGAGGTTTTGAAGTTCGATCATTTCAGGAGTCCTTTTGGAGTCAGCGAACGTTGCAGCCATTGCAGAAGCAGGTCGGCGAAGATCGCCAGAAGACTGACCAGCACCGCACCGACGATCAGCATCGACATATCGCTGCGGCTGATGGCAGCGAGGATCAATACGCCCAGACCACCGGCGCCGATGGTGGCGGCGATGGTCATCACACCAATGTTCATGACCACGGCGGTGCGCACGCCGGCGAGGATCACCGGCACCGCAATCGGTAATTCGACCATGCGCAGGCGTTGACCGAAGGTCATGCCGATACCGCGTGCGGCTTCGCGAATGCCGGGTTCGACGCCGGTCAGCGCCAGGTAGGTGTTACGCATGATTGGCAGCAGGGAATACAGAAACACCGCGGTGATGGCCGGCATCGGTCCCAGGCCCTGGCCGAATTTCGAGTAGAACGGCAATAGCAGACCAAACAGTGCAATCGACGGGATGGTCAACAGCACCGTGGCGCTGGCTTGCAAGGGACCGGCCAGCGTCGGGAAGCGCGTCATCAGAATGCCCAGCGGCACGCCGACCACAATCGCCAGGGTCACGGCGATGCCGACCAGGGTGACGTGTTGCCAGGTCAGGTGCAGGACGAGTGGCCAGTCCAGATGGGAAAAGGCGTTGAGAAACTCCATGGCTTTTCCTCCTTAGTTCAATGGGTGCTGGCGCAAGAAATCTGCGGCCACGGCGGAAGGGCTTTCATGATCGACATCGACCCGCGCATTGAGCTGACGCATGGTTTGGTCGTCGAACAGTTCGGCCAGTGGTTTGAGCTGTTCGGCCAGTTGCGGATGGGCATCGAGGTACACCTGACGCACAACCGGCGCAGCGGTGTAGTCGGGGAAGTAATGCTTGTCGTCTTCCAGCAGTTTCAACTTGAAAGCGTTCAAGCGACCGTCAGTGGTGTAGACCAGGCCGGCAAATACCTGGCCATTGCGCAGCGCGGTGTAGACCAGCCCGGCGTCCATCTGGCGGATATTGTTGCGGGTCAGGTTCATGTTGTAGAGCTTGACCATGCCTTTGAGGCCGTCGGAACGGTTGGCGAACTCGGTGTCCAGAGCCACCAGGTGGTTGGCCTTCACCTCAGCGCCGAGCACGTTGTTCAAGTCGCTGATGCGGTTGATCTGCGGGTATTCGTCAGCCACGTTCTTCGGCAGCGCCAAGGCGTAGGTGTTGCTGAATTTCGACGGACTGAGCCAGACCAGACCCTTTTTCGCGTCGAGCTCCTTAACCCGCGCGTAGGACTGTTCGCTGTCGAGTTTCTCGGTGACATGGTTGTAAGCCACCAGCGACACACCGGTGTATTCCCACATCAGGTCGAGTTGACCGTTTTCATGGGCGCTGCGGGCCAGGCTGCTGCCCAGGCCGCCGGTCACCTGAACCTCGTAACCCTTCGTCCGCAGGTATTGCGAGGTAATTTCCGCGAGCAGGGTTTGTTCGGTGAACACCCGGGCGCCGATGCGGATCAACGGTTTGTCGGCGGCATGGGCAAATCCTGCGCACAGCAGGACGCAGCCTAGTAACAAGCTAAATGTCTTCATGATTATTCCTTCGCTCAGCCGGATTCAGGACTGGGGTAAACCGCGTTCCAGCCAGAGTCGGCTGGCCAGTGTCACCAGACCGTCGAGCAGTAAGGCCAGCAGGGCAGTGCAGACTGCGCCGAGGATCAGTTGCGGCTGATTGTTCAAGGCGATGCCAGGGAAAATCAGGCTGCCCAGGCTGTTGGCGCCGATCAGGAACGCCAGTGGGGCGGTGCCGACGTTGATCGCCAATGCGACGCGCACGCCGCCGATGATGATCGGCACAGCGTTCGGCAGTTCGACCCGCCAGAGCACCTGACGCGGGGTCATGCCGATACCGACAGCCGCCTCCTTGAGTGAACCCTGAACGTTTTTCAGGCCTTCGTAGGTGTTGCGCACGATGGGTAATAGGGACGCGAGGAACAGCGCAAATATCGCGGGGCCGCTACCGATCCCGAGAATCCCCAGGGCGATGGCCAGTACGGCGAGAGGCGGGACGGTGTTGCCGATGTTGAAGAGCTGCATGAAGCGTTCGGCGCGTCCGACCATGGTCGGGCGGCTGAGGAGGATGCCGGCAGGAATGCCCACAACGAGGGCAGCCAGCATGGAAGCGAGGACGAGAATCAGATGAGCTTGCAGGTAAAACAACAAATCGTCGCGGTACAGGTTGATCGTGTTGATGCCGATCCAGTGGATCAGCAGGGCCAGAAGGGCGACGACAACCGCTCCTCCTATTAGCCCTTTGCCATAGCGGATAGCCACAGGCGGACTCCTTTATTTCAGTCGGCGGACAGTGCTTCGTGTGGCAACGCCATACTTGGCTGCCGAAGACACTGTTCGCGAAAAGCAGCTCGTTCGATGCCGGCAAAGCGGCATGAGATCGAGCCATAAGCGCAGCCTCGTCAGGCTGACTTGCTGATATTTCAGCCCCTGACGACAGGTCGTAACAGGGGAGTGGACGGCTCCACTCTTTAAAAGGTTCCACAATTAGCAGCATTTAGCCACCCCATTCGCCTCACATCCTGTAGCAGCTGCCGAGCCCGCGAGGCTGCGTTCGGCTGCGAAGCGGCCGTAAAACCGTCATGCGCGGTATGCCTGAAAGACCACGTTTTTTGATTTACGACGGCTGCGCCGCCGAACGCAGCCTCGCAAGCTCGGCAGCTGCTACAGGGTGAACGGTGGTCCGTGGCCCCATGTTTACGCTATACTCGCCGCCCTTTTTTGAATCACCTGCCAGGCGATTTCCCATGACCAAACAGGCCGCCGAAGTCGCGAAACGCCGCACTTTCGCCATTATTTCCCACCCCGATGCGGGTAAGACCACCATCACCGAGAAGCTCTTGCTGATGGGCAAGGCGATTGCGGTTGCCGGCACGGTGAAGTCTCGCAAATCCGACCGCCATGCCACCTCCGACTGGATGGAAATGGAAAAGCAGCGTGGTATTTCCATTACCACGTCGGTCATGCAGTTCCCGTATCGCGATCACATGATCAACCTGCTCGACACCCCGGGCCACGAAGACTTCTCCGAAGACACCTACCGCACCCTGACGGCGGTCGACTCGGCATTGATGGTCCTCGACGGCGGTAAGGGTGTAGAGCCACGGACCATCGCCCTGATGGACGTCTGCCGTCTGCGTGACACGCCGATCGTCAGCTTCATCAACAAACTCGACCGCGACATTCGTGACCCGATCGAACTGCTCGACGAAATCGAAGCCGTCCTGAAGATCAAGGCTGCGCCGATCACCTGGCCGATCGGTTGCTACCGCGATTTCAAAGGCGTCTATCACCTCGCCGACGACTACATCATCGTCTACACCGCAGGCCACGGCCACGAGCGGACCGATGTGAAAATCATCGAGAAGCTCGACTCCGATGAAGCCCGAGCGCATTTGGGTGACGAGTACGAGCGCTTCATCGAACAGCTGGAACTGGTGCAAGGCGCCTGCCACGAATTCAATCAACAGGAATTCCTGGACGGCCAACTGACCCCGGTGTTCTTCGGTACGGCGCTGGGCAACTTCGGGGTCGATCACGTGCTCGACGCCGTGGTCGACTGGGCACCGAAGCCGCTGGCCCGTGTCGCCAACGAGCGTACCGTGGAACCGGTGGAAGAGAAGTTCAGCGGTTTCGTGTTCAAGATCCAGGCGAACATGGACCCTAAACACCGCGACCGCATTGCCTTCATGCGTATCTGCTCCGGCAAGTACGAAAAAGGTATGAAGATGCGCCACGTGCGTACCGGCAAGGACGTCCGGATCGGCGATGCGCTGACCTTCTTCTCCTCCGAGCGTGAGCAGCTGGAAGAAGCGTTTGCCGGCGACATCATCGGTTTGCACAACCACGGCACCATCCAGATCGGCGACACCTTCACCGAAGGCGAAACCCTGGGCTTCACCGGTATCCCGCACTTCGCCCCGGAACTGTTCCGTCGCGTACGCCTGAAGGATCCGCTCAAGTCCAAGCAACTTCGCCAGGGCTTGCAGCAGCTGGCCGAAGAGGGCGCGACCCAGGTGTTCTTCCCGGAACGTAGCAACGACATCATCCTCGGCGCCGTCGGTGTGCTGCAGTTCGATGTGGTCGCCAGCCGCCTGAAAGAGGAATACAAGGTCGAATGCGCCTACGAGCCGATCACCGTGTGGTCCGCCCGCTGGATCGATTGCAGCGATAAGAAGAAGCTCGAAGAGTTCAGCGTCAAGGCCGTGGAAAACCTCGCCCTCGACGGCGGCGGCCACCTGACCTACCTGGCCCCGACCCGGGTCAACCTGGCACTGATGGAAGAGCGCTGGCCGGACGTGAAATTCCGCGCGACGCGTGAGCATCATTAAGCGCTGAGCGTTGTCAGTGATAGAGGGAGGTCATGATGACCACCCTCATTTGGCCAATACACAGTCTTTCTAAGAGTTTTGCATTTTGTAAAGCTCGCGGAGAGCTTTCTCCTGGTCATCGGTCTCCGCTGTAGACGCGTCGATAAGTGCTTCTAACTTGGAGGCCGGACTTCCTTTGGGGAGTTTGTATATTCCATAAGCTGTCATCATCGTTCCCGTCCTTCCCTGGCCAAAACCACAATAAACCAAAGCGTTACCTCCTTTATCCAGTACGCTATCTATGGCCTTACACCCCTGTAAAAGTTCTTTGGCTGAAGGGGTGCTGAAATCCACAATGGCGAGATTGTGATAAGTGATATTCTCTTTGCTCAATGCTACTGCGCTGGTTTCATATATTAAATTATGATTCAGGCTGATGATGCCTTTGATGTTGTAGACTTTTAAAAGTGCGATGGCCGGTGTGTCAAACTTTTGAAGTGTGTCATCTGTATCGTTGTAGTATGGCTGTGAACTTCTGAATACTTTGGTTGTACCTTTGTCAAAGGTAACCCAGTTTTTGAACACGGCGGTTTTGCCTGATGACAATTTTTCTACATAGCCTGTCAGGCTGCTGACACTTTTTTTCATTTTAGTTCTCCAGGTTAGTTCGCCCTTCCAGCATTGATAGTGTTCACTATCAATGCTGGAAGGGGGCGCTACAAAAAGAGGCGGCCAGATTAATACCTTGGTGTCGACAGATGGTTTGATAGAGCGTGGTAATTGCACTCACGCCCGTGAGGGCAGATTAAACACGAGYCCACTGCCGGAAGAGGTTGTCCGCATAAGACCGAAAAACAGATGCGTTATTTACAAAACGTTGGGCTACGCTCATCGGGTCTATTGGCGGTTCAGAAAAGACGGTTTGGATAAAAGAATCAAATGATGAAATTATTTTTTCGACCTCTTCGACATACTGTCTTTTTGGCTCCCGCAAGCGCTCGTAATCTTCGATTTGTGCTATTTCATCGAAGTAGTATTTGAGTTGCCTATCTGTATTGTCGGCACGTTGGTCTCGTGCCATGATCTTTTTGATGATTTCCGTTCGGGCTTTCACCATGTCTTCATATTTCAACTGCGCGTCGGCCATTTTAAGAACGCTCTTCGCTGCTTCGATGCCCTCTTTTACCAGGGTACGTTTGAAATTTGCCGGTGATTCGGATGTCACCACCCCTTCGACTTGCTCTATAAGTGGACTTATCTTGTCATAAAAAGACTGACTTTCGAATAGTTCAATGGCAGCATCAAGGGACTTTTTGTTCTTTAGTAAGACGTCATAATAATCGTCGCCCTTTTCCAGTTTAGAAATGGCCTGCAGGTTTGTTTTTGTTACATTGAGTTCGCTAAGTCTAAAATTATTGCTTGTAAAGCCCATCATTTTAAGATTAAAGGTTGGCTTGTACAGTTCATTGCGCAGGCTTGCCATGGTTTGCTTGCGCCTGAAAATAATAGCCTGTAGTTCATTTTCATAAGCTTTTTGTGCGTCGCCGGTCACTTCATTAATGTCTTCCATTGCGCCTTGGATGTCGTCGGTGTTCATAGCATCAATGGATTTTCGTAAAATGTCATTGGCATTTTGATGGGCGTCTTCGGTGTACTTGGCAAGGGCAAGGAGATCAGTGCGCAACGTGCTAATATCAATAAGACTCAATTTGATTTTTGCATAATAGTTAATGATCGCTCGGCAATCTTTTGCGATAAAAATATCAGGGTTAACAAGGTTAGCGGTAGTCATTTTATTTGCCTCTTTGAGTGTTATTATTCGATTATCGAATGTCTAATCTAAAGGCGTTAATCAGCGCCGTTGAGTTGTTTTCAACATTGCGCCAGTCAGCCAGTAACGCTTCAAGTTTTCGAACGAACAGGCCGAGAAGCGCATAATCAGCCCCGCTTCGGAATCGACTCAATGAGTCATCTATAAGAAAAATTACTGCCTCCCAGTGACTGTGGAGATGGGTGACGGTATTAATGGCTGGTGTCACTGCGTCATATAAGGAACCCATGCTGATATGGAGCGTCTGAAGGATACCTTTGAACTTGTCTCTTGACACTATTTGGTTAAGGGCGTCCTCTCTACGTTTTATCAGTTGGGCACCAGTGGCGCTTTTTTTGTCTCTTTCTATAACGGAAAGTGTCACAGCTAAGTCTTTCGCGAAGCCTAGAATCGTGCCCATGAAGGTTGGCTTTAATGTCACTTGAGTAGCAGAGTCCCCGAGCTTAAGGATTTCACGATGCAGGTTGGCAATTTCCGTATCCAACGCATCGGGATTCGAAAGCTGAATCATGGAACCGATCCAGGGTTCTACCTCACCGATCAATTTCCTTTTGAAGGTTTCAAGAGACTGCAACGCGCTGACGCTTCTTGTCTTCTTGTCAATAATCGATTTTTTGATGTAATTGACTGTTTGAATTAAGTCAGGAATGGTGCGCTGGTCATCGCCATCCAAAGAAATACTTGGAAAACTTTCCAGTTCTTGCGGGGTTAAAGAAGCGATCTTTCTAGACTTGTAACCTTCCATGTTTTTTACATGGGTCACCGCGTCGTCACCATACTCGCAGACGTCCTTTGAGAACGCAATGAGGATAGTACTAATATCGGTCATGCTCTTTTGTACTGTTTCCCACGACCGCGCGTGATCACGGATAGTCGTATAATTGGCTGTAACATCTGTAATTAGCGAATCTGGCGAGCTAGGCAGCACTTTTTTAACATCATCGGCCGTCACAGGAAGCGCTTTGCCTTCCCTGACATAACGTTCAATGACCCGCACATCATCACTGGTTATTACGGGTAGTGGATATTCGGTACCGTGTTCCATGATAGTTTCCCTTCAGTAATTTAAAGTAACTCCAGGTGTGCATGCAGTGCAGACAAACGTTACGTTAAAATCAGCGTGCATTTTTTACTCATGATGAGTGCCTGGTTTTATGAGAATGCCTATGAGGCAGCAAATTAATACGTTCGCGGTCTAGTTTGTAAGCACTCACGATTTATTTATAGATTCAGGTCGCGGGGCTGTCTACTGTCAATGTTGACAGTAGACAGGTTTGTTTTAGTGTGCTGAATGAAATTAATTTGAAAAGATATTGAAAAGCAACAGTTTGGGAAGTAATGGGTGCGTGATAATGAGAGGAAAGTTGCGGGGGTTGAAAAAGGTATTTCTTTTTGCCATTTATCAGAGTGTTTCGTGGTGTTCGATGTGTATCCTTATTTCGCTAAGTAATAGCAAGTTTGGTGTGTTGGCGCTGGGCATAAATATTCGTCAGCCGCAACTGTCAATGGTGACAGTTGTGCCGAACTCAGTACTGGATTATAAGAGCCTTCTGAGTCATTTCACCGCTTTTGCCAGCAATGACTAATTCTGATACTGGCGGGTGGGTGTGCCGGGCCCATCGAAGGGATAATTGATCATGCATAGCCGTTCGATGGGTGTCTTTATTACTAACCTAAAAAGGAGTTTTTTCATGGCTGACCAATTGGTAAATATCGCCATTCTTACACCTCGTGAGGTCGGGGTGATCAAGCAATATATCCGGCTCGCCACCAGGCTCAGAACCAGTTTTGGGCAAATGAAAGAATACTGGGGGGGGGAGGGTGTTTCTGCTAAATATGAGGAGATTACTAATGTTTATGGCCAGGGGGTGGGTAGCATAATCACGTACATTGTGGAGCATGCGGACAAATGGCCGTCCCTTGAAAGTCAGGTAACTGTACTCTGTGGAAGAGTTTCCGAATGTTCAAATATGTTTAAGTCACTGGTTGATCCGGTTGTGGAGACGATCGAAACAATGCCGTTGTATATTGA
Organism: Pseudomonas sp. 05N432; assembly: GCF_056396945.1. NCBI lineage: Bacteria > Pseudomonadati > Pseudomonadota > Gammaproteobacteria > Pseudomonadales > Pseudomonadaceae > Pseudomonas > Pseudomonas sp. 05N432. The sequence goes on along the minus strand of NZ_JBFTMM010000014.1, from coordinate 125,823 downwards.
CTACTCGCGCACCCTTCAGCAGGAGGAAGATGACGCGCAGGTGAGCGCGTTTTCATGTCCTCTGTGCCCGGAAGATATGCAAAAACTTGAATGGATTAGAAGCAGCGTGGCTGGTATGGAGCGCATGGTAAGTGAGTTGGAGCCTGAACTCGTTAACTTGGGTAATGCGATACAGTCGTTTAAAGAAAATCTCATGAATGGCGTTCAAACAGAAATTGATAAATTCGTGAGGCTGGATACGGCTGCCGAGATGGATGCAAAGTTACTGAGCATTCGAGTCAACGATTACCAGCGTGCGTTTTTCAGTACTTATATGGCTATGATACGGGGTGTTGTTTTAAGGGTGATAGAACAATATCCTGGGGGAAGTCCAGATAGTATGGAAGAGTTGGTGGGCACACAAATACACCCCAATCATTTTAGAGAATACAATACAATTCTTGAGGGCGTGCCCGTGGAGAGTAGAAACGAGATCGAAGCGCTCATGTCGCAAGTGAAAAAAGGAAAGGTATTGTTTGCGCAGTTGGAGAGCCTGCATGACTGGTTGAATATGTTTGGGCAACCATTGATCGACGCCAACAAGGGAGTTGGACAAATTCGTACGCTCTGGTTTGGGACAGCTGAAGAGCTTGGGCGTATTAAAGGCAGAGTCCTGCAGGTTGAACAGTATTCCACGTTGCGCAACATTGTCAGTTCTTTAAAGTCTGCATTACGCCCTTGGGGTGGAGCTGATAGTAATGCTAAAGCGTTGAGAGAATTATTGGAACGAGCCTATTAGCAAGTATTGGTGACGGTAGATAGCAAACGAGTAGCCGAGAGGGCCTGCTCACAAGCTATGGCAGGCACTCTCCTGGTTTACGGTTGTAGTGGGTTAGGTAATATCGTTAAAATAGGACATATCTTCGATATGCCCTTTGGCAAGTCCTTGATTGGGGGTAAAGCGATTGCCCTGCGCAGAGGTGAAGTTGGTAGGTTCGCCACCCATAAATATTTCGCGCTCACCACGGATATCTACGCTTGTAGAGTAAGTTGTATTGCGCATAACTACATAGTTGTTGTAATCAGCTTTAATTTTTGCCAGTTTTTCTGGTAAAAGGCTTTCATCTATCATGCCTTTCAAGGTGGCTCTCCATTGGTTCCATCGAGCCAGGCAAGCAGAAGCACAGTAAGTCACTATGTCACAAGGTTCTGGGAACTTATTAGATCCTCTGTCTCCGTCGTCTGCCGGGTTTCCGCCAAGAGTGGGATGACGTCCAGCCATGGGGTATATGTGTAACTGAGTGCTTTCATTTGTAGTGGGGATGACGCATGCGTAATTTGAAGATCGCTCGTCCCTGGCGCAAAATGCAACATATTCTTTTACATTATCGCCAAGCTTGACTTGATTGTCGCTTGGTCTTGAACTTGTAATGGCGATTACCGGATCAATAGCGAAAATATTAACCGGTATTCCACTTAATTCGCTGTCACCGAGCATGGCGTTGGCTAACATATGGCAACTGGTAGCACCTCGGCTGTAGCCTATAAGGTTTACTTCGGTTGGGGTTGCACTATCTGTTCGCTCATTAACAAGTGTGGAAGAAAAATCAAATTTATAATTTCGCGCCATCCAGCCAAGAGAGATTCCGGATTTTGCGAGGCGCTCAACAACATCTAATGTCATTGCTGTTGACGATGCATTTGGCTTTGATTTTATGATTTTTATGGCTTGACTTATGTTGTTTTCCCACTGGTTAATAAGTTGTGCTTCGTTCCATTTAAATTGATCGCTAATAATATCATCTGCTTGCGGCGTAGTGCAGCCAGGGCCGCCAATGCTGATCCGGTCAGGGATTTTGTTAGCGATGCTTTCCAAAGTTGGTTCTGACAGTCTGCGGATTGGGCTTCCCTCTGGCAAAGGATACGACGCAAAGCTGCCATGCGGATGCACGAGTTGTTCGTACCCGCCAAAGTAGATGCTTAGTGTGCTCATTGGAATATGCTCAAATTTAATGGGAGATGATGCTGAACTAGTAGAGCATCAATGAATACTTCTTGGGCACTGTGAAATATAACAGGTGGCTATACTATTTTTGAATAGGTGCACTGCAGTGCTGGTTTTTTTGTTATATGCGCTATGGTTATATCGAGGTGTAAATGAGGACTTTATAATTGTGCAATGTTTTTGCGTTTTCAGTCCTGAGTTGTCTATTTCTTGGGGCAGCGCTTCTGAAATATGTTTTACAATCCTACAGTCTTGTCTACTGTCAATGTTGATAGTAGACGGCGTTGCGATAGGAACTTATAAGTTTTCATGAGGCTCCTGCTTGATAGGTGTCTAGATGTGCATGAAAATTTATCTTTTAGTGCTTCTCAATTCAATTGTGAGGTGATGATCATGGCGTATCAATTGCAATATAAATCCATCATTACAACCCGGTATCGACATCGGCAAACACAGCTTCCACTTACATGGCCAGGACGCTAAAGGCCATAAGGTATTGCGCAAGAAATCCAGTCGCGGCCAATTACTCTGCACATTGGCTCAATTACCGGCCTGCACGGTGGTGATGGAGTCTTGCGGCGGCACCCATTGGCTGGCTCGACAAATCGGCGCGCTGGACCACACTGTCAAGCTGATTGCCCCGCAGTACGTCAAACCGTTCGTCAAAGGCCACAAAAACGACTTCATTGATGCCGAAGCGCCTGGCGGTGAAAATTTTGAGCGAGGAAAATAACTCAATCATCGCTTCACGAGACCCTGTAACCGTACAGTGAGACGGAATAGGTTTTGTGCCGTAGGCTAGGCGTCATTGATGCAACTCTTTATAGGGACTCGCTCAGAATAGAAGTTGGAGCACATAGGATGCTGTTTGCCACCACGCATAACCCGCTGGTCACTCTTGTCGCGACCCAATCCAGTGACTTCGAAACGCTTGTTGCTATTCGGATTGAGGCTATGCGTGAAAGTCTTGAGCGCATTGGTCGCTTCGATCCCGTGCGTGCACGAGAGCGTTTTCGCGATGGTTTTTCTCCCGCGTTCACTCGCTACATCGAGGTTTCCGGCGAGCAGGTTGGTTTCGTTGTCGTCAAGCCGCTCATCGATGGGTTGTTGCTTGATCACCTGTACATCAAACCAAGTGCGCAAGGTTTGGGCATAGGTTCGGCTGTCCTTCGTCAAGTCTTCGTGGAAGCGGATGCATCTGAATTGACATTGCGGGTGGGTGCTCTCAGAGAAAGCGCTTCAAATCGTTTTTATATTCGTCATGGTTTTCAGTTCGTCGAAAGTCGCGAGTTCGACAACTACTATGTTCGCCCGAACACACAGGTGCGCCCGCCAGCAGCCACTAGAGCCTCATCTTCTGCCTCAAACTGATTCAAGGGTATCGAGTGGCTCGATTGGCCCAAAAATGAGAATGTCCTGTCGTTGTTTTAGTTATAACCATTATTCAGAACCGATCTATCCAGCCACGGCATTTACCGGCAATCGGTAGCATCCTATCTGGAGAACCCGGCCGATCGGAACTAGATTTCATTCAGCGCCACGGCAACCGGGTTACCCGCCGTCAGGCACCCGTGCTTCACTTACGAAAGGATGGAATCAGCTATGAGCATTTTTCAACGCATGGTTTTATTGATCAAAGTGCTGGTGCTGCTGTCGGTGGGCACTTCGGCAGCGTGGGCGAGCAGCGGCGCGGTGCAGGACCAGGGTTTTTGGGCCGCAAAAAGTGTGCAGGGCAGTGGCTTGATGGTTGCCACTGGTGATCAGAGTCAAAGTGACACTAAAGGCGATGAGGACCCATCCTCCGACGATTCCGAAGACGATACCCAAGGCTAAGGCTTAAGGTTTCAGACAAAAGAAAACCCCCTCCTGTCGGACTGATGCGCAGTCAGACAGGAGGGGGTGGGTCAACGCATTTCAAAAAGCGCCCCGAGAGGGCGCTTTTTCATGCCCGGCCTAGACGACGAATTGTTCGGCGTAATGGCAGGCCACCTGGCGGCTGTCGAGCTGGCGCAAGGCCGGCTCTTCTTTGCTGCAGCGTTCTGTGGCGTACGGGCAGCGCTTGTGGAACGCGCAGCCGGACGGCGGGTTCAGCGGGTTCGGCAGTTCGCCGACGATCTTGATTTTCGGCTTGTCCGGATCCGGGTGGATCGTCGGCGTGGCCGACAGCAGGGCCTGGGTGTACGGGTGCAGAGGACGGGTGTAGATGTCTTCTTTCGGGCCCATTTCCACCGGGCGACCGAGGTACATCACCAGCACCTGATCAGCGACGTGACGCACCACCGCCAGGTTGTGGGAGATGAACACGTACGCGGTGTTGAACTCTTGCTGCAGGTCCATGAACAGGTTCAGTACCTGGGCCTGAATCGACACGTCCAGCGCCGAGGTCGGTTCGTCCGCGACCAGCACTTTCGGTTGCAGCATCATGGCGCGCGCCAGGGCGATCCGCTGGCGCTGACCACCCGAGAACATATGCGGATAACGCTGATAGTGCTCAGGACGCAAGCCGACCTGCTTCATCATCGCCTGGACTTTTTCACGGCGTTCGGCCGCGGAAAGTGTGGTGTTGATCAATAGTGGCTCTGCAAGCTGATCGCCGATTTTCTGCCGTGGGTTCAACGAGGCGTAAGGGCTCTGAAAGACCATCTGCACGTCTTTGCGCAGCTGTTTGCGTTCGGCCTTGTTGGCGCCGGTGACTTCTTGCCCGGCGATTTTCAATGAGCCCGAAGACGGCTCCTCGATCAGCGTCAGGGCGCGGGCCAGGGTCGACTTGCCGCAGCCGGATTCGCCTACAACAGCGAGGGTTTTGCCGGCTTCGAGTTCGAACGACACGCCATTGAGTGCGCGTACCAGCGCGGTGCCTTTGAACAGGCCGCGAGAGACTTCGTAGTGACGGGTCAGGTCACGGGCAGTGAGAACGACGGCCATTACGCCACCTCCTGATTCAAAGGATAGAAGCAGCGGGCGAGGCTGTTGCTTTTCGGGTCCAGGCCTGGACGTTGTTGGCGGCAGTTGTCCTGCACGTACGGGCAGCGCGGCGAGAGCAGGCAGCCTTGCGGACGGTCATAGCGACCGGGAACGATGCCCGGCAGGGTGGACAGGCGCGAGGAACCCAGGCTGTGCTCGGGAATGGCCTTGAGCAGCGCTTCGCTGTACGGGTGTGCAGGGATGTCGAACAACTGCGGCACCTGACCGACTTCTACCGCTTGGCCAGCATACATCACACACACGCGCTGGGCGGTTTCGGCTACCACGGCGAGGTCGTGAGTGATCAGCACCAGGCCCATGTCCTGCTCTTTTTGCAGCGCCAGCAGCAGGTCCATGATCTGCGCCTGGATCGTCACGTCCAGTGCGGTGGTCGGTTCGTCGGCGATCAGCAGTTTCGGCTCGCCGGCAATTGCCATGGCAATCGCCACGCGTTGGCTCATACCGCCGGAGAGTTGGTGCGGGTAGGCGTCCATACGGCTCGCAGCGCCCGGGATTTCTACTTTTTCCAGCAACTCGATGGCGCGCTTGCGGGCGTCCTTGCCGGACATTTTCAGGTGCAGGCGCAGCACTTCTTCGATCTGAAAGCCGACGGTGTAGCTTGGGTTCAGCGCGGTCATCGGGTCCTGGAAGACCATGGCCAGGTCTTTGCCGACGATTTGCCGACGCTGACGATTGCTGAGCTTGAGCATGTTCTTGCCATCGAAATTCAGGGCGTCAGCGGTGACGATCCCCGGATGTTCGATCAGGCCCATCAGCGCCATCATGGTCACGGACTTGCCGGACCCCGACTCGCCAACGATGGCCAGGACTTCGCCCTTGTCCACGGAAATGTCGAGACCATCGACCACCGGAACGGCGTTCTTGTCGCCGAAGCGAACGTTGAGATTCTTGATTTCCAACAGTGACATTTGAATCTCCTCAGGCGGCGTTCTTGAGTTTCGGGTCCAGCGCATCGCGCAGGCCGTCGCCCATCAGGTTGATTGCCAGCACGCTGAGCAAAATGGTCAAGCCAGGCAGGCTGACGACCCACCAGGCGCGTTCGATGTAGTCGCGAGCCGAAGCCAGCATGGTGCCCCACTCAGGGGTTGGCGGTTGTACGCCAAGGCCGAGGAAGCCCAGTGCCGCGGCATCGAGAATCGCCGAGGAGAAGCTCAGGGTTGCCTGAACGATCAGCGGCGCCATGCAGTTGGGCAGCACGGTGATAAACATCAGGCGCGGCAGACCGGCACCGGCCAGGCGCGCGGCGGTCACGTAGTCGCGGTTCAGTTCGCCCATCACCGCAGCGCGGGTCAGACGAACGTAGGCCGGCAGGGACACCACGGCGATAGCGATCACGGTGTTGATCAGGCCAGGGCCGAGGATGGCGACGATCGCCACAGCCAGCAGCAAGGACGGCAGGGCCAGCATGATGTCCATCAGGCGCATGATGGTCGGGCCCAGCAGACGCGGGAAGAACCCGGCGAACAGACCCAGCAGGATCCCCGGAATCAGCGACATGACCACCGATGACAAACCGATCATCAAGGACAGGCGCGAACCGTGGATCAGGCGCGACAGCAGGTCGCGTCCCAGCTCATCGGTGCCGAGCAGGAATTGCATCTGCCCGTTTGCCAGCCAGGCCGGCGGGGTCAGCAGGAAGTCGCGGAACTGCTCGCTCGGGTTATGCGGCGCAACCCATGGGGCGAAAATCGCGCAAAAAATAACCAGCAGCATGAACAACAGGCCGGCGACGGCGCCCTTGTTCTTGGAGAACGCTTGCCAGAACTCTTTGTACGGCGATGGATACAGCAGGCTTTGGTCGACTGCTACGGCGGTAGTTGGAGTACTCATACGTAGGGTCTCAGCGCTGGTGACGGATGCGTGGGTTTGCGAAGCCATAAAGAATATCCACTACAAAATTGACCAGAATCACCAGGCAGGCGATTAACAGAATTCCGTTTTGCACCACGGGGTAGTCCCGGGCGCCAATGGCTTCGATCAGCCATTTGCCGATACCGGGCCAGGAGAAGATGGTTTCGGTCAGGACCGCACCGGCCAGCAATGTGCCGACTTGCAGGCCGACCACGGTCAGTACCGGGATCAAGGCGTTGCGCAGGCCGTGAACGAACACCACGCGCGACGGCGACAGGCCTTTGGCCCGGGCGGTGCGGATGTAGTCTTCACGCAGGACTTCGAGCATCGAGGAGCGGGTCATCCGGGCGATTACTGCCAGCGGGATGGTGCCGAGCACGATGGCCGGAAGAATCAGGTGGTGCAGGGCGTCGAAGAACGCGCCGGTGTCATTGGCCAGCAGGGTGTCGATGAGCATGAAGCCGGTTCTTGGCTCGATGTCGTACAGCAGGTCGATCCGCCCGGACACCGGGGTCACGCCCAGGGAGACCGAGAAGAACATGATGAGGATCAGGCCCCACCAGAAAATCGGCATCGAATACCCGGCAAGGGAGATGCCCATCACCCCATGGTCGAACAGGGACCCTCGCTTCAGCGCCGCGATCACCCCGGCCAGCAGGCCGAGTACGCCGGCGAACAGCAGGGCTGCCATGGACAGTTCCAGGGTGGCCGGGAACAGCGAAGTGAATTCAGTCCATACGCTTTCACGGGTCCGCAGGGATTCACCCAGGTCGCCGTGGGCCAGTTTGCCGATGTAGTCCAGGTACTGGGCATACAGCGGTTTGTTCAGACCAAGGCGTTCCATTGCCTGAGCATGCATTTCGGGATCGACCCGACGTTCGCCCATCATGACTTCCACGGGGTCGCCGGGAATCATGCGAATCAACGCGAAAGTCAGCAAGGTGATGCCGAAGAACGTGGGGATCAATAATCCCAATCGGCGGGCAATAAAACTAAACATCTTCTGGTGTACCTCATCAGCCGGTTAGGCGTTCCCGGCAGCGTTGGGATCAACGTTGCCGGGCGTTTTCTTATCTACTTCACTTGGGTGGTAGCGAAGTTGTTAGTGGTCAGGGGGCTAATGTGATAACCCTCGACGTTATTGCGCATGGCCGTAAACATTCGGGTGTGCGCCATGCTGATCCATGGCTGGTCCTGATTGAAAATAGCCTGCGCCTGTTCATAGAGCGCTGCACGTTCGGTCGGGTTTACTTTAGCCCGGGCTTCATCGATCAGCGTCTGGAACTTCTCATTACACCAGCGGGCGTAGTTTTCGCCGTTCTTCGCGGCTTCACAACTGAGCATAGGCGTCAGGAAGTTATCCGGGTCGCCGTTATCACCGGCCCATCCGGCGGACACCATATCGTGTTCACCATTTTTTGCGCGCTTGAGCATCTCGCCCCATTCCATGACGCGAATGTCGAGCTTGATCCCGACCTTGGCCAGGTCCGCTTGCATCATCTGCGCACCGAGCATCGGGTTCGGGTTGGTCGGGCCGCCACCGTTACGGGTGAACAGGGTAAGCACGGTGCCATCCGGCACGCCGGCTTCCTTGAGCAGGGCACGCGCCTTGTCCAGGTCACGTTTCGGGTTTTGCAGGGTCTTGTTGTAACCCAGCAGGGTCGGTGGGTACGGGTTCACGGCTACCGAGGCGTTGCCTTTGCCGAACAGCGCGTTGACGTAGGCTTCCTTGTCGAAGGCGATGTCGATGGCTTTGCGGACCCGCACGTCGCTCATGTACTTGTGGGTGGTGTTCATGGCGATGTACGAGACGGTCATCGCGTCGAGTTCATCGACGCTCAGGTTGGCGTCTTTCTTGATGCTCGGGATGTCATCGGGCTTGGGATACAGCGCGATCTGGCACTCGTTGGCCTTGAGCTTTTGCAGGCGAACGTTGTTGTCGGTGGCGATGGCCAGAATCAACGCATCAGCCGGTGGCTTGCCACGGAAGTAGTCCGGGTTGGCCTTGAAGCGCACCTGGGCGTCCTTGGCGTAACGCTGGAAGATGAACGGGCCGGTGCCGACCGGTTTGTTGTTCAGGTCGCCGGTCTTGTTGGCCTTGAGCAACTGGTCGGCGTATTCGGCCGGGTAGATCGAGGAGAACGCCATGGCGATGTCTGCCAGGAACGGTGCTTCGCGGCGGGTCAGGGTGAACTTGACCGTGTTGTCGTCGACTTTTTCTACGCTTTTGAGCAGTTCCTTGAAGCCCATGCTCTCAAAGTACGGGAAGCCCACGCTCGACAGCTTGTGCCATGGGTGATTCGGGTCCAGCTGACGCTGGAAGCTCCAGACCACGTCGTCGGCATTCATGTCGCGGGTCGGCTTGAAGTATTCGGTGGTGTGGAACTTGACGCCTTTGCGCAAGTGGAACGTGTAGGTCAGACCGTCCTCGCTGATGTCCCAGGAGTCGGCCAGTGCCGGAATCACTTCAGTGGTGCCGGGCTTGAAGTCCGCCAGACGGTTGAAGATGGTTTCGGCCACCGCATCGGCTGTGACTGCAGTCGTGTACTGGACCATATCGAAGCCTTCCGGGCTGGCTTCGGTACAGACCACCAAGGGTTTGGCCGAGGCGCCGATAGCGACACTCAGCAACGTGGCGGCGATGGCCGCTCGTAAAGGAAGCATTTTCATCAAGAGCCCTCTGCAATCGGTTAAAGGACAAAAGCCGAACGGCCGATTCTTCACTGAATCAGCCGTTCGGCAGGTGAATTACAAAATGTTGAACGGGATGGTGGTCACGAGACGGAACTCGTTGAGGCTGCCGTCAGCCTGGTTTTCGGAGGCGCGGTGCGCGGTGTAGGTCGCGCGAATGGTGGTGGCTTTCAGCGGGCCACTTTGTACGGCGTAGGAAGTACCGATGCCGTATTCATAGTGGTGCTCGCCATCCATGTTTTTCACGTCATAGGCGGTGCCGGTGTAGTGCGTACCGTCGATGCCCCAGCCGCGAGCCTGGTAGATATTGAACTTCAGGCCTGGCACGCCGTATTCAGCCATGTTCAGGCCATAGGCGATCTGGAAGGACTTCTCGTTCGGGCCGTTGAAGTCCGAGAGCAAGGAGTTGGCCAGGTAGATGCCGTTGGTTTCGTGCAGGTAGTCGAAGTATTCGTCGCCGGCAATTTGCTGCCAGGAGAACGTCAGGCTATGGGCTTGGTGGGTCAGGCCGAACGACACGGAGTAGGCATCGTTGTTGATGTTGCCCATTTCCTTTTTGCCGGTGTCGAGGGTTTTGTAGTAGTTCAGGCCGGTGGTCAGGCCCAGCACCGAGCTATCGCCCAGTTCGTGGGTGGCGCCGAAGTAGTACTGGTTCCAGAAGTCTTCGACGTTCGCGACGTACAGGCTGGTCTTCAGGCTTTTGAACGGCTGATAGTTGAGACCAGCGGTGTTAACGCGATCGGTTTCGGCTTTGTTATTGGTGTACTCGGAGCGGAATTTCGACAGGCTCTCTTCGGTCCGCGGGGACACGCGGTCGAAGGAACCCGCATCGAACGACAGATTGTTCAGCTCTTCGCTGTGCAGGCTCACGCCCTCAAAGCTCGAAGGCAACGCACGGTTGCCGATGGTGTCGACAATCGGGGTGCTGAAGTTCTGGCGGCCGGCGGTCAGGGTCGTGTTCGATACGCGGAACTTGACGTTGGCCAAGCCCAGTTTGCTCCACTGGCCTTGGGCATCGCCGCCTTCTTTGGTCAGGGTACGGTTGTTGCCTGCGCCTGGACGAGAGCCCGGTGCACCGCCGTTGTTGGATGCCAGATCCTTGTGATCACGATCCAGTGCAATGGCGTTGTAGGCAGCTACTTCAGTGCTGACACCGATGGTGCCCTGAGTGAAGCCGGAGTTGTACTTGACGATAGTGCCCTGAACCCAGTTGATACGGCGGTCGGTTGGCGTCGCCACACCGTCTTTGCGGTAGGTGAATTTGCCGCCACGTTTCAATTGTTCGTTGGCGTACCAGTTACGCGTGGAACCGTCGATCTTCTGACCTTCGACAAAGCCGGTTGCGGCGGCCTGTGCGCTGCTGGTGTTGACCGTAACCGGGGTGAATTCCTGGCTTTGGGTTTCAGCATAGGCCGTGGCCGTGATGCTGCTGATGGCCAAGGCCAATATCGCGGTGCTGCTCAGTTTCATGGGTGACGCTCCTTTCTTTCTTTTTTTAATGCCGGTCTTTTTTGGTGATCCGGCTATTTGGTTTTTAACTCATTCACGCATAGCAAACGTTTGCATTTGGCGTGTTCGCCGAATTCAGGCAACACCTTTGCGTGAGGGCGAAAATCGCCCTCAGGTTTTTGGCTAATCAGTTATTGGTCGATGCTGACACCCGAGAAGACGTTACGGCCGAAGGGGCTGACCTTGAATCCTTCGACTTTGGCGCTCAACGGCTGGTTGACCGTCGAGTGGGCGACAGGCGTGATCGGCACTTGCTGTTTGAGCAATTGCTGAGCCTGTTTGTAGAGCACCGTGCGTTGCTCACGGTCGGTGACAATCTTGGCTTGCTTGATCAGCTTGTCGTATTGCGGGTCACACCACATGGAATAGTTGTTGCCGCCAATCGCGTCGCAGCTGTACAGGGTGCCCAGCCAGTTGTCCGGGTCCCCGTTGTCGCCGGTCCAGCCGATCAGGCTGATGTCGTGTTCGCCATTCTTGGTGCGCTTGATGTACTCGCCCCATTCGTAGCTGACGATTTTTACTTTCAGGCCGATTTTCGCCCAGTCCGACTGCAACATTTCTGCCATCAGCTTGGCGTTCGGGTTGTAGGGACGCTGTACCGGCATGGCCCAGAGCGTGATCTCGGTGCCTTCCTTGACCCCGGCTGCCTTGAGCAATTCCTTGGCTTTTTCCGGGTTGTAGGCGGCGTCCTTGATGGTTTCGTCGTAGGACCACTGGGCCGGTGGCATGGCGTTGACCGCCAGTTGGCCGGCGCCCTGGTACACCGCCTTGAGAATCCCCTGCTTGTTCACCGCCATGTCCAGCGCCTGGCGTACTTCGAGCTGGTCGAAGGGTTTATGCCGCACGTTGTAGGCGATGTAGCCAAGGTTGAAACCGGGCTTCTCGATCAGTTGCAGCTTGGGGTCGTTTTTCAGCGCGTCGACATCGGCGGGGCGTGGGTGCAGGGTGATCTGGCACTCGTTTTTCTTGAGCTTCTGCACACGCACCGACGCATCGGTGTTGATGGCGAAAATCAGTTGGTCGAGCTTGACCCGGCTCGGGTCCCAGTACTGCTTGTTGCCGGTGTAGCGGATGTTGGAGTCTTTCTGGTAACTCTTGAACACGAACGGCCCGGTGCCGACCGGCTTCTGGTTGATGTCGCTCGGCTTGCCGGACGCGAGCAACTGGTCGGCGTATTCGGCGGAGAGAATCGCGGCAAAACTCATGGCGATGTTCTGAATGAACGCGGCGTCTACCGAGTTCAGGGTCATGACCACGGTCAACGGCCCGGTCTTCTCGACCTTGGCGATGTTCTTGTTCAGGCTCATCCCGTTGAAGTACGGAAACTCGGTCGGGTAAGCCTTGCGGAATGGGTGCTCGGTATCGAGCATGCGATTAAAGGTGAACAACACATCGTCAGCGTTGAAGTCGCGGCTCGGTGTGAAGTACTGGGTGGTGTGAAATTTCACCCCTTCGCGCAGGTGGAACGTGTACTTGAGACCATCCTCGGAAATATCCCAACGTGTGGCCAGGCCCGGTACGACATTGGTGGAGCCTTTTTCGAACTCGGCCAGCCGGTTGTACAACGGTTCGGCGGCGTCGTTGTCGGTCGCAGTGGTGTACTGCGCGGTGTCGAAGCCCGCCGGGCTGCCCTCGGAGCAAAACACCAGGCTGTTATTGGCGGCCTGGCTGATTGACGTGGCGGCCAACAGACCGGTGCCCAGTAATGCGGATAAAACCAAAGTATGGCGCATAACGCTCCCTCTCTTTTTAGGTGTTAAACAGTGAGTCGTCGTCCCGTCCTGGGACGTGCAGACATCACTGATCCAAAGCCATGGGGTCAGCAGTTGCCAGCCGCAGCGAAAAAACGGCCGAACCCCGACGGTATGAGTCGAAGGTCAGGCGGTAAATGCGTAAGGCCTGAAAAACAGGTAGGAAAAGGCGACACGTCCTAAGCCCGCTGCAGTGGTCCGCAGTGGTTTGGGAAGTAGGCGAATTCCAGCTGTCTTGGCAGATAAGGCAACGGCGACGTCAGGGACGTCACCGTTGCAAAACCTTATTTGCTGACGCTGACTCCGTAGAAGGAGTTCAAGCCAAACGGGCTGATCTTGAAGTCCTGCACGTTGTCGCGCATGGGTTGGAACACCGTCGAGTGAGCGATAGGTGTCATTGGAACGGCGTCTTTGAGGACGTGTTGCGCCTGTTTGTACAGTTCGGTGCGCTTGGCCTGATCGGTGGTGCGCTTGGCTTCTTTCACGATGCCGTCAAACTTCTTGTCACACCATTTGGAGAAGTTGTTGCCCTGCAGCGAATCGCAGCCGAACAGCACGTTCAGCCAGTTGTCCGGGTCACCGTTGTCGCCGCTCCAGCCAATCAGCATCGCGCCGTTTTCGCCGCCTTTGGAGCGCTTGATGTACTCGCCCCACTCATAGGTCACGATCTTGGCCTTGATACCGATCTTGGCCCAGTCGGACTGCAGCATTTCAGCCATCAGCTTGGCGTTCGGGTTGTAAGGACGCTGCACTGGCATCGCCCACAGGTTGATCTCGGTGCCTTCCTTGATGCCGGCTTCCTTGAGCAGCTCGCGGGCTTTCTCAGGGTTGTATGGCGCGTCCTTGATGGTGGTGTCGTAGGACCACTGGGTTGGCGGCATGGCGTTGACCGCCAGTTGACCTGCACCCTGGTAAACCGAGTCGATGATCTGCTGCTTGTTGACGGCCATGTCCAGTGCCTGGCGCACTTTCAGTTGAGCCATCGGGTTCGGCTGATCGCTGCCCTTGATCTTGTCCATCACGTTGTAGGCGATGTAACCCAGGTTGAAACCAGCCTGTTGAGGCACCTTCAGGGTCTTGTCCTCTTTCAGCGCCTTCAGGTCGGCCGGGCGTGGGAACAGGGTGATCTGGCACTCGTTCTTTTTCAGCTTCTGAATACGCACCGACGGGTCGGTGGTGATAGCGAAGATCAGGTTGTCGATCTTGACGTCGTCAGGCTTCCAGTAGTCCTTGTTCCCGGTGTAGCGGATGTTGGAGTCTTTCTGGTAGCTCTTGAACACGAACGGACCCGTGCCGACCGGCTTCTGGTTGATGTCGGCGGCTTTGCCTTCCTTGAGCAGTTGGGCAGCGTACTCGGCGGACTGGACCGAAGCGAAGCTCATGGCCATGTTCTGGATGAACGCGGCATCAACTTCCTTGAGGGTGAACTTGACGGTGTGATCGTCGACTTTATCGATCTTGGTGATGTTGGTGTCCATCCCCATGTCGGTGAAGTACGGGAATTCGGTCGGGTACGCCTTACGGAACGGATCATCCTTGTTAATCATGCGATTGAAGGTGAACAGCACGTCGTCGGCGTTGAACTCACGAGTTGGCTTGAAATACGGGGTGGTGTGGAACTTGACGCCTTCACGCAGGTGGAAGGTGTAAGTCAGGCCATCCGGGGAAATGTCCCAGCTGGTGGCCAGGCCAGGAACAACGGCGGTGCCGCCACGTTCGAACTGGCTCAAACGGTTGAACATGGTTTCTGCAGAGGCGTCGAAGTCGGTTCCGGTGGTGTACTGACCAGGATCAAAACCGGCCGGGCTCCCTTCGGAGCAAAACACCAGGTTAGTCGCTGCATGGGCGAAAGGTGCGCTAGCTAACAAGCTTGCGCCGACTAAAAACGGAATGACCGCGTGTTTAAGCATGGTGGCCTCATGATTTGTTGTCATTTTTGGAATTAGAGGACGACCTCGTGAGTCGACCTGCGGATACTTATGCAGGGCCCATACCCAATGCAAGATGCCGGGGAGCTACAACCCTTAAACAGTGGAACGAACGTACCTTAATGTCGCATATGTATAAATACTGACGCATTTGACCGTTTGCGGTCGTTTTTCTCGGTGCAAACGACGCACCATAGAGGTGCGGCCAGGGCGCCTGTCGCACCCGGCCGGAGCGCGGTGTTACTTATTTATACCCACCCCGTAGAACGGTGTGAGCCCGAACGGGCTGATCTTGAAGTCGGAAACTTCTTTGCGCAGAGGCTGAAAAACCGTCGAGTTGGCGATCGGTGTGATAGGCACTTGTTGCTTAAGGATTTTTTGTGCCTGTTGGTAGAGCTTGACCCGCTCGTCACGGTCGGTGGAGACCTTGGCCTGCTGAACCAGCTTGTCGTAGGCCGGGTCGCACCACTTGGCGTAGTTGCTACCTTTAACGGCGGCGCAGCTATAGAGCACGCCGAGCCAGTTGTCCGGGTCACCGTTGTCGCCGGTCCAGCCGTAGATCATCGCGTCGTGCTCGCCGTTCTTGGCGCGCTTGATGTACTCGCCCCATTCATAGCTGACGATGTTGGCCGTGATACCGACCTTGGCCCAGTCCTGCTGGATCATCTGCGCCGACATCCGTGCGTTCGGGTTGGACGCACGCTGCACGGTCATTGCCCATAAGTTGATAGTGGTACCGGGTGCAACCCCTGCTTCTTTTAGTAGCGCCTTTGCCTTGGTCGGGTCGTAGGGCGCGTCCTTGATGTTCGGGTCATACGACCATTGCGCTGGCGGCAGGGCGTTCTGCGCCAGTTGCCCGGCGCTTTGATAGACGGCCTTGATGATCGCCGGCTTGTCGATGGCCATGTCCAGCGCCTGGCGAACCTTGAGCTGGTCCAGTGGCGGGTGGGATACGTTGTAGGCCAGGAAGCCAAGGTTGAAACCGGCTTGCTTGAGCACCCGCAGGTTCGGGTCCTGTTCCATCACCTCGATGTCGGCCGGTCGCGGATAACCGCTGACCTGGCACTCGCCGGTCTTGAGCTTTTGCAGGCGCACGGCGGCGTCCGGGGTGATCGAGAAAATCAGGTTGTCGAGTTTCACGTCCTCGGGTTTCCAGTAAGCGCGGTTGGCGCTGTAGCGGATCTGCGAGTCCTTCTGATAACGCTTGAACACAAAGGGCCCAGTGCCGACCGGCTTCTGGTTGAGGTCAGCGGCTTTGCCCTCCTTGAGCAACTGCGCGGCGTACTCGGCGGACTGGATCGAGGCGAAGCTCATCGCCAGGTTCTGCACAAACGCGGCGTCGATGTTGTTCAGGCTGAAGCGCACCGTGTGCTCATCGAGCTTATCGACACTTTTGATCGTGGTGTTCAGGTCCATGTCGGTGAAGTACGGCGACTCGGTGGGGTAGGCCTTGCGAAACGGGTTTTCAGGGTCGAGCAAGCGCTGGAAGGTGAACAGCACATCGTCCGCATTGAAATCGCGGCTCGGCGTGAAGTAGTCGGTGGTATGAAACTTCACCCCGTCACGCAGGTGGAAGGTGTAGGTCAGGCCGTCTTTGGCGACCTCCCAACTCGTCGCCAAGCCTGGCTCGACTTCGGTGCCACCGCGTTTGAATTGGGTGAGACGGTTGAAGACTGTTTCGGCCGAGGCATCGAAGTCCGTGCCGCTGGTGTACTGGCTCGGGTCGAACCCGGCAGGACTGGCTTCGGAGCAGTAGACCAGGGTAGTCGCGGCGTGGGCGAATGGGGCGAATGGGGCGATGGTGGCGAGGGTGAGGGCAAGCAGAAGCGGTTTGACGGTGGTTCTATCCATGGAGTCCCCGAGGGTTTGGCGGCGGCTTTTTCTGGAGAGTAGCGTTGTTGCCGGGGCGCGCGGAAATATCCGTTTGTTAGGGTGACCCCTCTGTTTGGGCATACACAGGCCTCTGTCAAACGGACCCGCCACCCATCCGTTACCGACATTTACGGTAACAACACGGTTCGCTCCTACGAAAAGCGCTGTCAGACCAGGGCATGAGGGCGATTGTTCCGACGAGTTGTGGCGGTTGCGTTGGGTTTGGGGCTGCGCCTAACCTTTTGCTGTCGCTGAAAACTCAGCGAACGGGAGTGAGATCCCGGCAAAGAGTATGAATCGAGTGCCAGTACCACCATAATTGCCGCCAGCTTATCCGCTGTTCGCAATGCTTTATGGCGACTGTGTGCGGGCAGACTTCGGTCTGGCCGGTTCTACTCCCGGTAATCTCACACCGCACACAGCTGCCACCCCTTCGCCGAGTGAGATCGGCAAGCGATGGCTCCCAAAATGAGTGGAGTGTTCACATGGACAAGTTAATCCCTGATCCCCCCGCACCCGACGACGTTTCGCCGTACGAATCCCTCGACTCCAAAAAGCTCCACGACGCTGCCCACCGGGCACTGGATCACTACCTGAAACCGACGCTCGCCAAACTGCGCTTCAGCAATTTGCGTTCTGACCGGTTATTCAGCGTCGCCCCTGATGTGGGCACAGAAAGCCTCTTGGCCAACGCCTCGGAAGACCTGGCGTCGGTGAAAGTCATGGCCGCCGACCTGGCGTTCGAGATCGAAGGTTCGCGGCGCCATGTGGCACTGGCGATTTGTCGGCTGGTGGATGGGGTGCAGTTGCAGGTGGACAGGGCGCTGGATGATTTTGATGTGCCGGAGCCGGCGGAGTATCAGGTCAAGTAGGGCTCAGTGGGTCAGTCAGCGGAAGGCTGGCTGACCCACCTCAATTTCAAGGCATCAACACTTCAATCGAGCCATCGGCGGTCATGCTGACCTGGCTGGTGCCGGCTTCGACATCCGGGGTCACCGGTGCCGAGTCCATGCCCGCGGCTTTCATCATCATTGGCGCGCGCAGGTACGGCTGTGGATAACCGTTGCTGTTGAGGTTCAGGTTGACGATTTTGTAACCCTTGCCGCCCAGTGCATCGGTGGCCAGTTGGGCGCGGGCCTTGAAGGCGGTGACGGCTTCCTTGAGCAGCGCATCTTCGCTGGCCTTGCGGGTCGGAGTGGCGATGGCGAAATCCATGCCGCCCATCTTCAGATCAGTCAGCAGTTCGCCGGTGAGTTTGGACAGCGCTGCGAAGTTCGAGCTTTCCAGGCGCAGTTCGGCGCGTTCACGCCAGCCGGTGATTTTCTGGCCCTTGGTGTCGTAGATCGGGTAGCTGTGACGGCTGCCCTGGCGCAGGGTGATGTCCTTGACCTGTTTGGCCTGGGCCAGCGCCTTGTTCATGGTGGTGCTGACGTCGGCGGCGAGTTTCGCCGGGTCGGTGTTTTGTTCTTCGGTGTAGAGGGTCACGATCATCAGGTCGCGGGCCACTTCCTGACTGACTTCGGCACGCAGGGAAATCTGGTTGTAGTGAAGTTCGTCGACGGCCAATGCCGGCAGGCTGACGACGGTGCCGACACTGAGGGCGAGAAGGGCGGCGCTGCGGCGCAATGTGTTCATGAAGTCTCCTTGGGCGGTGCGCAGGGGTAAGGGTCCAAGCCTGCGTGAAACCATCAGACTGTAGCTTTTATTGCCGGGTTCACCCGATTACAACTTCTATACAGATCGAGCTCGCACTACTACCTGTAGCAGCTGGCGAAGCCGGCGTTCGGCCGCGAAGCGGTCGTAAAATCAGCTACCGCGTTGTTTCAGATTGAATGCGTTCTCCGGATTGCGAGCGCTTCGCGGCCGAACGCAGGCTTCGCCAGCTGCTACAGGGATTGTGGTGTGATGTGAACTGTCTTTGCCGTGTGGCGCTTTGCCGCACTTTTGCCTGTCGGGGCCCTCGCTTGGTTATACTCGACGCGATCCGCCTGGAGCGCTCATCAGGAGAGCTCATGCTCGCCCCCGTACAACTGCTTTCCGCGACTCGCCAGAACCTCTGGCGACTGACGTTCATCCGCACCCTGGTGCTGGCCGCTCAGGCCGGTTCGGTGGGGCTCGCCTACTGGTTCAACCTGCTGCCGCTGCCGTGGTTTCAACTGGCGGCGACCCTCGGCTGCTCGATGCTGCTGTGTGCCTTTACCGCGATCCGCTTGCGCACTTCATGGCCGGTGACTGAACTCGAATACGCCGTGCAACTGGCCTGCGACCTGTTTATCCACAGTGCGCTGCTGTATTTCTCCGGTGGTTCGACCAACCCGTTCGTTTCCTATTACCTGGTGCCGCTGACCATCGCCGCCGTGACGCTGCCGTGGCGTTATTCGGTGATTCTCTCGGGCATCGCGCTGGCGATGTACACCTTGTTGCTGGCGCAGTTTTACCCGCTGGAAACATTCCCGATGTACCGGGAAAAGATGCAGATCTACGGCATGTGGCTGAGTTTTGCCCTAGCGGCTGCGGTGATCACCTTCTTCGCTGCGCGGATGGCCGAAGAGTTGCGCCGTCAGGAAGAACTGCGGGCGATTCGCCGTGAAGAGGGCCTGCGCGACCAGCAACTGCTGGCTGTTGCGACCCAGGCCGCTGGCGCCGCTCACGAATTGGGCACGCCGCTGGCGACCATGAGCGTGTTGCTCAAGGAAATGCAGCAGGATCATCACGACCCGCTGCTGCAAGATGACTTGAGGGTGCTGCAGGATCAGGTGAAGCTGTGCAAGGAAACCTTGCAGCAACTGGTTCGCGCTGCCGAAGCCAATCGTCGGTTGGCGGTGGAGATGCAGGGTGTCAGCGTCTGGCTCGATGAAGCGCTTAACCGTTGGCACCTGATGCGTCCCGAAGCGACCTACCGCTTGCGGCGCCTGGGGCTTGGCGATGAACCGCGTCTGGCGCCGCCGCCGGACCTGACCCAAGCCTTGCTGAATTTACTGAACAACGCCGCCGATGCCTGCCCCGAAGGGCTGGAAGTGACGCTGAACTGGGATTCCGTCGAGCTGACCATCAGCATTCGCGACCACGGCCCCGGTGTGCCGCTGGCGATTGCCGAACAGATCGGCAAGCCGTTTTTTACCACCAAGGGCAAAGGTTTCGGCCTGGGCCTGTTTTTGAGCAAGGCCAGCGTGACACGCGCTGGCGGCTCAGTGAAACTCTACAGTCATGAGGAAGGCGGTACGCTCACCGAGCTGCGCCTGCCCCGTGTCGCCCGAGGAGACGAACATGAGTGACGAGATCCAAGTCGAAGGCGAAGACCTGCCGCATTTGTTGCTGGTAGACGACGACGCAACCTTCACCCGCGTGATGGCCCGCGCCATGAACCGTCGCGGTTTTCGTGTCAGCACTGCAAGCTCTGCCGAAGAGGGCCTGACCATCGCCCAGCAGGATCTGCCGGACTATGCCGCGCTGGACCTGAAAATGGACGGTGATTCGGGCCTGGTGTTGCTGCCAAAACTGCTCGAGCTCGACCCGGAAATGCGCGTGGTGATCCTCACCGGTTACTCGAGCATTGCCACCGCCGTCGAGGCGATCAAGCGCGGCGCCTGCAACTACCTGTGCAAACCGGCCGACGCCGATGACGTGCTGGCCGCCTTGCTCTCAGAGCACGCCGACCTTGATACCCTGGTGCCGGAAAACCCGATGTCGGTGGACCGCCTGCAATGGGAGCACATCCAGCGCGTGCTGACCGAGCATGAAGGCAACATCTCTGCCACTGCCCGCGCCCTGGGCATGCACCGGCGCACCCTGCAGCGCAAACTGCAGAAGCGTCCCGTTCGTCGCTGAACCGGCGCTGAACGGTTATCGCCAGACCTCGCGACAACCCGAGCCGATCATCTATGATCGGCTCGTGCCTGTTCTTTTCTTTATCGAGTCTGAACCATGAATCAGAACGCTGAATATTCCGCGGTCAACGACAGTGTGCGCGGGCAGTTTTTTCGCCGTGTCTGGCAGATGATCACGCCGTACTGGCGCAGTGAAGAGAAGGGTACCGCCTGGGCGCTGCTGATTGCGGTGATCGTGCTGTCGCTGATCAGCGTGGGGATCTCGGTGTGGTTCAACACCTGGTACAAGGACTTCTACAATGCCCTGCAAAAGAAGGACGAAGCGGCGTTCTGGCATCTGATCCTGTATTTCAGCGCGATTGCCGCAGTGGCGATTGTCGGTGCGGTGTACCGGCTCTATCTGACCCAGATGCTGACTATTCGCTGGCGGGCCTGGCTCACCGAGAAGCACTTCGCCCGTTGGCTCGGCGACAAGAATTACTATCAGCTGGAGCAGGGCGGTTATACCGATAACCCGGACCAGCGGATTTCCGAAGACCTTAACAACTTCACGTCCAACACCCTGGCTTTGGGGCTGGGCCTGATCCGCAATATCGTCAACCTGGTGTCGTTCTCGATCATCCTGTGGGGGGTGTCGGGCAGTATCGAGGTGTTTGGCTTTACCATTCCCGGCTACATGTTCTGGTGCGTGCTGGTCTATGCGGCGGTTGGCAGCTGGCTGACGCATTTGATCGGTCGCCGCTTGATCGGTCTGAATAACCAACAACAACGCTTCGAAGCCGACCTGCGTTTTTCCATGGTCCGGGTGCGTGAAAACGCCGAGAGTATCGCCCTGTACAACGGCGAACCTAACGAGCATCAGCGCTTGAGCACACGGTTTGGCAGGGTCTGGCACAACTTCTGGGACATCATGAAAGTGTCCAAGCGCCTGACCTTCTTTACCTCCGGCTATGGCCAGATCGCGATTATCTTCCCGTTCATGGTCGCCGCGCCGCGCTACTTTGCCGGCAAGATCGAACTCGGTGAACTGATGCAAATCAGCTCGGCCTTCGGCAACGTGCAGGAGAGTTTCAGTTGGTTCATCAGTGCGTACCAGGAGCTCGCCTCGTGGCGCGCCACCTGTGACCGTTTGCTGAGTTTCCGTCAGGCCATGAGCGAAAACGAAGAGCGCCAGCCGGCCATCGACGTGCAGAATCAGGGCTCGGAGCTGAAAATCCACAACCTGGGTCTGGACCTGGCCGACGGTCGTCACTTGCTGACCAATGCCGACATGACGGTAGAGGCGGGCGAGCGCGTCATGCTCAGCGGTCGTTCCGGCAGTGGCAAATCCACCTTGCTGCGGGCGATGGGGCATCTTTGGCCTGCGGGTCACGGCAACATCCGACTGCCGGCTGCGCGCTATCTGTTCCTCCCGCAAAAGCCGTATCTGCCGATTGGCAGCCTGCGTGACGCCCTGAGTTATCCACAGGCCGGCGACACCTACACGCACGAGCACTACGCGCGCGTGCTGGAAACCTGCCGTTTGCCGCATCTGGTTTCCCGTCTCGACGAAGCCAATCACTGGCAGCGAATGCTCTCGCCGGGCGAGCAGCAACGTCTGGCGTTTGCCCGAGCGCTGCTCTACGCACCGCAATGGCTGTACATGGACGAAGCGACTTCGGCAATGGACGAAGAGGATGAAGCGTCGCTGTATCAGGCACTGATCGATCATTTGCCAGGCCTGAGCATCGTCAGCGTCGGCCATCGCAGCAGCCTGAAACGTTTCCATCCACGGCATGTGCGGATCGACAGCGGCCATCTGCTGGAGCAGACCGTTACCGCCTAAACACCATAAACCCCCTGTGGGAGCGAGCCTACTCGCGATGACGGACTGACATCCAGCCTCAAGGTGTCTGACACTCCGCTATCGCGAGCAAGCTCGCTCCCATAAAGGGTATGGTGTTCTCAGGCAGTGATCGTACAACCGCGCTGCGCTATGATGCGTGCTCAACCGTTTGCCTGAGACTGATGTTCACCATGGAAAACCCGATCGACGCCCCCCGTCTTCCGCGCAAGCGCCGCAGCCTCGCGCAGGAACTGGTCACGGTGCTGTCCGAGCAGATTCGCGACGGCCTGCTCAAGCGTGGCGACAAGTTGCCCACCGAGTCGGCGATCATGGAAGCCCATGGCGTCAGTCGCACCGTGGTGCGTGAAGCGATATCGCGTTTGCAGGCGGCGGGGCAGGTTGAGACCCGTCATGGTATCGGTACGTTTGTGCTCGACACGCCGAGCCCAAGCGGCTTTCGCATCGATCCGGCGACGGTGGTGACGTTGCGCGATGTGCTGGCGATTCTGGAGTTGCGCATCAGCCTGGAAGTGGAATCCGCAGGCCTTGCCGCACAACGCCGCAGCCCCGAACAGTTGGCCTTGATGCGCGCGGCACTGGATGCCCTGAACGAAAGCGCCGCCCACGCAGGCGATGCGGTGGCATCGGACTTCCAGTTCCATTTGCAGATTGCCCTGGCCACCGGCAACCGCTACTTCACCGACATCATGACCCACCTGGGCACCAGCATCATTCCGCGTACCCGGCTCAATTCTGCGCGGCTGGCCCACGATGACCAGCAGCACTACATGAATCGCCTGGCGCGTGAACACGAAGAAATCTACGACGCCATCGCCCGCCAGGATTCGGACGCAGCCCGAGCGGCCATGCGCCTGCACCTGACCAACAGCCGTGAACGACTGCGCCATGCCCATGAAGAGGCAGAGGCGCAGCGTTGAAGGTTCACGCTTCGATGTACAGCTTCACACACTCCGAATAAGGCTCGAGGCTGGATTCATCGGTGAATTTGTAGCGCAATTCGACGGCTGTATTCGAGTACGCCTCCAGTACCGCTTTCGGGATGTACAGTTCGATTCCTGTGAGTTTGATCATGTCATCGACGGCGTCATTCCAGACGCCGGTTGGTGCTTGAAGACCTTCCCAGTCGGGCGATTCCGGATCGGCTCCGAGGATCGGGTAAACGTCCCAGTTCGCTTCGAAATGGTCCGAGTCGGGAACAAGCATTTTCAGCGTGTCACTCAGGCTCGACAATTTCACAGTTGTTTTTTCAGGGTGCAGACTGGACAGCTGCGGAAGAATGGGCGGGGCAAGCATCATGATGGGGGGCTCTCCGTGCGTGGCAGGCCATGATTCATTCACGGCGGGATCTGCACAGTACGAGTGTTTAGCCGGGGGCGCTGAAAATGATGATGACCAGGCGTTTCTGAGATGGCGCGACGACACACTCATGCCTGCGTATGCGCTTACACCTGACCAAAGGATGAACCGTAAGCCTGATCATCTGCCCTACCAATATATGGGGGTACGACCGAATCAACGCATGGGCGGGGCCTTCCAGTTCTCGACGTTTGAGGGTTCCCTTGACGACTTCCTGGAGTTCCGGTTTATGCAAAACCTTCTGTTGTGCAGTCATGATCAAAATCCCTTTAGCGATATTTCAAACCGTTTGATGAACGCCGCTTTGAACCCTGCGCTAAAGGAGCCGGTTTGTTAACTCCAGAGCTATTTACATCGCAATTGCCCAACGTCGCCAACTGTCAGAAATTACAGGTTCGACGAGTGGTAGGTATTCGGAGGTCCGGAGCAAGAACGGTATTGCCTGGCAGATTGCCTTCGCGAGCAAGCCCGCTCCCACATTTGATCTTTGTCGTACCCGGAATCTCAGTACGACGTGAATCTAGTGTGGGAGCGGGCTTGCTCGCGAAGGGGCCGGCAGCCCTCTCGCTATAACTTCAGCCAGTCTTGAGGATTGAACGATCCACCCTTACCGCCAATTGTCCGGCTCCGGGCTTGGCATCAAACGCCACGTGGCCCTTGTCATCCACAGTCGCCCGCGCAACCGGCACGCCATTGGCCAGCAGTTCCAGCGGTGCGCCGTTGAGGGATTGGCCCGAGGCCAGTTCGAGTGTCAGGTTGATAGTCATCAGTGATTTCCTTATCAGGCGTTGCGGTCTATGAAGGTGGTGGTGTGCGCGTCGATCGAGCCGATCAGTTCCGGCGAGCCGCCACGGAACTGGCGGAAAATGTTGCGTGAGGCGCCATTGCCCGGCACGTTCAGCGTCGGCTGGAAGCGCTCACTCAACTCCGCGTAATTCGACCAGGGGCCGATGTAGGACTCATTCAAGCCGTTGGTGTAGCTGAAGGCGTAACGCACGGCATTGCCGGGCAACCAGTTGGGTTCGCCGGGCGTTTGGCTCTGCCAGCCATCAGCCTGGATCGTCGGTGCGGCGGTGGGGGAGTCCAGGTAGCCGGTCGGTTTGTTCGGTGTGTAGTCCTTGAGCAGCAAGTAAGTGCTCCAACCCCACCAGTTGTCGATCCGGCTGCTGTCGTTGAGGTTGTTGACGTCACTGCGACGCAGCACCTTGTTGCCGTCCAGAACAAACAACCCGGAGAAGTTGCCCGCCGGTTTTTTCACGGTGTTGAGGTCAGGCAGATACTTCAGCGCAACGTAGCTGGAAGGCGCAGGCAGTGAACCGCTGAGGAACGTATCGAAGACTTCGTCGGCCGAGCGCTGGACCGCGAGTTTGACCTGTTTGCGGTTGGCGCTGTCGACCGAGTCGAAGTAGCGTTTGTCGCCGTAGGCATGCCACTGATCACCGTTGGTGTTGTTCACGTTGAGGCCGTATTTGCTGTCTTCATCGTGCATGAAACGGGTGATCAGCGAACCCAGGTCACTCGGCGTAACCGCTGCTGCCAGTTGTTTGCGCGGGATTCGCAGATGGCCGGCAGAGAACAGGTCGGTCAGGTAATGGTCGGCAAATGCGTTCATTGCGTAGGCCAGTTCCAATTGTTTTTCATCGCCACTGTTGTGGGCCAGAACGGCCTGTTGCAGGGCGGCGGTGTGCCCGGCGATGTACGCCAACAACGCCCATTCACCGAAGTGGTCGGCGTTGTTCGCCGCCAGTTTCAGATAGCGTCCCAAGGGGAACAGTGCCGAGACGAAACTGCCACCGCCGGTGATCTTGTTCCACTCTTCAGACAACGTATCACCGAGTGCGTCGTAGACCTCGTGGGGTTGTTTGCCGTCCCTGATCGCCTGATTGGCGGCAGCGATTTCCTTCTGCATCACGCTGAGAATCAACCCGGCTTCTGCTCGTGACGCCGGCAGTACGGCCAGTGAGTTGAACGCGGCAGTAAAACGCTGGATGCGATCAACCGGGGTCGCGCCATCGCAGATTGGCTGGTCGGGAATGCCGTAGAAATCACCGCCTAGCGAAACGATTTGGCCGTAGCTCAGTGCCAGGCCATTGGGCAGGTGCAATGGCACTTGCCAGGCCGCAACGGCCGGTGCGTCATTGACGAAGCGCAGCAGGGTGGCATCGCCGATGGCGGTGTGTTCGCCGCCTTCGAAACGCGGTGCAGGCTCGGTGTTCAGCGATTTTCCAGCCAGACCGGGTGCGTGATGTTTGGGGCTGTGTTGACTGTGAGTCAGCAGTATCAGGTGATCGCCGTCACCGGAAATGGCAATGCCATGTTCGCTGAACAGCTGATCCAGATCGGCAATGATCCGGTCGTCATGAGTGAGGTTTTCCTGCGATTGGGTATGTAGACCTGACATTTCTAGCTCCTTGATATGTCATAGGTTGTGTCTCGAATTGCTGTATGTATATACAGTTGTTGTCGAGCATAGCTGCAAACTTTCCTACGTCAAGGAAGTGATTTTTCCTACCCGGATTTTCCATCTGGCGATGAAATGCAGTTGACGGTCGCATTTTAAGTTGTACGATGACCTACAACTTCGGCGAGAGCTGATCAGGTTTTCTCATCACAACGTGCGTCCAGGGTGTTCGAATAATGAATCCACAAGAACTGAAGTCCATCCTCTCCTCCGGTCTGCTGTCTTTCCCGGTTACCGATTTCAATGCTCAGGGCGATTTCCATCGCGCGGGCTATATCAAACGTCTCGAATGGCTGGCCCCATACGGCGCTTCGGCCTTGTTCGCCGCAGGCGGCACTGGTGAGTTCTTCTCCCTGGCGGCCAGCGAATATTCCGATGTGATCAAGACGGCTGTAGACACCTGCGCCAGCAGCGTGCCGATTCTGGCCGGTGTCGGTGGTTCAACCCGTCAGGCCATCGAATACGCTCAAGAAGCCGAGCGCTTGGGCGCCAAAGGCTTGTTGCTGCTGCCGCACTACTTGACCGAAGCCAGTCAGGACGGTGTTGCCGCCCACGTTGAAGCCGTGTGCAAATCGGTGAAGATCGGTGTGGTGGTTTACAACCGCAATGTCTGCCGCCTGACCGCGCCGCTGCTGGAACGCCTGGCTGAACGCTGCCCGAACCTGATCGGCTACAAGGATGGGCTGGGCGATATCGAGTTGATGGTGTCGATCCGTCGCCGCCTCGGTGATCGCTTCAGCTACCTGGGTGGTCTGCCGACTGCCGAAGTCTACGCCGCCGCTTATAAAGCACTGGGCGTTCCGGTCTATTCCTCGGCGGTGTTCAACTTCCTGCCGAAAATGGCGATGGATTTCTACCACGCCATCGCTCGCGACGATCACGCTACCGTCGGCAAACTGATCGATGATTTCTTCCTGCCTTACCTGGACATCCGTAACCGCAAGTCGGGTTACGCGGTGAGCATCGTCAAGGCAGGCGCGAAAATCGCTGGCTACGATGCCGGTCCCGTACGTACCCCGCTGACTGACCTGACGCCGGAAGAGTTTGAAATGCTCGCGGCGTTGATGGACAAGCAAGGCGCGCAATAACCCGCTGAATCAACCAGGGCCGCTGAGCAATCGGCGGCTTTTTGTGCAAGAACTTCTGTTAAGGGGAAAGCGCTGTGGCAGACGTAAAACGATTCGACAACTTCATTGGCGGCCAATGGGTCGCGGGTGCCGAGTACTCGACCAATATCAACCCGTCCGAGTTGACCGATGTCATTGGCGAATACGCCAAGGCGGACCTGGCTCAGGTGAACGCGGCCATTGACGCCGCTCGTGCTGCTTTCCCGGCCTGGTCGACGTCAGGCATTCAGGCCCGCAGCGATGCGCTGGATAAAGTCGGCAGCGAAATCCTCGCGCGTCGCGAAGAGCTCGGCACCTTGCTGGCGCGGGAGGAGGGCAAGACCCTGCCTGAAGCTATCGGCGAGGTGTCTCGCGCCGGCAACATCTTCAAGTTCTTCGCGGGTGAATGCCTGCGCTTGTCCGGCGATTACCTGCCGTCGGTGCGTCCTGGCGTCAACGTCGAAGTCACCCGCGAAGCCCTTGGCGTGGTCGGCTTGATCACGCCGTGGAACTTCCCGATTGCCATTCCGGCCTGGAAAATCGCCCCGGCCTTGGCCTACGGCAACTGCGTGGTGCTCAAGCCGGCAGAGCTGGTGCCCGGTTGCGCCTGGGCCCTGGCCGAAATCATTTCCCGTGCCGGTTTCCCGGCCGGGGTGTTCAACCTGGTGATGGGCAGCGGTCGAGTGATTGGCGATGCCATGGTCAACAGCCCGAAAGTCGATGGCATCAGCTTCACCGGCTCGGTGGGCGTAGGCCGGCAGATCGCGGTCAACTGTGTGTCGCGTCAGGCCAAGGTTCAGTTGGAAATGGGCGGCAAGAACCCGCAGATCATTCTCGACGACGCCGACCTCAAGCAAGCCGTCGAACTGTCGGTGCAGAGTGCGTTTTATTCCACCGGCCAGCGTTGCACGGCCTCGAGCCGCTTGATCGTCACTGCCGGGATTCACGACAAGTTCGTCGAGGCCATGGCTGAGCGGATGAAGTCGATCAAGGTCGGACATGCCCTGAAAAGCGGCACCGACATCGGCCCGGTGGTTTCCCAGGCACAACTGGAACAGGACTTGAAGTACATCGACATCGGCCAATCCGAAGGTGCGCGACTGGTCAGTGGCGGTGGCCTGGTGACCTGCGACACCGAAGGCTATTACCTCGCGCCAACGCTGTTTGCCGACAGTGAGGCKGYGATGCGTATCAGCCGCGAAGAGATCTTCGGCCCGGTGGCGAACATCGTTCGGGTGGCCGATTACGACGCGGCGCTGGCGATGGCCAACGACACCGAGTTCGGTTTGTCGGCGGGTATCGCCACCACCTCGCTGAAGTACGCCAACCACTTCAAGCGCCACTCCCAGGCCGGGATGGTGATGGTCAATCTGCCGACTGCCGGTGTGGATTACCACGTGCCTTTTGGTGGCCGAAAAGGTTCATCCTATGGATCGCGGGAGCAAGGTCGCTACGCGCAGGAGTTCTACACCGTGGTGAAGACTTCCTATATCGGTTCGTAACACGCAACACCGCTCTCTGTGGAAGCGAGCTTGCTCGCTCCCACAGAAAGCAAAAAATAAAACGATTACCCGCAAAAAAAATAATTAGTGGGAGTACATCTACATGCAAGCGACCAAGCCGACCCACGTCCGCTATTTAATCCTGCTCATGCTGTTTCTGGTGACCACGATCAACTACGCCGACCGTGCCACCATCGCCATTGCCGGCTCCAGCCTGCAAAAAGACCTGGGCATCGACGCCGTCACCCTCGGCTACATATTCTCTGCATTCGGTTGGGCCTACGTCGCCGGTCAGATCCCCGGCGGCTGGCTGCTCGACCGCTTCGGTTCGAAAAAAGTCTATGCCCTGAGCATCTTCACCTGGTCGCTGTTCACCGTGCTGCAAGGCTATGTCGGTGAGTTCGGTGTCTCCACCGCCATCGTCGCGCTGTTCATGTTGCGCTTTCTGGTGGGCCTGGCCGAAGCGCCATCCTTCCCCGGTAATGCACGCATCGTTGCGGCCTGGTTTCCAACCGCCGAACGCGGGACCGCCTCGGCGATCTTCAACTCGGCGCAATACTTCGCCACGGTGATCTTCGCGCCGCTGATGGGCTGGATCGTCTACAGCTTTGGCTGGCAGCACGTGTTTATGGTGATGGGCGGGATCGGCATCGTGTTCTCGCTGATCTGGTTGAAAATTATCCACAGCCCGCGCCAGCACCCGATGATCAACGAGGCCGAGTTCAAGCACATCGCCGACAACGGCGGCCTGGTCGACATGGATCAGGACCGGGGCAAGCGCAGCGACGGGCCGAAGTGGGATTACGTGCGCCAACTGCTGAGCAACCGCATGATGCTGGGCGTGTACCTGGGCCAGTACTGCATCAACGGCATCACTTATTTCTTCCTGACCTGGTTCCCGGTGTACCTGGTGCAGGAACGCGGCATGACCATTCTCAAAGCCGGTTTCATTGCCTCACTGCCAGCCATCTGCGGGTTTATCGGTGGGGTGCTGGGCGGGCTCATTTCCGACTACCTGCTGCGCAAGGGCCACTCGCTGACCTTCGCCCGCAAGGCGCCGATCATCGGTGGGCTGTTGCTGTCGACCAGTATCGTGGCCTGCAACTATGTGGACATCGAATGGATCGTCGTGGGCTTCATGGCCCTGGCCTTCTTCGGTAAAGGCGTGGGCGCATTGGGTTGGGCGGTGGTTTCCGACACGTCGCCAAAACAGATCGCGGGCTTGAGTGGCGGGCTGTTCAACATGTTCGGCAATATCGCGTCGATCACTACACCGATCGTGATTGGCTACATCATCAGTACCACCGGCTCCTTCAAATGGGCGCTGGTGTTTGTCGGCTGCAACGCGCTGGTCGCGGTGTTCAGCTACCTGGTCATCGTTGGGCCGATCAAGCGCGTGGTACTCAAAGAGCCACCCGCCAATGGCTCCGAACTGACTAACAAATTGTCTCAAGCGCATTCCTGAGGAGCGGCGTCATGCAGTTGATTGAACATTCCGACTCGCCGCGCTACATCCGGCTGCACGAGCGCGACAATGTGGTGATCGTGGTCAATGACCAGGGCGTACCGGCCGGCACTGAATTCCCGGACGGCTTGGTGACCGTGGAGTTCGTGCCACAGAGCCATAAGGTGACGCTGGAGGATATCCCCGAGGGTGGCCGGGTGATTCGTTACGGCCAGACCATCGGTTACGCCTTGCAGCCGATCCCGCGTGGCAGTTGGGTCAAGGAAGATCAACTGCGCATGCCCACCGCGCCGCCGCTCAACAGCCTGCCGCTGTCCACCGAGGTGCCGGCCGCACAAGCGCCGCTGGAAGGCTTCACCTTCGAGGGTTATCGCAATGCTGACGGCACCGTCGGTACGCGCAACATTCTCGGGATCACCACCACCGTGCAATGCGTGACCGGGGTGCTCGACCATGCGGTCAAGCGCATCAAGGATGAGTTGCTGCCCAAGTACCCGCACGTCGATGACGTGATCGCGTTGACTCACAGCTACGGCTGCGGCGTGGCGATTACCGCCACCGACGCCTACATCCCGATCCGCACCGTGCGCAACCTGGCGCGCAATCCAAACCTGGGCGGCGAAGCGTTGGTGATCAGTCTGGGCTGCGAGAAATTGCAGGCCGGGCAGGTGATGCACGAGAACGACAGCTCGGTGGACCTCAGCGAGCCGTGGTTGTATCGCTTGCAGGATTCCAGTCATGGTTTCAGCGAGATGATCGAGCAGATCATGGCGTTGGCTGAAATCCGCCTGAAGAAACTCGATCAGCGCCGCCGCGTAACCGTGCCGGCGTCCGAGCTGATCCTCGGCATGCAGTGCGGTGGCAGTGATGCGTTTTCCGGGATCACCGCCAACCCGGCGCTGGGTTATGCCTCGGATTTGTTGCTAAGGGCCGGGGCGACGGTGATGTTTTCCGAAGTCACTGAAGTGCGCGATGCGATCTACCTGCTGACTTCGCGGGCAGAAACCAAGGAAGTCGCCCAGGAACTGGTGCGCGAAATGGATTGGTACGACCGCTACCTGGCCAAGGGCGAAGCGGACCGCAGCGCCAACACCACGCCGGGTAACAAGAAGGGCGGGTTGTCGAACATTGTCGAAAAATCCCTGGGCTCGATCGTCAAGTCCGGCAACAGCGCGATCAATGGCGTGCTCGGTCCGGGCGAACGCTTCAAGCGCAAAGGGCTGATTTTTTGTGCGACACCGGCCAGTGATTTTGTCTGTGGGACCTTGCAACTGGCGGCCGGGATGAACCTGCACGTGTTCACCACCGGGCGCGGCACGCCTTATGGCCTGGCGATGGCGCCGGTGGTCAAGGTTTCGACCCGAACCGACCTGGCCCGGCGTTGGCCGGATCTGATCGACATCGATGCCGGGCGGATTGCCACCGGACGTGCATCCATCGAGGAATTGGGCTGGGAGTTGTTCCACTTCTACCTGGACGTAGCCAGTGGCAGGAAGCAGACGT
Source organism: Pseudomonas sp. 05N432 (assembly GCF_056396945.1). Lineage (NCBI taxonomy): Bacteria > Pseudomonadati > Pseudomonadota > Gammaproteobacteria > Pseudomonadales > Pseudomonadaceae > Pseudomonas > Pseudomonas sp. 05N432. Next base: position 94,186 of record NZ_JBFTMM010000014.1, on the reverse strand, counting down.
GGGCGGAGCGGCACAAACTGCACAACGACATTACCTTGTTCAACCCGGCGCCTATCACGTAGGACCGCGTTATCGTTCATCGCGAGCAGGCTCGCTCCCACAGGTTCAGCGCCATCCTTGTGGGAGCGAGCCTGCTCGCGATGGCGGTCTACCAGACGCCAGCGTCCTCGGTGGCTTATCATTAGCCCCCTAACGACGCCCCTCAAGGTTCACCCGGCATGCTGGCAATCTTTTTCGAAACGCTGACCATCACCGCGCCAGTCTTTGCCATGCTGTTTTTGGGTGTTCTGCTCAAGCGCATCAACTGGATCAACGACGACTTTATCCACACCGCCTCGTCGCTGGTGTTCAATGTCACCATGCCGGCGTTGCTGTTTCTCGGGATCGTGCACGCCGACCTGCACGCGGCCTTGAAGCCGGCGCTGCTGATTTATTTCGCGCTGGCAACCCTGGCGTGTTTCGCGATTGCCTGGGGCTGGGCGATCTGGCGTTGCCCGCGAGAGGATCGCGGGATCTACACCCAAGGCGCGTTTCGCGGTAATAACGGGGTCATCGGCCTGGCGCTGGCGGCGAGCATGTACGGCGACTACGGAATTTCCCTCGGGGCGATTCTTGCCGCGCTGGTGATCCTGTTTTACAACACGCTGTCGACTATCGTGCTGGCGGTGTACAGCCCGGTGATCAAGTCCGATCCGTGGAGCATCTGCAAAAGTGTGCTCAGCAATCCGCTGATCATCAGTGTGATATCTGCCGCGCCGTTCGCCTATTTCAAGATTGGTTTGCCCGGCTGGCTGGAGACGTCCGGCAACTACCTGGCGCAGATGACCTTGCCGCTGGCGTTGATCTGTATTGGCGGCACGCTGTCGCTGGCGGCGTTGCGCAAGAGCGGTGATCTTGCGTTGAGTTCAAGTCTGGTGAAGATGGTCGGCTTGCCGATCCTGGCCACGCTCGGCGCCTGGCTCTGGGGATTTCGCGGGGCGGAGTTGGGGATTCTGTTCCTGTACTTCGGCAGCCCGACGGCGGCCGCCAGTTTTGTCATGGCCCGGGCGGCCAACGGCAACCATGAACTGGCGGCGGCGATCATCGTCATCACCACGTTGATGGCGGCGGTCACCACCAACCTCGGGATCTTTGTGTTGCAGTGGGGTGGGTGGATCTAGCCAATAGATCCTCATTGCCCTCAGGTCCAATCGCGAGCAGGCTCGCTCCCACAATGGATTTTGGTGTACACAGATCAAATGTGGGAGCGAGCCTGCTCGCGATAGCAATTTTGCAAGCACCCGAAATGCCGGCGTCTTACTCTGGCTTCTGGTAACTGTCGATCACTTCCTGCGCCGCCCGAAACGCTTCCATCGCTGCTGGCACGCCAGCATAGACCGCACAGTGCATCAGCGTTTCGCGGATCTCGTCGACCGTGCAGCCGTTGTTCAGCGCACCGCGCACGTGGCCTTTGAGTTCTTGCGGGCACTTGAGCGAGGTCAGGGCCGCGAGGGTGATCAGGCTGCGGGTCTTCAGTGCAAGACCCTCACGGTTCCATACCGCGCCCCAGGCGTGTTCGTTGACGAACTCCTGAAACGGTCGGGTCAGCTCGGTGGCATTGCCCATGGAGCGGTCGACGAAGGCATCGCCCATGACCTGGCGGCGTACCTCGATGCCGGTCGGTTTGCTGAAGTCGGGTTTGTCGGTCATGGCGATTCCCTCTTGTGGTGTTGGCGGCGCCAGGCGCGCAGTGACGTAAACAGCAGAAACGCCACCAGCGCCGGCAGGACGAAAAACAGCATCAGGTGTTCAAGCTTGCCGGCCAGCGGCATGCCGGTGGTAAACGACACGACATGCAGCCCATACGCCAGGTACAAGGCCAGAAACAGCAGGCCTTCGGCGCGGGTGATTCGATAGCCGGAATAGAACATCGGCAAACACAGCACGCTGACCGCCAGCAGCACCGGCAAGTCGAAATCCAGTGCATTGGGCGATACCGACAGCGGCGTCGGCGCGACCAGGGCGGTGACACCCAGCACGCCCAGCAAGTTGAACAGGTTGCTGCCGATCACGTTGCCTACGGCGATGTCGCGCTGACCACGCAAGGCGGCGATCAGCGAGGTGGCGAGTTCCGGCAGCGACGTGCTGACGGCAATGATGGTCAGGCCGATGATACGTTCTGACAGGCCGAGTTCAGTCGCCACCTCGACCGCTGCACTGAGCAGTAGATGCCCGGCCAACACCAGCAACGCCAGCCCCATGAGCATCAGCAACACGCTGCTCAACCATGGCGCACCGGATGTGTTGGCGCTGTCCGCCGGGGTGGTCTGCGGGCGCACCGAGTGCCGCGACTGGCGCAGCAACAACCCGAGGTAAAGCACCAGCGCGGCTAACAGAATTGTGCCGTCGAGCGGTGTCAGTCGTTCATTCCAGGCGAGGGCGAACACCAGCAGGCTGGCGCCGATCATCACCGGGATATCCAGGCGCACCAATTGCCGGGAGACCCGCAACGGGATGATCAGCGCCGAGAGTCCGAGGGTCACCAGGATGTTGAAGATGTTGCTGCCAATCACGCTACCGACAGCGATGTCGGTGTTTTGCATCAGGGTGGCTTGCAGACTGACCGCCATTTGCGGCGCGCTGCTGCCGAGGGCGACGACGCTCAGGCCGATAATCAACGGACGCACCTTCAAGCGTGCGGCCAGGCGCACGGCGGCGCGGACCAGTAACTCGGCGCCGGCGATCAGCAGTACCAGGCCACCGAACAGTTGAAGCACGCTGAGCAGTGGTAAATCGGCAAGTCCGAAAATAACCTGGGCTCCGTCTGTCAGTTGTCGAGGGATTGCACGCGAACCCGCGCGGTGCCACTGCCCATCATGCCCAACCGCTGGGCCGCTTCACGAGACAGATCGATCAGGCGCCCACGAGTGTGCGGTCCACGATCGTTGATACGCACGACACAGGATTTATCGTTATTGAGGTTGGTGACCTTCACCCGGGTACCAAAGGGTAACTGGCGATGGGCAGCGGTCAGGGAATTGGCGTTGAAACGCTCGCCACTGGCGGTGCGTTTCCCCTGGTGTTTGGCGCCGTAGTACGAGGCCACGCCGGTCTTGTCGTAGCCGCGTGGATCGATGACATCGGTGCTGGCGCAACCGGCCAGCAGAGAGAGCAGGGCGCACGCGCCAAGTAGACGTTTCATTAACGGTACCCCTGTAACAAATGTGGGAGCGAGCCTGCTCGCGATGGCGGAATGTCAGTCACATCGATGGTGGATGTGCCGCCGTCATCGCGAGCAGGCTCGCTCCCACAGGAGGGTGAGCCAGGCTTTAAATCTGGCTCCATTCCGGTCAGCCCTCGAGCTTGCTTTTCAGCAGTTCGTTGACCTGTTGCGGGTTGGCTTTGCCTTTGGAGGCTTTCATCGCCTGGCCCACGAAGAAGCCGAACATCTTGCCGCGTTTGGCTTCGTCTGCCGCGCGGTACTGTTCAACCTGTTCGGCGTTGGCTGCGAGCATTTCATCGAGTACGGCCGAGATTGCGCCGCTGTCGGTGACCTGCTTCAAGCCGCGCTTGTCGATGATCTCGTCGGCGCTGCCTTCGCCGTTGGCCATGGCTTCGAACACAGTCTTGGCGATTTTGCCGGAGATGGTGTTGTCCTTGATGCGCAGCAGCATGCCGCCCAACTGCTCGGCCGAGACCGGTGCTTCGTCGATTTCCAGGCCTTGTTTGTTCAACAGGCTGCCCAGCTCGACCATGACCCAGTTGGCCGCCAGTTTGGCGTCACCGGCAATGCTCACGACTTTTTCGAAGTAGTCGGCTTGCTCGCGGCTCGAGGCCAATACGCTGGCATCGTAGACCGACAGGCCGAACTGCTCCTGGAAGCGCTCGCGTTTTTGCGGTGGCAGTTCCGGCAGGGTGGCGCGGATATCATTGAGGAACGAGTCCTCGATGACCACCGGCAACAGGTCCGGATCGGGGAAGTAACGGTAGTCGTTGGCTTCCTCTTTGCTGCGCATGGCGCGGGTTTCGTCTTTGTTCGGGTCGTACAGGCGCGTCTGCTGGATCACCTTGCCGCCGTCTTCGATCAGTTCGATCTGGCGACGCACTTCGGTGTTGATCGCCTTCTCGATGAAACGGAACGAGTTGACGTTCTTGATCTCGCAGCGCGTGCCGAACTCGACCTGGCCTTTTGGACGGACCGACACGTTGCAGTCGCAACGCAGCGAACCTTCGGCCATGTTGCCGTCGCAGATGCCCAGATAACGCACCAGCGCGTGGATCGCCTTGACGTAGGCCACGGCTTCCTTGGCGCTGCGCATGTCCGGCTCGGAAACGATCTCCAGCAGCGGCGTGCCGGCACGGTTCAGGTCGATGCCGGTGGCGCCGTTGAATTCTTCGTGCAGGCTTTTGCCGGCGTCTTCTTCCAGGTGCGCGCGGGTAATGCCGACGCGTTTGACCGTGCCGTCTTCCAGCGGGATGTCCAGGTGGCCCTTGCCGACGATCGGCAATTCCATCTGGCTGATCTGGTAGCCCTTCGGCAGGTCCGGATAGAAGTAGTTCTTGCGGGCGAACACGTTGTGCTGGCCGATTTCGGCGTCAATCGCCAGGCCGAACATCACCGCCATGCGCACCGCTTCCTGGTTCAGCACCGGCAGTACGCCGGGCATGCCCAGGTCGACCAGGCTGGCCTGGGTATTGGGCTCAGCGCCAAACGTGGTGGCGCTGCCGGAGAAAATCTTCGATTGGGTGGCGAGCTGGGTATGAATCTCCAGCCCGATCACGACTTCCCATTGCATGTGTTTCTCCTCAGAAGCCTGTCGGGGTGCGGGTGTGCCAGTCAGTGTTGAGCTGATACTGGTGGGCGACGTTCAACAGACGGCCTTCCTGGAAATACGGGGCGAGCAGTTGTACGCCGACCGGCAGACCATCGACGAAACCGGCTGGCATCGACAGGCCCGGCAGGCCCGCGAGGTTGGCGGTGATGGTGTAGACATCTTCCAGGTACTCGGCGACCGGGTCGTTGTTCTTGGCGCCGAGTTTCCAGGCCGGGTTCGGCGTGGTCGGGCCGAGGATGATGTCGACTTCATTAAAGGCTGCCATGAAATCGTTTTTCACCAGGCGACGGATTTTTTGCGCCTTCAAGTAGTAGGCGTCGTAGTAACCGGCCGACAGTGCGTAGGCACCGACCATGATCCGGCGCTGCACTTCCGGGCCGAAACCTTCGCCGCGCGAACGCTTGTAGAGATCGGTCAGGTCTTTCGGGTTTTCGCAGCGATAGCCGAAACGCACGCCGTCAAAACGCGACAGGTTGGAGGAGGCTTCGGCCGGGGCGATCACGTAGTACGCAGGAATCGCGTGCTGCATGTTCGGCAGGCTGATTTCCTTGACCACCGCGCCGAGCTTTTCCAGCTCCTTGACGCTGTTATGGACCAGTTCAGCGATGCGCGGGTCGAGACCTGCGCCGAAGTATTCCTTCGGCAGGCCGATGCGCAGGCCTTGCAGCGAGCCATTGAGGCCGGCGCTGTAATCCGGCACGGGTTCGTCGATGCTGGTGGAGTCTTTCGGGTCGAAACCGGCCATCCCTTGCAGCAGGATCGCGCAGTCTTCAGCGGTGCGCGCCAATGGGCCACCCTGATCGAGGCTGGACGCGTAAGCGATCATGCCCCAGCGCGAAACACGACCGTACGTCGGTTTCAGACCGGTGAGGTTGGTGAAGGCAGCCGGCTGTCGGATGGAACCGCCGGTGTCGGTGGCCGTCGCTGCTGGCAACAGGCGAGCGGCAACGGCTGCTGCCGAACCGCCGGACGAACCACCGGGTACGTGCTCCAGGTTCCACGGGTTTTTCACCGCGCCGTAGTAGCTCGACTCGTTGGCCGAACCCATGGCGAATTCGTCCATGTTGGTCTTGCCCAGGGTCACGGCCCCGGCAGCGGCCAGCTTGGCGACCACGGTGGCGTCATACGGCGCCTTGAAGTTGTCGAGCATCTTCGAGCCGCAGCTGGTGCGGATGCCCTGGGTGCAGAACAGGTCTTTGTGAGCGATCGGCGCGCCAAGCAGGGCACCGCTCTCACCGTTGGCCCGGCGTACGTCTGCGGCTTTCGCCTGCGAGAGTGCAAGGTCTTCGGTGAGGCTGATGAAACTGTTGAGCTGAGGGTCGAGCTGGGCGATACGCGCCAGCAGCACTTTGGTCAGCTCTTCGGAAGAAAACTTTTTGTCGGCGAGTCCGCGGGCGATCTCGGCCAGAGTCAATTGATGCATTGCAGGCTCTTTCCCTTTAGTCGATGACTTTCGGAACCAGATACAGGCCGTTTTCGACCGCTGGTGCGATGGACTGATAGGCCTCGCGGTGATTGGACTCGGTCACGACGTCTGCACGCAGGCGCTGACTGGCTTCCAGCGGGTGGGCCAGAGGCTCGATACCGTCGGTATTGACAGCCTGCATTTCGTCGACCAGCCCGAGAATGCTGTTCAGGGCCGAAGTAATATGTGGAAGATCGGCATCATTAAGGCCAAGGCTGGCCAGATGAGCGATTTTTTCCACGTCGGAGCGTTCAAGCGCCATGGGATTCTCCAGTGGAAAACAGAACGGACGCTGTCCGTGTGTTAGATTGTCGGAACACTACCGCATTTCTACGGTCATAAGGCCGCGATTGAGGGGGTTGGTGCACAGAAAAGCGGCCAATTTAACATATTGGCGCCTTGCCCAAAATCCCTGTCGTTGTTAGAGTTTGCCGCACTTTTTTACCCACGCGTTGCCTAGGGTCCCTTTCCCATGTTCAAGAAACTGCGTGGCATGTTTTCCAGCGATCTTTCCATTGACCTGGGCACTGCCAACACCCTTATTTACGTGCGCGAGCGCGGTATCGTCCTGAATGAACCATCGGTTGTGGCCATTCGGACCCACGGTAATCAGAAAAGTGTCGTTGCTGTCGGCACCGAGGCCAAGCGTATGCTCGGCCGTACACCGGGCAACATTGCTGCCATTCGTCCGATGAAGGACGGCGTTATTGCCGACTTCAGCGTCTGCGAAAAGATGCTGCAGTATTTTATCAACAAAGTTCACGAAAACAGCTTTTTGCAGCCGAGCCCTCGTGTGCTGATCTGCGTTCCATGCAAATCCACTCAGGTCGAGCGTCGTGCCATCCGTGAATCGGCCTTGGGTGCCGGTGCCCGTGAAGTGTTCCTGATCGAAGAGCCAATGGCTGCTGCGATCGGTGCCGGCCTGCCGGTTGAAGAAGCGCGCGGTTCGATGGTCGTCGATATCGGTGGTGGTACCACTGAAATCGCGCTGATCTCCCTGAACGGTGTGGTTTACGCCGAATCCGTACGGGTTGGCGGTGACCGCTTCGACGAAGCGATCATCACTTACGTGCGTCGTAACTACGGCAGCCTGATCGGCGAATCCACCGCCGAGCGCATCAAACAGGAAATCGGCACGGCCTACCCGGGCGGTGAAGTTCGCGAAGTCGACGTTCGCGGCCGTAACCTGGCTGAAGGCGTTCCACGTGCATTCACCCTGAACTCCAATGAAGTGCTGGAAGCTCTGCAAGAGTCCCTGGCAACTATCGTTCAGGCCGTGAAAAGCGCGCTGGAGCAATCGCCGCCAGAACTGGCGTCGGATATCGCCGAGCGTGGCCTGGTACTGACCGGTGGTGGCGCCTTGCTGCGTGACCTCGACAAGTTGCTGGCCCAGGAAACCGGTCTGCCGGTGATCGTCGCCGAAGACCCGCTGACCTGCGTTGCTCGCGGCGGTGGCCGTGCATTGGAAATGATGGATAAACACACCATGGACCTGCTCTCCAGCGAATAATCTCGCCGGAGGCTTCTATGCTGTTCCGCGCGCAGGCAGCACTTTGCAGTGCTGCCTGTTGGCGTTTATCTTCTGTCAGTCTGCATCCAGGCCGGTTTGATGGCGTATGAATAAACAGAACATTTGCCTGGGAGGAGCGGCTTATTAAACCGCTTTTCGCCAAAGGCCCCTCAATGGGCGTGCGCTTTCTGGTGCTGGCCGTGCTATCGGTCGCGCTGATGGTGGTCGATGCCCGCTTTGAAGCGCTCAAGCCTGCGCGCAGTCAGATGTCGCTGGTCTTGATGGACGCCTATTGGATCACCGACTTGCCGGAGCGGTTGTGGCAGGGTGTGAGCAGTCAATTTGGCAGCCGTACCGAACTGGTCGCCGAAAACGAAAAACTCAAGACTGAAAACCTGCTGCTGCAGGGGCGCATGCAAAAGCTTGCGGCCTTGACCGAGCAGAACGTTCGGCTGCGCGAGTTGCTCAACTCGTCGGCCCTGGTCAACGAGAAGGTCGAAGTGGCCGAGTTGATCGGCGTCGATCCCAACCCCTTCACCCATCGCATCATCATCAACAAAGGTGAGCGCGACGGCGTGGTACTCGGCCAGCCGGTGCTCGATGCCCGTGGTCTGATGGGGCAGGTGGTCGAGTTGATGCCTTACACCTCGCGGGTGTTGTTGCTGACTGACACCACCCACAGCATTCCCGTGCAAGTGAACCGTAACGGTTTGCGGGCGATTGCCAGCGGCACCGGCAACCCGGAACGTCTGGAATTGCGTCACGTGGCGGACACGGCTGACATCAAGGAAGGCGACTTGCTGGTGAGTTCCGGTCTCGGCCAGCGTTTCCCGGCCGGTTACCCGGTGGCGACCGTCAAGGAAGTGATCCACGATTCCGGCCAGCCGTTCGCCATCGTGCGTGCGGTGCCGACCGCAGCGCTGAACCGCAGTCGATACATGTTGCTGGTGTTCAGCGATAGCCGCACCCCGGAAGAGCGCGCCAACGAAGCTGCTCAGGCCCAGGATGCGGAGCAGCACCCCGGCGGTGCGGCATTTGTGCCAGCCACCGTACCAAAACCTGCCGCCGCAGTTGCCCCGGCGCCAGCCGCCACTGCAGTTGCGCCTGCAACGGCAACACCCGCGGCGGCCAAGCCTGCGAGCAAACCTTCGACCCCGGCCAAGCCTGCTGCGCATTCCGCAGCGGTCAAACCGGCAGCGGTCGCCAAACCGGCGGCGGCCAAACCGCCTGCCGCGGCGCCTGAAGCCACCACTCAGGGTAGAGAATAATGGCCAGTACCCGCTCTCGTAATGGCTGGATGATCTGGCTGACATTTGTCATCGGTTTGTTGCTCAGTATCGTACCGTTCCCGCATGTCGAAATTTTACGTCCGATGTTCCTCGCGCTACCGTTGGCGTATTGGGCATTGGAAGTGCCGCAGAAAGTCGGGATGCTCACGGCCTGGTGTCTCGGCATGGCGCAAGACGTGCTGTTCGGAACCTTGCTGGGGCACAACGCGCTGATTCTGACCCTGATCACCTTTTTGATCATGACGCTGCGACCGCGTTTGCGGATGTTTCCGATGTGGCAGCAAAGCCTGGTGATCCTGGTGATCCTGGGGCTCGCACAACTGCTGCAATTGTGGCTCAGCGCCTTGACCGGTAACCGTCAGACGCTGGCCGTACTTTTGCCTGCACTGATCAGCGCCTTGCTCTGGCCCTGGGTCAGCTTCGGATTACGTGGGTTGAGCCGCCGCTACAAAATCCATTAATTTATTCGGYCAGGCATTAGCCCGCACCTCGACAGGGAGATGTCTTGATGAATCCGCTATACCTCGCCTCGGGCTCGCCGCGTCGGCGTGAACTGCTCACGCAGATCGGCGTGCCGTTCACCGCCATCAGCGCGGACATCGATGAAACCCCTTTGACTAACGAGTCCCCTGCGGCCTATGTCGAGCGTCTGGCGCGCAGCAAGGCCGAGGCCGGTCATGCGTTGCTGGCGCTCAACCAGCCGGGGGCACCCGTTTGTGTGTTGGGTGCCGATACGGCCGTGGTGCTCGATGGGCAGATTCTTGGCAAACCGCTCGACGAGGCCGAAGGGCTGAGCATGTTGATGAACCTGTCGGGGCGTGAACATGAAGTGCTGACCGCCATCGCCGTGCTTGATGGCCAGTATTGCGAATCACGCGTGGTGCGCAGTCTGGTGCGTTTTCGCTTCATCAGTCATAAAGAAGCAGCGGCCTACTGGGCCAGCGGCGAGCCACAGGACAAGGCTGGCGGCTATGGCATTCAGGGCCTTGGCGCAGTGTTTGTCGCGGCACTCAACGGCAGTTACTCCGCCGTGGTTGGCCTGCCGCTGTGCGAAACCGCGGAACTGCTCGGCCATTTCGGCATACCCTGTTGGCAAAACCTTGTCGCGCGCCAAGCGCCGTACTGACTTGATGCGGCCATAATCGTGAATATGCCTGAACGAGACCTTGCCATGAGTGAAGAGATTCTGATCAACATCACGCCGATGGAATCGCGTGTGGCGGTGGTCGAAAACGGTGTCCTGCAAGAGGTTCATGTCGAGCGCACCCAGCGTCGCGGAATTGTCGGCAACATTTATAAAGGCAAGGTCGTTCGCGTTCTGCCAGGCATGCAGGCGGCGTTCGTCGATATCGGTCTGGACCGGGCAGCCTTTATCCACGCCTCGGAAATCTCCCTGCGCGAAGGCCCTGCAGTGGAAAGCATCAGCGCACTGGTGCATGAAGGCCAGAGCCTGGTGGTGCAGGTGACCAAGGATCCGATCGGCTCCAAAGGCGCGCGCCTGACGACCCAACTGTCGATTCCCTCGCGCTATCTGGTGTACATGCCGCGCACGGCTCACGTCGGTATTTCATTGAAAATCGAGGATGAAACCGAGCGCGAGCGCCTCAAGCAAGTGGTCACCGATTGTGTCGCGAAGGAAGGCATCAAGGAGGCCGGCGGTTTTATTCTGCGCACCGCGGCTGAAGGCGCCGGTGCCGATGAGATCCTGATGGACATTCGCTACCTGCGCCGCCTCTGGGATCAGATTGGCACGCAGATCAAGACTGTCAGCGCGCCGAATGTCATCTACGAAGACCTCGGCCTGGCCCTGCGTACCTTGCGCGATCTGGTCAGCCCGAAGATCGAGAAAATCCGTATCGACTCGCGGGAAACCTTCCAGAAAACCACGCAGTTCGTTGCCGAGCTGATGCCGGAAATCGCCGACCGTCTGGAGCACTACCCGGGCGAACGGCCGATTTTCGATCTGTATGGCGTCGAGGATGAAATTCAAAAGGCCCTGGAGCGCAAAGTGCCGCTCAAGTCCGGCGGCTATCTGGTAGTCGATCCGGCAGAAGCCATGAGCACCATCGATGTGAATACGGGTGCTTTTGTCGGGCACCGCAATCTTGAAGAAACCATTTTCAAAACCAACCTGGAAGCGGCCACCGCGATTGCCCGGCAACTGCGCCTGCGCAATCTGGGCGGGATCATCATCATCGACTTCATCGACATGGAAGATGAGGAACATCAGCGCCAGGTGCTGCGTACGCTTGAAAAGCAGCTGGAGCGCGATCACGCCAAGACCAACATCATCGGTATCACCGAGTTGGGCCTGGTGCAGATGACGCGCAAGCGCACGCGCGAAAGTCTCGAACAGGTGCTCTGTGAGCCGTGCAGCAGTTGCCAGGGCCGTGGCAAGCTCAAGACCCCGGAAACCGTGTGTTATGAAATCTTCCGGGAGATCCTGCGTGAAGCTCGCGCCTATCAGGCTGAAGGCTATCGTGTACTGGCTAACCAGAAGGTGGTTGACCGGTTGCTTGACGAAGAGTCGGGTAATGTCGCGGAACTTGAGGGTTTTATCGGGCGAACCATTCGTTTTCAGGTAGAAACCATGTACTCCCAGGAACAATACGACGTGGTGCTGCTCTGATCCGCTGTGTTATTAACGGCCGGCTTCAGCTTGCTGCACTTTTTCGCCATGGGAGCCCACTGACATGGATCGTCTGATCCGCATTTTGACCACATTGACCCGCTGGGGGCTGGGGCTTTGTGCGTTATTGCTGGTGCTGGCGGCGCTGTACAGCAGCCTCGGTCGCGAGCTGATTCCGCTGGTGGCCGAGTATCGCGCGGATGTTGAAGCCAAGGCTCGTGAAGCGCTGGGCATGCCCTTGCACATAGGCAGCCTGGAAGGCCGCTGGAGTGGCATGGCGCCGATTTTGCTGGCGCATGATGTGGTGGTCGGTGAGGGTGCCAATGCCTTGCACCTGGATCAGGTACGGATGGTGCCGAATGTCTGGACCAGCTTGCTGGTGCGTGCGGTGCGGATCGAACATCTGGAACTCAACGGTCTGAAGATCAGCCTCAAGCAAGGCCCGCAGGGGCAATGGACGCTCGAAGGCTTGCCCGTGCGGGAGAATCAGCCGCTGGACCCCGAGCAGTTGCTCAACCGCATGCAGATGGTGGAGCAGCTGTCGGTACTCGACAGCCAGGTCACCTTGCTACCGATCGACCACGTGCCGCTGACCCTGACCTATGTCGGCCTGAACCTTAAAACCGGTATCAGCCAGCAGCGCCTCGACGCCCGGTTGACCTTGCCCGACGGCCAGCCGCTGGCCATGAGTCTGAGCAGCCGGACTCAAGCCAGTCTGTGGAAAGAGGCTGAAATAGATGCCTATCTGAGCTTGCCGCAAAGTGACTGGTCTAAATGGTTGCCCGAGAGTCTGACCGGGAAATGGAATTTTTCCGAGATCAAGGCCGGTGGCGAGCTCTGGGTTAACTGGAGCAAGGGGGCCCTGCAGCGTGCCGCGATTCGTCTGAATGCACCGCAACTCAACGGTGCCTACGCCGAGCGCAAGCCGATCCAGATCAACAATCTGGCGCTCAATGGGTATTTCCAGCGCAATACCGAAGGTTTTCAGGTGTCGTTCGATTCCCTGGCCATGACCCTGGAGGACATCCGCTGGGAAACCCGTCTGCAACTTCAGCAGACCGCGACCACTGACACGACCTCCGAACTCTGGCACCTGCAAGCCGACCGCTTTGACCTCACGCCTATCACACCCTTGCTCAATGCCCTGGGACCGCTGCCCAAGGACTTTGCCACGGTGGTCGAGCGGCTGAAGGTCACTGGCGTGTTGCGCAATGTGCTGATCGACGTCCGGCCCGAGGCGACCGATAACAGCAAATTCAGTTTTGCCGCCAATCTGGAGCGTGTCGGGTTTGATGCTTATCACGGAGCTCCGGCGGCGCGTAATGTTTCCGGGAGCATCAGCGGTGACCTCGGCCAGGGTGAGCTGCGCATGGACAGCAAGGATTTTTCCCTGCACCTGGACCCGATCTTTGCCAAACCATGGCAGTACATCCAGGCGAATGCCCGGCTGACCTGGAAACTCGATCAGCAAGGTTTCACCCTGATAGCGCCGTACCTGAAGGTGCTGGGCGAGGAGGGCAAGATTGCCGGCGACTTCCTGATTCGCCTGCATTTCGATCATACCCAGGAAGACTACATGGACCTGCGGGTCGGTCTGCTGGAAGGTGATGGACGCTACACCGCCAAGTACCTGCCCAAGGTCTTGAGCCCGGCGCTCGACGAATGGCTGCGCACGGCGATTCTCAAAGGCGCGGTGGATGAAGGTTTCTTCCAGTATCAGGGTTCGCTGAACCACGATGCTGTCGATGCGGCGCGCAGCATCAGCCTGTTCTTCAAAGTGCATGACGCCGAACTGGCCTTCCAGCCGGGTTGGCCGCATGTCGGCAAGGTCAGTGGCGATGTGTTCATCGAGGACAGTGGGGTGCGTATTCTGGCCAGCAAGGGCCAGTTGCTCGATACCCAGGTTCGCGATGTCTACGTCAACATCCCCCATGCGCCTGCCGGACAGAACCCTCATATGTTCCTCGACGGCACTTTCGCCGGCGGTCTGGGTGATGGCCTGAAGATTCTTCAGGACGCACCGATCGGTACCGGTACGACCTTCGCTGGTTGGCAGGGCGAGGGTGATCTGCAAGGTAGCCTGAAACTGGATATCCCCTTGGCCAAGGGCGAAGAGCCGAAGATTGTGGTCGACTTCAAAACCGCCAGGTCGCGTCTGAAGCTGAGTGATCCTGTGCTTGAGCTGACGCAGCTCAAAGGTGATTTCCGCTTTGACAGTGCCAAGGGGCTCAGTGGCCAGAACATTACGGCACAAGCCTTTGAACGACCGATCAGTGCACAGATCTATGCCGATGGCAGCCCTGGCAAGTTCAACACCCGGGTCACCGCCAACGGCCAGGTGGCAGTGAAAAAACTCACCGATTGGCTGAACGTCACTCAGCCGTTGCCGGTTTCCGGGACGATCCCTTATCAGTTGCAGCTCAACCTCGACGGCCCCGACAGCCGATTGATGGTCAGTTCCAGCCTCAAAGGTGTTGCAGTCGATTTGCCGGCACCGTTCGGCATGTCCGCCGCGCAAGGCCGCGACACGGTGTTCCGGATGACCCTGCAAGGACCGGAACGGCGTTACTGGCTCAACTACGGTGATCTGGCGGACTTCACTTACGCGGCGCCCAGCGGCAATTTTGCCGATGGCCGTGGCGAGTTGTTCCTGGGTAGCGGTAGTGCGCAGTTGCCGGGTGATAAAGGCCTGCGCATACGAGGCGTGCTGTCGGAACTGGATGTCGAACCGTGGAAAGCCCTGATTGATCGGTATGCCGGACAGGATCCAGGCGGCAACGCCAAGCAATTGCTCAGTGGCGCAGATTTCAAGGTCGACAAGCTCACGGGGTTTGGTACCACGCTGGATCAGGCCCGCCTGCAACTGGATCGCAAGCCGACAGCCTGGGCATTGCAACTCGATAGCCAGCAGGCCAAAGGCACTGTAGGGATTCCCGACGCCAAGTCCGCGCCGATTGCGATCAACCTGCAATACGTGCGGTTGCCGGCGCCTGATCCGAAAGTACAGGCCGACGAGAATGCACCGGACCCGCTGGCGTCGGTAGACCCAACGAAAATTCCTGCACTGGATATCAGTATTGACCAGTTGTTTCAGGGCCCGGACCTGGTAGGTGCCTGGTCGCTTAAGGTCCGCCCGATCGTCAAGGGCATTGCCTTCAACAGCATGAATCTGGGCCTCAAGGGCATGCAGTTGCAAGGCGCGGGTGGCTGGGAAGGCGTGCCGGGATCTACCAGCAGTTGGTACAAGGGACGCATCGAGGGCAAGAACCTCGGTGATGTGCTCAAGGGCTGGGGGTTCGCACCGACAGTGACCAGCGAAGAGTTCCATATGGACATCGACGGCCGTTGGCCTGGCTCGCCGGCCTGGGTCGGACCCAAGCGTTACTCCGGTAGCCTGGATGCGACGCTGCGCAAAGGTCAGTTCGTCGAAGTCGAAGGTGGCGCGCAGGCGTTGCGGGTGTTTGGCCTGCTCAACTTCAACTCGATCGGCCGTCGCTTGCGCCTGGACTTCTCCGACCTGTTCGGCAAAGGCCTGAGTTACGACCGGGTCAAGGGATTGTTGGTGGCCAGCAATGGGGTGTACGTCACTCGTGAGCCGATCATCATGACCGGCCCGTCGAGCAACCTGGAGCTCAACGGCACGCTGGACCTGGTGGGTGACAGGGTCGATGCGAATCTGTTGGTGACCTTGCCATTGACCAACAACCTGCCGATTGCCGCACTGATCGTCGGTGCGCCAGCGGTAGGCGGTGCGCTGTTTCTGATCGACAAACTGATCGGTGATCGCGTGGCGCGCTTTGCCAGCGTCAAATACACCATCAAAGGTCCGTGGAAAGAGCCGAAAATCACCTACGACAAACCTTTTTGAAGTGTTTTTTTGAAAAGCCACGGTTCGTCCTATGGAGTAGCATGACCGCATACCTGATACGGAGTGCGCCATGTCTCTTGCGGTGATTCAAATGGTCAGCCAGAGCGATGTGCCGGCTAACCTGGTCCAGGCTCGACACCTGCTCGAACAAGCGGCAGCGGGCGGTGCGCGACTGGCGGTGTTGCCGGAAAACTTTGCGGCCATGGGCCGTCGCGACATCGCTGACATCGGTCGCGCCGAAGCCTCGGGCGAAGGCCCGATCCTGCCCTGGTTGAAACAGGCCGCTCGCGACCTCAAGTTATGGATAGTGGCTGGCACCTTGCCGTTGCCGCCGGTGGATCAACCGCTGGCGAAGTCCAATGCCTGCTCGTTACTGATCGATGAACACGGCGAGACGGTGGCTCGCTATGACAAGCTGCATTTGTTCGATGTCGATGTGGCGGACAATCGCGGGCGCTACCGTGAATCCGATGACTATGCTCATGGCAGTAAGGTGGTGGTTGCCGATACGCCGGTCGGTCGGGTTGGCCTGACGGTTTGCTACGACTTGCGCTTTCCAGAGCTGTACAGCGAATTGCGCGCCGCCGGGGCAGAACTGATTACTGCACCGTCAGCGTTTACGGCGGTAACAGGCGCGGCCCATTGGGAAGTATTGATTCGCGCGCGGGCCATCGAAACCCAGTGTTACGTGTTGGCGGCCGCCCAGGGTGGCACTCATCCGGGGCCGCGTGAAACCTTTGGCCATGCAGCGATTGTTGACCCGTGGGGGCGCGTGCTGGCGGAACAGGATCAAGGCGAGGCCGTGCTGCTGGCCGAACGCGATAGCAGCGAACAGGCGTCCATCCGGGCGCGGATGCCGGTGTCCAGTCACCGGCGCTTTTTCTCGCAGGGCGCACAGCGACCTGCCTCAGAACGTGGAATTAAGGCGTAAAACCTATGAGCGAGTTGTTGTCCTCAGTCAGTGAACATCTGCTTGCGCCGGGCGGCGTGACGATCGAGAACCTGCAAAGCGTGTTGGGTGACCTGGCCGGCCCGGGCATCGATGCGGCCGACCTGTATTTCCAGGGACAGATCTCCGAGTCCTGGGCGCTCGAAGACGGTATCGTCAAGGAAGGCAGCTTCAACCTCGATCAGGGGGTCGGCGTGCGTGCGCAATCGGGTGAAAAAACCGGTTTTGCTTATAGCAATGCGATCACCCTCGAAGCCTTGGGTCTGGCGGCCCGTGCTGCGCGCTCTATCTCCCGTGCCGGGCAAAACGGTACGGTACAAGCGTTCAGCACCCAGGATGTTGCCCGTTTGTACGGGCCCGATAACCCGCTGGAAGTAATGACTCGCGCCGAGAAAGTCGAGCTGCTCAAGCGTATCGACGTGGCCACTCGCGCGCTCGATCCGCGTATCCAGCAAGTCACCGTGAGCATGGCCGGGGTCTGGGAACGGATTCTGGTGGCCTCCACCGACGGTGGACTGGCGGCGGATATACGACCGCTGGTGCGCTTCAATGTCAGTGTGATCGTCGAGCAGAACGGTCGCCGTGAACGCGGTGGTCATGGCGGCGGCGGGCGTACCGATTACCGCTATTTCCTCGCTGAAGACCGTGCCATGAGCTACGCCCGTGAGGCATTGCGCCAGGCGCTGGTGAATCTCGAAGCCATTCCGGCGCCGGCCGGTACCTTGCCGGTGGTTCTGGGTTCGGGCTGGTCCGGCGTGTTGCTGCACGAAGCGGTCGGTCATGGCCTGGAAGGAGACTTCAACCGCAAAGGCAGTTCGGCCTACAGCGGCCGCATGGGTGAAATGGTTGCCTCCAAACTCTGCACCATCGTCGATGACGGCACACTGGCCGGTCGCCGTGGATCGCTGAGTATCGACGACGAAGGTACCCCGACCGAGTGCACCACACTGATCGAAAACGGCGTGCTCAAGGGCTACATGCAGGACAAGCTCAATGCTCGCCTGATGGGCCTGGCGCGCACCGGCAACGGTCGCCGCGAGTCTTACGCGCATCTGCCGATGCCACGCATGACCAACACGTACATGCTCGGCGGCGAAAGCGATCCGGCAGAAATCATCGCTTCGGTGAAGAAGGGTATCTACTGCGCCAACCTGGGCGGTGGTCAGGTCGACATCACCAGCGGCAAGTTCGTGTTCTCCACCAGCGAAGCGTACCTGATCGAGGACGGCAAGATTACCGCGCCGGTCAAAGGCGCAACGTTGATCGGTAACGGTCCGGAAGCCATGAGCCGGGTGTCGATGGTCGGTAACGATCTGGCGCTGGACAGCGGGGTAGGGACGTGCGGCAAGGATGGTCAGTCGGTGCCGGTGGGTGTCGGCCAGCCAACCTTGAAAATCGACGCGATTACCGTGGGTGGCACGGGCGCGTAAGGGATGGAGCCTGGGGTGCGCGGCATGGCCGAACACCCCGGTCGAAGACTAACGCAAACCGCGTTGAGTCTCGTCCAGCTCACGGATGTACTTGAAGATTTTTCGGCTGGAAGCAGGAGGCTTGCTTTGGGCGAGCTCGTGCTGGGCCTGACGGATCATGGAGCGCAGTTGCTGGCGATCCGCGTCCGGGTAGTCGACGACGAACTTTTCCAGTACGGCATCGTCGCCAGCGATCAAGCGATCGCGCCAGCGTTCCAGACCGTGGAAACGTTCGTTGTACTGGCGAGTGGAGGCATCGAGTTGGTCAAGCAGCACCAAAATGGCGCTGGTGTCCTGATCGCGCATCAGCTTGCCGATGAACTGCAGGTGCCGTTTACGCGCGATATTCGCGGTGTGCTTGGGCGCATCGGCCAGGGCCCGGCGCAAAGCGTCGGTCAACGGCAGTTTTGCCAGCAAGTCAGGCTTGAGTGTTGTAAGGCGCTCGCCAAGGTCAACCAGAGCATGCAGCTCGCGTTTGACCTGGGATTTGCTTTTTTCTCCCCCGTCGAGGGAGTCGTCGTAAGAATCAACCATGGTGGCAGTCCGCAAAGAAACGCCGCCATGATAACCAGTCGGGGGCCGCTTGTCCGGCCCGGTCGCTCGATGACCTTAACCGAAAGCAGAATTTGAGTGGAGAACAGCATGAGTGCAGTTGAAAGCGTCGGCCCACAAGCGTTGCCGGCACTGCAAGAGCAAGTCGAGCAGATCATCGCCGAAGCCAGGCGTCAGGGCGCCAGCGCCTGCGAAGTGGCTGTGTCTCTGGAGCAAGGCCTGTCGACCACGGTGCGTCAGCGGGAGGTTGAAACCGTTGAGTTCAACCGTGACCAGGGTTTTGGCATTACCTTGTATGTTGGCCAGCGCAAAGGCTCGGCCAGCACCTCGGCCAGTGGCCCGGAGGCCATTCGCGAAACCGTCGCCGCCGCCTTGGCCATCGCCAAGCACACCTCCGAAGATGAGCACTCGGGCCTGGCCGACGCCGCGCTGATGGCCAAGGACTTGCCGGACTTCGACCTGTTCCACGAATGGGACATCACCCCTGAGCAAGCGATCGAGCGGGCGCTGGCCTGTGAAGCGGCGGCGTTCGCCACCGACAGCCGGATCAAGAACGCCGATGGCACCACCTTGAGCACTCACCAGGGCTGCCGCGTCTATGGCAACAGCCATGGCTTTATCGGTGGTTATGCGTCGACGCGTCACAGCCTGAGCTGCGTGATGATCGCCGAAGCTGACGGCCAGATGCAGCGCGACTATTGGTATGACGTCAATCGCCAGGGCAACTTGCTGGCCGATCCGGTGAGCATCGGCCAGCGTGCGGCGCAACGGGCAGCCAGCCGTTTGGGCGCGCGTCCGGTGCCGACCTGCGAAGTGCCGGTGCTGTTTTCCGCGGAACTGGCGGGTGGTCTGTTCGGCAGTTTCCTCGGGGCAATTTCGGGCGGCAACCTGTACCGCAAGTCGTCGTTCCTCGAAGGTGCGCTGGGCCAGAAACTGTTCCCTGAATGGCTGACTATCGATGAGCGCCCGCATCTGATGCGCGCCTTGGGCAGCTCTGCGTTTGATGGCGATGGTCTGGCGACGTACGCCAAACCGTTCGTCGAGAAGGGCGAGTTGGTGTCTTATGTGTTGGGTACGTATTCCGGACGCAAACTCGGCATGCCAAGCACCGCCAACGCCGGAGGCGTGCACAATCTTTTCGTTACCCACGGCGACGAAGACCAGGCGGCGCTGTTGCGTCGCATGGGGCGCGGCTTGCTGGTGACCGAATTGATGGGGCAGGGTTTGAATATGGTCACGGGTGACTACTCTCGCGGCGCGGCGATTGGGTGGCGCGCTTTTTTATTGCCCGACGCAAGCTCCCTCGCCACACAAGCCCGCTCGCAAAAAGGTTATGCGTTTACTCGCCTTCGCCGAAATAGTTGTTGATCAGTTCCTTCAACGCATCCAACGCATCCTGAGCCCGGTCCCCTTCTGCGTGAAGGTGGATCGTCGTTCCCTTGCCGGCAGCGAGCATCATCATGGACATGATGCTTTTGCCATCGACCATCTTGTCCTTGTCGGGGGTGCGGCCCACTCTGATCTCACAGGGAAACTCCGCAGCTTTGCCAACGAATTTGGCTGAAGCACGGGCATGCAGACCCAGTTTGTTGATGATTTCAATTTCCAGAGCAGGCATCGCGGTGTGAATCCTTTAGCTAAGGTCGCGGTGGCGAACCTGGACGTTCTTCAGGGATTGTTGCAGGACCTGGCCCAGACGTTCGGTCAGGTAGACGGAGCGGTGATGCCCGCCGGTGCAGCCAATGGCGATGGTGACGTAAGCGCGATTGCTGGCGGCAAAGCGCGGCAGCCATTTGAGCAGGTATGTGGAGATGTCCTGGAACATCTCTTCGACATCCGGCTGAGCCGCCAGATACTCGGCAACCGGCTGGTCCAGCCCGGACTGAGCGCGCAGTTCCGGCTTCCAGTACGGGTTCGGCAAGCAACGTACGTCGAACACCAGATCGGCATCCACCGGCATGCCCCGCTTGAAGCCGAAGGATTCCACCAGAAACGCAGTGCCCGGCTCTGGCTGGTTCAAGAGGCGCAACTTGATGGTATCGCGCAGCTGATACAGGTTCAGATTGGTGGTATTGACCTTGAGGTCTGCCAGGTCGGCAATCGGCCCCAGCAGATTGGTCTCGTCATTGATGGCTTCGGCCAGCGAGCGGTTGGCGTTGCTCAGCGGATGCCGGCGGCGGGTTTCCGAGAAACGCTTGAGCAAGGTTTCTTCGTCGGCGTCCAGATACAGCACATCGCATTGGATGTGCCGACTGCGCACTTCTTCCAGCAGCTCCGGGAAGCGTGAAAGGTGGCTGGGCAGGTTGCGCGCATCAATGGAAACCGCGACCAGTGGTTGCGCCAGTTCGGTGTGAATCAGTGCGCGCTCGGCCAATTCCGGTAGCAGGCCGGCCGGGAGGTTGTCGATGCAGTAATAACCGCTGTCCTCCAGTACATCGAGGGCGGTGCTTTTACCTGAGCCGGAGCGGCCGCTGACGATGATCAAACGCATGATTAGTGACCGTTCTGCTCGTCGAGGACAACCTGGTACAAGGCTTCATTACTTTTTGCGCTGCGCAGGCGATCACGGACTTCTTTGCGATCGAGCATGCTGGCGATCTGGCGGAGCAGTTCCAGGTGCGCATCGGTGGCGGCTTGCGGGACCAGCAGAACGAATAGCAGGTCGACCGGAGCACCATCGATGGCGTCGAAATCTATAGGGGCGTCCAGGTGCATCAAGGCACTGATGGGCGACTCGCAACCTTTGAGGCGGCAGTGGGGGATGGCGATGCCGTTGCCAAAACCGGTGGAACCGAGTTTTTCACGGGCGACCAGACTCTCAAAGACATCCTGCATGGCCAGACCCGGCACTTCACGGGCGATCAGGTTGGCAATTTGTTCGAGGGCTTTCTTTTTACTGCCGCCCGGCACGTTCACCAAGGAACGGCCGGGGGTCAGGATGTTTTCAAGTCGGATCATGGGTTGGGAGTGTTAACGACCGGTCGCGCCCTGGAGGAGGCTCTGGGTCTTTTCCTTATGCTTTTTGAGTTGTTTATCCAGCTTGTCGGTCAGGGCGTCGATCGCGGCATACATGTCGTTATGCTCAGCGTTGGCGACCACTTCTCCACCGGGGATATGCAGCGTGGCTTCGATTTTCTGCAGCAGCTTCTCGACGGTCAACGTGACCTGCACATTGGTGATCTTGTCGAAATGCCTTTCTAATCGGTCGAGCTTTTCGCCGATGTAGATGCGCAGGGGTTCGGTCACTTCCAGTTGGTGTCCACTGATGTTGACTTGCATACAGCTTCTCCTTCGTTGCCAGTGCATAAGGCGGCAGGCTGGCTTGCCTGCCACTAGAGCGTGTCCGAAAAGCTTTCGAACACACCCTGGAACGCTATGGCGTAGCCCGTCACATCAACCGCTTGCGTTCGCTCGAAGGCGCGATCCCCAGGGACTCGCGGTACTTGGCGACGGTGCGGCGGGCCACCTGAATGCCTTGTGCCTCCAGTAAACCAGCGATCTTGCTGTCACTCAACGGCTTTTTCTGATTTTCCGCGGCAACCAGTTTTTTGATGATCGCGCGGATCGCTGTGGACGAGCATTCACCGCCTTCAGAGGTACTGACATGGCTGGAGAAAAAATATTTCAGTTCATAAATACCGCGTGGGGTATGCATGAATTTTTGCGTGGTCACTCGTGAAATCGTCGACTCGTGCATGCCGACCGCTTCCGCGATGTCATGCAGGACCAACGGCTTCATGGCTTCATCGCCGTACTCAAGGAAGCCGCGCTGGTGCTCGACGATCTGGGTGGCGACTTTCATCAGGGTTTCGTTGCGGCTTTGCAGGCTCTTGATGAACCAGCGCGCTTCCTGCAACTGATTGCGCATGAAGGTGTTATCGGCGCTGGTGTCGGCGCGACGGACGAAGCCGGCGTACTGCGGGTTGACGCGCAGGCGCGGAACCGACTCCTGGTTCAGCTCCACCAGCCAGCGCTCGTTGTCTTTGCGCACGATGACGTCGGGAACCACGTACTCGGCTTCGCTGGATTCGATCTGCGAGCCCGGACGCGGGTTGAGGCTCTGCACCAGTTCGATGACCTGGCGCAGCTCATCTTCCTTGAGCTTCATGCGGCGCATCAACTGGCTGTAGTCGCGGCTGCCCAGCAGGTCGATGTAATCGATTACGAGTCGCTTGGCCTCGGCCAGCCAAGGGGTTTTGGCGGGCAATTGACGCAGTTGCAGCGATAGGCATTCGCTGAGATTGCGTGCGCCGATACCGGCCGGCTCGAATTGCTGGATGCGATGCAGGACGGCTTCGATCTCGTCGAGCTCGATGTCCAGTTCTGGATCGAAGGCTTCGAGGATTTCCTCGAGGGTTTCGTCCAGGTAGCCCTGATTGTTGATGCAGTCGATCAATGTCACCGCGATCAGTCGATCGGTGTCGGACATCGGCGCCAGGTTCAATTGCCAGAGCAGATGGCTCTGCAGGCTTTCGCCTGCGGAAGTGCGAGTGGTGAAATCCCATTCGTCGTCATCGTTGCTTGGCAGGCTGCTGGCGCTGGTCTGGTAAACGTCTTCCCAGGCGGTGTCGACCGGCAGTTCGTTAGGAATGCGCTCGTTCCAGTCGCCTTCCTCGAGGTTATCGACCGTAGGCGCGGTTTCCTGGTAGGAGGGTTCCTGGATGTCGGTGTTGGGTTTCTGCTCGATATTGTCCGCCATCGGGTCGGCGTTATCGAAGTCGTCGCCTTCTTCCTGGCGTTCGAGCATTGGATTGGACTCCAGTGCCTCCTGGATTTCCTGTTGCAGGTCCAGGGTCGACAATTGGAGCAGGCGGATGGCCTGTTGCAGCTGCGGTGTCATCGTCAGCTGCTGGCCCATTCTCAAGACTAGCGATGGTTTCATGGCAGGGGCTTAACACCTTATTCGCCGGCGCACATGCGCCATCCACTACAGGGCGCCGGAGCGCCAAACATAAGCAAATTATATGCCTGAAACTGAAGTGTTTGCCTAGAGCGCTGTAACAATAAATACGTATAGTTTTATTGGGGCAAGCGCTCCGGCGACTGACCAGGCACCTCAGTGCTTACAGGCGGAACTCATGGCCCAGATACACTTCCTTGACCAGGTCGTTGGCCAGGATGGTTTCGGCGTCGCCTTCGGCGATCAGTTGGCCGTCGTTGACGATGTAGGCGGTTTCGCAGATGTCCAGGGTTTCACGAACGTTGTGGTCCGTGATCAGCACGCCGATACCCTTGGCCTTGAGGTGATGAATGATCTGCTTGATGTCGCCCACCGAAATCGGGTCCACGCCGGCGAAAGGTTCGTCGAGCAGGATGAATTTCGGCGCCGTGGCCAGGGCGCGAGCGATTTCCACACGGCGACGCTCGCCACCGGAAAGGCTCATGCCGAGGTTGTCGCGGATGTGGTTGATGTGGAATTCCTGCAGCAGGCTTTCCAGCTCTTTGCGACGACCGGCCTTGTCGAGTTCCTTGCGGGTCTCGAGGATGGCCATGATGTTGTCGGCGACCGAAAGTTTGCGGAAGATCGACGCTTCTTGTGGCAGGTAGCCGATACCCGCTCGTGCACGACCGTGCATTGGCTGGTGGCTGACGTCCAGGTCGTCGATCAGTACGCGCCCCTGATCGGCCTGGACCAGGCCCACGATCATGTAGAAGCAGGTTGTCTTGCCGGCACCGTTCGGGCCAAGCAGGCCGACGATCTGGCCGCTGTCGATCGACAGGCTGACGTCACGCACGACCTGGCGGCTCTTGTAGCTCTTGGCCAGATGCTGGGCTTTCAGAGTTGCCATTACTGGGCCTTCTGCTCGTCGGTTTTCTTTTTCGGCTGGATAACCATATCGACTCGTGGGCGCGGTGCGGTCACCGATGAACCGGTAGCGCGGCCTGCGTTAGCAACCTGCTTGACGGTGTCGTAGACGATTTTCTCGCCTTCAGTGGTGTTGCCTTCGTTGATCACCTTGGCGCGGTCGATCAGTACGATGCGGTTTTGCGAAGCATGGTACTGGATAGTCACCCCATAGCCCTGGACGGGTTTCGTGTCGGTAGGCTTTTGCAACTGCTCGAAATACGCCAGGTTGCCCACCGAGGTCACGACATCGATGTCGCCGGCCTTGGTGCGGGTAATGGTCACGGTGTTGCCTTTGATGATCATCGAGCCCTGGGTAATGATCACGTCACCTTTGTAGGTGGCCACGCCATTCTTGTCGTCCAGCTGAGCATCGTCAGCCTGAATGCGAATGGGTTGCTGGCTATCGTTCGGCAGAGCCCAGGCGCTCACGCTTCCCAGTGCTGCGCCCAGACTGAGCAAAATAGGGAGAGTTTTAACGAGCCTCATACTGTCCTCTTACGTTCGATAGCAGGTGTATCCTGCTGTCTTTCAAATACGCTTTCATTCCGTTACCCGTCGATACACCACCAGCGCCGTCGATTCTAACGGCTTGCTCGGTCTGCGCATATTGCTCTTGCGGGAATACCGTCATACGACTACTGGTAATCAGCATTGGACGGTTCTGCTCGTCCGTGCGTGCGATACGCACCGAGTCGATCAATTCAACTTCAGTACCGCCTGAATTGACCTCGCCACGCTTGCTCTGGACGTGCCAGGGGTACACGGTGCCCCGATACATGTTCAGGTCGGGGTTGGTCAGCAGGGTGATGTCGGTCGCCTTGACATGCTCGACCTTGTCGGACGTCAGGTCGTACTGCAATTTACCATCGGGCAGGAACTGCACGCTGTGGGCGTTGATGGCGTAATAGTCGATCTGGCTCTCGTCGACGTGTGCTACCGGCTTGTCGAGAAAGCGTTCGGGGCTGATGTTCCAGTAGCCAACGGCCACGAGCAACGCGGCGATGACCCCGAAAAACACTATGTTGCGAATTTTCTTGCTCAGCATAAGTGGCTCACAGGTACGCGGCATTAGCCGCTTCAAGGTTGCCCTGGGCACGCAGGATCAGCTCGCAGAACTCGCGAGCGGCACCTTCGCCGCCACGGGCCTGAGTGATGCCGTGAGCGTGTTCGCGGACGAAGCTGGCGGCGTTGGCCACTGCCATGCCCAGGCCAACACGGCGAATCACCGGCAGATCCGGCAGGTCGTCGCCCAGGTAGGCAACCTGCTCATAGCTTAGGCCCAGTTGCGCCAGAAGCTCGTCAAGCACTACCAGTTTGTCCTCGCGGCCCTGATACAGGTGAGGAATACCAAGGTTTTTGGCGCGTCGCTCGACCACCGGGGTCTTGCGTCCGCTGATGATGGCGGTCGTTACGCCGGAGGCCATCAGCATCTTGATGCCCTGGCCGTCGAGAGTGTTGAAGGTCTTGAATTCGCTGCCGTCTTCGAGAAAGTACAGGCGGCCGTCGGTCAGCACGCCATCGACGTCGAAGACCGCGAGCTTGATGTTTTTGCCGCGTTGCAGCAGGTCCGTGCTCATTACATTACTCCCGCACGCAGCAAGTCGTGCATGTTCAAGGCGCCCACCGGACGGTCCTCGTTGTCGACCACCACCAGTGCATTGATTTTGTGGTCTTCCATGATTTTCAGGGCTTCGGCGGCGAGCATTTCAGCGCGCGCAGTCTTGCCATGAGGCGTCATGACGTCGTCAATGGTGGCTTGATGGATGTCGATGGTCCGGTCGAGTGTGCGACGCAGGTCGCCGTCCGTGAAAATGCCGGCGAGTTTGCCGTCAGCTTCCAATACCACGGTCATGCCCAGGCCCTTGCGGGTCATTTCCATCAGCGCGTCTTTGAGCGGCGTGCCGCGCACGACTTGCGGCAACTCCTGGCCCGCGTGCATGACGTTTTCGACTTTCAGCAACAAACGGCGACCCAGAGCGCCGCCAGGGTGTGAGAACGCGAAGTCTTCGGCAGTGAAGCCGCGGGCTTCCAGCAAGGCAACGGCCAGTGCATCGCCCATCACCAGCGCCGCCGTGGTGGAGGAGGTCGGTGCCAGGTTCAGCGGGCAGGCTTCGTGCTCGACATGAACATTGAGGTTCACTTCGGCAGCCTTGGCCAGCGGCGAATCAGGATTGCCGGTCAGGCTGATCAGCTTGATGCCCAGGCGCTTGATCAGCGGCAGCAGCGTGACGATTTCGTTGGTGGAGCCGGAGTTCGACAACGCGAGGATGATGTCATCGCGAGTGATCATGCCCATATCGCCATGACTGGCTTCGGCCGGGTGGACGAAAAAAGCCGTGGTGCCGGTGCTGGCAAGGGTGGCGGCAATCTTGTTGCCGATGTGCCCCGATTTGCCCATGCCGACCACGACCACGCGGCCTTTGCTGGCCAGAATCATCTCGCAAGCGCGTACGAAATCTGCGTCGATGTGGGCCAGCAAGCCTTCTACGGCTTCAAGCTCGAGGCGGATGGTGCGTTGTGCTGATTGAATCAGGTCGCTGGATTGGCTCATGTCAGAAATCGTATAGCCTGAGAAAAGGCGG
Source organism: Pseudomonas sp. 05N432 (assembly GCF_056396945.1). Classification (NCBI taxonomy): domain Bacteria; kingdom Pseudomonadati; phylum Pseudomonadota; class Gammaproteobacteria; order Pseudomonadales; family Pseudomonadaceae; genus Pseudomonas; species Pseudomonas sp. 05N432. Next base: position 67,211 of record NZ_JBFTMM010000014.1, on the reverse strand, counting down.
CGATTATAGCGGTAATGAGCAAATCCCTCACGTTAGTTCGTCGTGCTTTATTCAGGCGCCCCCCGCAAACGCTGAAACTTGCGTCTATTTGCCTGTCTTGATGCTGAACACCGCGGGCTTCGGCCTTGGGCGCTTTGCATTAGCGGTGATATAGTTCGTCGCCAGTTCGGCCTGCCCAGGTTGTTGTGTGCTCTCGGCAGGGAGCCCGGCGTCCGAGTGAGAGGCTTGCATCGCAAGGAGTTTAGATGAGTGCCGATAACGCCTACGCGGTCGAGCTGAAGGGAGTGTCCTTCAAGCGCGGCGCGCGCAGCATTTTCAATAATGTCGATATTCGCATTCCGCGCGGTAAGGTCACCGGCATCATGGGACCTTCCGGTTGCGGAAAAACCACACTGCTGCGCCTGATGGGCGCACAGTTGCGCCCTTCAAGTGGCGAAGTGTGGGTCAACGGGCAAAATTTGCCCACCCTGTCTCGTAGCGACCTGTTCGATGCGCGCAAGCATATGGGCGTGCTGTTTCAGAGCGGCGCGCTGTTCACGGACCTCGATGTTTTCGAAAACATCGCCTTTCCGCTGCGTGTTCACACCAAACTTCCGGATGAAATGATCCGTGACATCGTCCTGCTCAAATTGCAGGCGGTGGGGTTGCGCGGTGCCATCGACCTGATGCCCGATGAGTTGTCCGGCGGCATGAAGCGCCGTGTCGCGCTGGCACGGGCGATTGCCCTCGATCCGCAAATTCTGATGTACGACGAGCCTTTTGTCGGGCAGGACCCAATCGCCATGGGTGTTCTCGTGCGCCTGATCCGCCTGCTTAACGACGCCTTGGGCATCACCAGCATCGTGGTTTCCCATGACCTGGCCGAAACCGCGAGTATTGCCGACTACCTGTATGTTGTAGGCGATGGGCAGGTGTTGGGGCAGGGGACTCCCGATGAGCTGATGAATTCCGATAATCCGCGGATTCACCAATTCATGAAGGGTGATCCAGACGGGCCGGTACCGTTCCACTTTCCAGCGACGGATTACCGCGCAGATCTTCTGGGGAAGCGCTGATGCGCAAGATTTCACTAATAGAGAGAGTTCGTCGATTCGGCCAGACCGGCATCGACAGCATCGCGGTGCTCGGTCGTTCATCGCTGTTCCTGTTTCACGTGCTGTTGGGGCGCGGTGGCGTCAGTGGCGCATTTGGCCTGCTGGTCAAGCAGTTGCACTCGGTTGGCGTGATGTCCCTGGTGATCATCGTGGTCTCCGGGATATTCATCGGCATGGTGCTGGCGTTACAGGGCTTCAACATTTTGTCCAGCTACGGTTCGGAGCAGGCGGTCGGGCAGATGGTTGCGCTGACGCTGTTGCGTGAGCTGGGGCCGGTGGTGACCGCATTGCTGTTCGCCGGGCGTGCCGGTTCTGCGTTGACCGCCGAGATCGGCAACATGAAGTCCACCGAGCAGTTGTCCAGTCTGGAAATGATTGGCGTCGACCCGCTCAAGTACATCATTGCCCCCCGTCTGTGGGCCGGTTTCATCTCCCTTCCAGTGCTGGCGATGATTTTCAGCGTGGTCGGTATCTGGGGCGGTTCCTGGGTGGCTGTCGACTGGTTGGGTGTGTATGAGGGCTCCTACTGGTCGAACATGCAAAACAGCGTGACGTTCGACGGTGACGTATTCAATGGCATCATTAAAAGCATTGTATTTGCCTTTGTCGTGACCTGGATCGCCGTATTCCAAGGCTATGACTGTGAGCCCACTTCGGAAGGGATCAGTCGTGCCACCACCAAAACCGTGGTGTATGCCTCATTGGCCATCCTCGGCCTGGACTTTATTTTGACTGCCTTGATGTTTGGAGATTTCTGATGCAAAACCGCACCCTGGAAATCGGTGTCGGCCTTTTCTTGCTGGCTGGCATCCTGGCTTTAGTGTTGCTTGCCCTGCGGGTCAGTGGACTGTCCCCYGTTTCGAGCACCGACAGCTATAAACTTTATGCGTATTTCGACAATATCGCCGGTTTGACGGTCAGATCAAAAGTGACCATGGCCGGTGTGACTATCGGCAAGGTCACGGCAATCGATCTGGATCGCGACAGTTTCACCGGACGAGTGACCATGCAGCTGGAAAAGCGGGTAGATAATCTGCCGACCGACTCCACTGCATCTATCCTCACGGCTGGCCTGTTGGGCGAGAAATACATCGGTATCAGCGTGGGCGGGGAACAGGCCCTGCTCAAGGATGGCGGGACCATCCATGACACGCAGTCATCGCTGGTGCTCGAAGACCTGATCGGTAAATTCCTGCTCAATACCGTTAGCAAAGACGCTAAATAAGGAGTTTTTTTCATGATCTCAACCTTGCGACGTGGCCTGTTGGTATTACTTGCGGTCTTGCCGTTCATGGGTAACGCCGTGGCTGCGCAGTCCGCGCACGATATCGTGCAGGACACCACCAATCGGTTGCTCGCCGATCTGTCGGCCAATAAAGCGAAGTACAAGCAGGATCCGAAAGGCTTTTACGATGCCTTGAATGCCATCGTCGGGCCCGTGGTGGATGCCGAGGGCATCTCCAAGAGCATCATGACGGTCAAGTACTCGCGCAACGCCACACCTGCGCAAATGAAAACCTTTGAAGATAACTTCAAGCGCGGGCTCTTCCAGTTCTATGGCAATGCTTTGCTTGAGTACAACAATCAGGGCATTACCGTTGACGCGGCCAAGGATGAGTCGGGAGACCGTACCAGCGTTGGCATGACGGTCAAAGGCAGCAATGGCGCGATCTATCCTGTGTCCTACACACTCGAAAAGATCAATGGCGAGTGGAAGCTGCGTAACGTGATCATCAACGGCATCAACATTGGCAAGCTGTTCCGTGATCAGTTCAGCGACGCGATGCAGCGCAATGGCAATAACCTGGACGCGACCATCAATGGTTGGGCCGGTGAAGTCGCCAAGGCCAAGGAAAAGACCGACGCAGAAGCGACTCAGAAGAAGTCCGTTCAATGAGTGAGTCGGCTGTCAGCATGGGCGAGGCCGGTGAGCTGATGCTCAGCGGCGTACTCGATTACAGTACCGGGCCGGCCTTGCGCAAGCAGGGCCAGGCCTTGATCAAGTCGAGCACGGCGTCGGCCCTGGTAGTTGATTGCTCGGGTGTGCAAAAGTCCAGCAGCGTCGGTTTGTCGTTGTTGCTGTGTTTCATGCGTGACGCGCAAGCGGCGGGCAAGGCGCTGAGCATCCGTGCCTTGCCTGACGACATGCGTGAAATCGCTCAGGTCAGCGAATTGACCGAGCTGTTGGCACACCCCTAACTATCATCTATAAAGAAGCCCCCCGTCAGAGTCCTGCTATGCGGGGTTCGCAGGCGCGGGGCTTTTTTGTATGATGTCCGACCCGCGCGCACAGGGCGCCGATTGAGGTTGAGCATGCAGGCCAACGAAGTGAAGAGCTTTCTTGAAGGAAAGCTGTCCGAGACTCTTTTATCAGTACAGGTAGAAGTTGAGGGCGAAGGCTGCAACTTTCAGCTGAACGTGATTAGCGATGAACTGGCGGCATTGAGCCCGGTCAAGCGTCAGCAGCAGATCTATGCCCATTTGAACCCATGGATCACCGATGGCAGCATCCATGCGGTCACTATGAAATTTTTCAGCAGCGCGGCCTGGGCCGAGCGCACCTGAGCCCAAGGGCGTCGAGATTCTTATGGATAAACTGATTATTACCGGCGGTGTTCGTCTTGATGGCGAAATCCGCATTTCCGGGGCAAAGAACTCTGCCCTGCCGATTCTGGCGGCAACGCTGCTGTGCGATGGCCCGGTGACGGTCGCCAACCTGCCGCACCTGCACGACATCACCACCATGATCGAGCTGTTCGGTCGCATGGGCATCGAGCCGGTGATCGACGAGAAACTCAGCGTCGAAATCGACCCGCGGACCATCAAGACCCTGATCGCTCCGTACGAACTGGTTAAAACCATGCGTGCGTCGATTCTGGTTCTGGGCCCGATGGTCGCGCGTTTCGGTGAAGCTGAAGTCGCACTGCCTGGCGGTTGCGCCATCGGTTCGCGTCCGGTCGACCTGCACATCCGTGGCCTTGAAGCCATGGGTGCAGTCATTGACGTGGAAGGCGGCTACATCAAGGCCAAGGCGCCAGAAGGCGGCCTGCGCGGTGCAAACTTCTTCTTCGATACCGTCAGCGTGACCGGTACCGAGAACATCATGATGGCGGCCGCCCTGGCCAAGGGCCGCAGCGTTCTGGCTAACGCCGCTCGCGAGCCTGAAGTCGTCGACCTGGCGAACTTCCTGAACGCCATGGGCGCGAAGGTTTCCGGTGCCGGTACCGACACCATTACCATCGACGGCGTCGAACGTCTGCACACCACGACTTACAAAGTGATGCCGGACCGTATCGAAACCGGTACTTACCTGGTGGCTGCTGCCGTGACTGGCGGCCGCGTGAAGGTCAAGGACACCGATCCGACCATCCTTGAAGCCGTTCTGGAAAAACTCAAGGAAGCCGGCGCTGAAATCACTACCGGCGAAGACTGGATCGAGCTGAACATGCACGGCAAGCGGCCGAAAGCCGTCAACGTGCGTACCGCTCCGTACCCGGCGTTCCCGACCGACATGCAAGCGCAGTTCATCTCCCTCAACGCGATTGCCGAAGGCACGGGCGCAGTGATCGAGACGATCTTCGAAAACCGCTTCATGCACGTCTACGAGCTGCACCGCATGGGCGCTCACATCCAGGTCGAAGGCAACACTGCGATCGTCACCGGCATCGAAAAGCTCAAGGGCGCGCCAGTCATGGCCACCGACCTGCGGGCTTCGGCCAGCCTGGTGATTTCGGCGCTGATCGCCGAAGGCGACACGCTGATCGATCGCATCTACCACATCGACCGTGGTTACGAGTGCATCGAAGAGAAACTGCAGATGCTCGGCGCGAAAATCCGCCGCGTACCGGGCTAGTTTCTGCTTCATGGGCGCAGGGACGTGCCCGTTGATTTGTTAAGATCGAGCCCGTTACGGCTCGATGTGTGTCCGGCGCCATTTGCGACCGGGCATGAGTACCTTGATAAGGACTGACGTTTCCCATGTTGACCATCGCACTGTCCAAGGGCCGCATCCTTGACGACACCCTGCCGCTTCTGGCTGAAGCGGGCATCGTGCCGACCGAGAATCCGGACAAGAGCCGCAAGCTGATCATCCCCACGACCCAGGCCGATGTGCGCTTGCTGATCGTGCGCGCCACCGATGTGCCGACCTATGTCGAGCATGGTGCCGCTGACCTGGGCGTCGCCGGTAAAGATGTGCTGATGGAATACGGCGGCCAGGGCCTGTACGAGCCACTGGACCTGCAAATTGCCCAGTGCAAGCTGATGACCGCAGGTAAAGTCGGCGCGGTCGAGCCCAAGGGCCGTCTGCGCATCGCCACCAAGTTCGTCAACGTTGCCAAGCGTTATTACGCAGAGCAGGGTCGTCAGGTCGACATCATCAAGCTATATGGCTCGATGGAACTGGCACCGCTGATCGGTCTGGCGGACAAGATCATCGACGTGGTCGATACCGGTAACACGCTGCGGGCCAACGGCCTGGAGCCACAGGATTTCATTGCTGCCATCAGTTCCCGGCTGATCGTCAACAAAGCTTCGATGAAAATGCAGCACGCCCGTATCCAGGCGTTGATCGACACCCTGCGCAAGGCAGTGGAGTCTCGACACCGCGGCTGATTCACCTGCGCGACGCTCCGTCGCGCCCGTCTATCCGCCTCATAGCCAGAATTCTCAGGTGCCCAAGCGGATGGAGTGCTAGCTTCGGGTACCTGAGTTTTTCGCCAATCCTATGAGGCTCCCGCTATGACCGCACCGACTGCAATTCGCCGACTCAACGCTGCTGACCCGGATTTCGCGCATCATCTGGATCATCTGCTGAGCTGGGAAAGTGTGTCTGACGACTCGGTCAATCAGCGGGTGCTGGACATCATCAAGGCTGTGCGTGAGCGCGGCGACGCGGCGCTGGTTGAGTTCACCCAGAAATTCGACGGCCTGCAAGTGGCGTCGATGGCCGACCTGATCCTGCCGCGCGAGCGCCTGGAACTGGCACTGACCCGGATCACCGTGCCTCAACGCGAAGCGCTGGAAAAAGCCGCGGCGCGGGTGCGCAGCTACCACGAAAAACAGAAGCAGGACTCCTGGAGCTACACCGAAGCCGACGGCACGGTGCTGGGCCAGAAAGTCACGCCGCTGGATCGCGCCGGCCTGTACGTGCCGGGCGGCAAGGCGTCTTACCCGTCTTCGGTGTTGATGAATGCGATTCCGGCCAAGGTGGCCGGCGTGACCGAAGTGGTCATGGTCGTACCGACGCCACGCGGTGAAGTCAACGAACTGGTGCTGGCAGCGGCGTGCATCGCGGGCGTCGACCGGGTGTTCACCATCGGTGGCGCGCAAGCGGTTGCCGCGCTGGCCTACGGCACCGAAAGCGTGCCGAAGGTCGACAAGGTCGTTGGCCCGGGCAACATCTATGTCGCCACCGCCAAGCGTCATGTGTTCGGCCAGGTCGGTATCGACATGATTGCCGGCCCTTCGGAAATCCTCGTGGTGTGCGACGGCCAGACCGATCCGGACTGGATCGCCATGGACCTGTTCTCCCAGGCCGAGCACGACGAAGACGCGCAGGCGATTCTGGTCAGCCCCGATGCCGGGTTCCTCGACCAGGTGGCGGCAAGCATCGCCAAACTGCTGCCGACCATGGAACGCGCCGAAATCATCAACACCTCGATCAATGGCCGTGGTGCGCTGATTCAGGTTCGCGACATGCAGCAAGCCATCGACGTGGCCAACCGCATTGCGCCGGAACACCTGGAACTGTCGGTGGCCGATCCGCAAGCCTGGTTGCCGCAGATCCGCCACGCCGGCGCAATCTTCATGGGCCGCCATACGTCCGAGGCTTTGGGCGATTACTGCGCCGGTCCCAACCACGTGCTGCCGACTTCCGGCACCGCGCGTTTCTCCTCGCCGCTGGGTGTGTATGACTTCCAGAAACGTTCGTCGATTATCTTCTGCTCCGAGCAGGGTGCCTCCGAACTGGGCAAGACCGCTTCCGTGCTGGCCCGTGGCGAGTCGCTGACCGCTCACGCCCGCAGCGCCGAATACCGCATCGTTGACGACAAGCAGGGGAACTGAGCATGAGCAAATTCTGGAGTCCATTCGTCAAGGATCTGGTGCCATACGTACCGGGCGAGCAGCCGAAACTGGCGAAGCTGGTCAAGCTCAACACCAACGAAAACCCTTACGGCCCATCGCCTAAAGCACTGGCGGCGATGCAAACCGAACTGAATGACAACCTGCGTCTGTACCCGGACCCCAACAGCGACCTGCTCAAGCAGGCAGTGGCTGAGTATTACGGTGTACAGGGCAATCAGGTGTTCCTCGGCAATGGTTCGGATGAAGTCCTGGCGCACATCTTTCACGGTTTGCTGCAACACGATAAACCGTTACTGTTCCCGGACATCAGCTACAGCTTTTATCCGGTGTATTGCGGCTTGTACGGCATTCCATTCGACGCGGTACCGCTGGACGAGCAGTTCCAGATTCGTGTTGCGGATTATGCCAAGCCGAACGGCGGGATCATTTTCCCCAACCCGAACGCCCCGACCGGTTGCCTGTTGGCGCTGGACGCCGTCGAGCAAATCCTCAAGGCCAGCCCTGATTCGGTGGTGGTGGTCGACGAAGCCTATGTCGATTTCGGCGGTGAAACCGCAATCAGCCTGGTCGACCGTTACCCGAACCTGCTGGTGACTCAGACCCTCTCCAAGTCGCGTTCGCTGGCCGGTTTGCGCGTGGGCCTGGCGGTAGGGCATCCGGACCTGATCGAGGCGCTGGAGCGGATCAAGAACAGCTTCAACTCCTATCCCCTGGATCGCCTGGCGATTGTCGGTGCGGCAGCGGCGTTTGCCGATCGCGAGCACTTCGACAAGACCTGCCAGCTGGTGATCGAGAGTCGCGAGTGGGTGGTCAAGCACATGCAGGAGAAGGGCTTTGAGGTGTTGCCGTCGGCGGCGAACTTCATCTTCGCCCGTCACCCGCAGCATGACGCGGCAGGCCTGGCGGCGAAGTTGCGCGAGCAAGGCGTGATCGTCCGGCACTTCAAGCAGGAACGGATTGCCCAGTTCCTGCGTATCACCATCGGTACGCCAGAGCAGAACCAGGCGTTGATCGACGGTTTGGGCGATCTCTAAAACCATCCCCTCACCCTAACCCTCTCCCCAGAGGGGCGAGGGAACTGACCGAGAGGGGCTGGTCGATGTGCTGCGACCTGAGAGATCAAGCCGAACTCAGGTTTTGAAAACAACAGAGTTCGGCTCCCTTTCCCCCTCTCCCCCCTCGGGGAGAGGGCTGGGGTGAGGGGTGGTTTCTGGATCTGCCTATGATTCAAACCACCCCTCAACCTCATTCACTCGTGATGCGGTTCACCGAGGAACGTCAACGAACTGAACACCCCTCGCGTCGCCACATCCGGATTGTCCTTCAACGGGATTTCCACCTGCGCGGCAATCACATTCAACCCTTCGTTGCGCACCAGCACCTGCGCCCGGCCTTCGGCATCGGTTTCCGTGCTCAAGGTGTTCGGCGCATTGCGATAGTCGCCAATCAACTTGATCCCCGCCGCCGGTTTGCCATCGAGCAACACCCGCACCGGCAATGATTTGCCCGGGCCAACGGTCAGCGGATCAACTTCCGGCACAATCAGCAGTTTGATCTGATCGAGTTTAGGCAGCGTCGCTCCCGGCTGATAAATCGCCAGGCTGTACTTGAACGTCTGGGTCGACTCGATGGCGCCCGGCACTTTGCTGCGCCCCTGATTGATCCACTTTTTGTCGGCAGTCTGCGACCACATGCCATTGTCCAGCGCCACGGCCAGCACCGCTGGCGATTTGAGTGGTTGCAGGCGCGCGTGATCGGCCAGGCGTTCTACGGTAACCGGGATCATTTTGCCGCCGATGTCGTAGGCCCAGGCGCCGCTGATTTTTTGCGCCTTGAAGGCGTTGTCTTCGGCGCCGTGGCCGTAGATGACTTCGATGTTGCCGCGACGTTGTTCGGTCCACAGGCCATGGGCCGAGACCTGGCCGGTAAACATCAGGCCGAGCAGCAGGCTGAGCGCTACGGGTTTGAAGTGTTGCATGGTGACTTCCTTTTACAGGTTGAGTGTCAGGCTGACGGTGAAATTGCGCGGCTCGCCGGGGTTGACCCAGTAGTTGCTGTAGGAGCGCTCGAAGTATTTCTCGTCGAAAAGGTTGTTCAGGTTCAGCCCCAACGTGACGTTTTCACTGGCCTTGTAATGGGCCAGCAGGTCGACGGTGTGGTAGGCCGGCAGTTCGAAGTCGCTGCCGGCTTCGCCCGAGCGATCGCCGACATAGGTGTAGGCCGCGCCGACATCCGAGCCACGCAGCAGACCTTCCTGAAATTCATAAACGCCCAGCAAACTGCCGCTGTGCCTGGCCACGCCGAGAATCCGGCTACCGGTCGCAATGGCTTTGTCGCCTTGGGTAACCTCGGCGTCGATGTACGCAAACGCACCGATCACTCGCACAGCGTCAGTGAGTTGCCCGCTCACTTGCAGATCGAAACCCTGGCTGCGGGCCTTGCCCATGGCGCGGTTGCTATCGGTGGCGGGGTCGAGGGCGAGAACGTTTTCTTTCTCGATCCGAAAAGCGGCGAGGGTGCTGCTCAGGCGCTCATCGAACAGCTCGCTCTTAATCCCGACCTCGTAGCCAACGCCTTCTTCCGGATCGAAGGATTTGCCTGTGGCATCCAGGCCGTTGTTCGGTTTGAACGAGGTCGAGGCGTTGGCGAACAGTCCATGCTGTGGCGTCAGTTGATAGAGCAGACCGGCGCGTTGGGTCAGAGCGTCGTGGTGCTGTCGGCTGCGGTTGTTCAGCGTGTGGTCGTCGATGGTTTGCTCGAAGTGTTCCAAGCGTACCCCGAGCATGCCGCGCAGGCGCTCGGTGAACACGATCTGGTCCTGAAGGTTCAGTGCCTGGCTTTCGACCTGCTCGAAAAAGTCCGGGCCCGAGCGCTTGCCATCGGGTTTGGGCTGACCGTAAACCGGGTCGTAGATGTCGATCGCGTAAGGGCCGCCAGCGATCGTGGTGACCCGCTCGTTCTTGCGGAAGTTTTCGTACTCGCTGCCAATCAGCAGTTCGTGTTGCCAGCTGCCGATGTCGAACAAACCGCGCAGTTCGAGCTGGGTGATGCTGTCGTGCCAACGGTTGTCGCGCTCTCGGTAACGGCGGTTGACCGTGTGTTGATCGGCGTTCAACGGGCGGGCTTCCGAGGCAAAGCCCCAGAGTTTGCCTTCCTTGTAATGGCTGGCCAGGCGCAGTTTCCAGGCGTCGTTGAGGTGGTGTTCGAGGGTCGCCTGCAACAGATTGTTGTGGTTGTCGATGTTGCCGTCGTCAGGTTCACCGAGGAAGGTCGAGCGCGAGACACCGCTCCAGCTGTTGTTCGGCGCGACGATGCCACGGTCGAAGGTCGAACTGTGACGGACAATCTCGCTTTCCAGCAGCAGGCTGGTGTCCGGGTTGAGTTGCCAACTGAGCGACGGCGCAACGAACACCCGCTGGCTGTCGACGTGATCACGAAAGCTGTGGTTGTCTTCGACCGCCAGATTGACCCTCGACAACACATCTCCTTGCGGATCGAGCGGGGTGTTGACGTCCAGCGCGGTGCGGTAACGATCCCAACTGCCGGCGCTGGTCTGCAAGGTGCTGAAGGCTTCGGGCTGCGGTTTTTTGGTGACGATGTTCACCGTACCGCCAGGGTCGCCGCGCCCGTAAAGACTGGCGGCGGGGCCCTTGAGCACTTCGATGCGCTCGACGTTTGCGGCGTCCGGGGTGCTCGGGTAACCGCGGTTCGCGCTGAAGCCGTCCTTGTAGAACTCCGAGGTGGTGAAGCCACGCACGCTGTACTCATACAGTGTCAGGCCGCCGAAGTTGTTCTGTTTCGATACGCCACCGGCAAACTCCAGCGCGCGCTCGACATTGTGGCTGCCCAGGTCCTTGAGCACGCTGGCAGGAATCACGCTGATGGATTGCGGGATATCGCGGATTGCGCTGTCGGTTTTGGTCGCGCTGGACGATCGCGTGGCGCGATAGCCGTTCACCGGGCCGGTGGCGGACTCGTAATCGGAGGTGACGCTGATGGTGTCCAGTTCAAGCGGTTGTGGGTCTTCGGCGAACACCGGATCCCCCAGCAGACCCAGGGCCAGGCCTGCCAGAGGAGCAAATTTACGAGACGGCATGAGATCGTTCCAATAGCGATATTGAAACAATATAACATGCCTAATGAGAATGTATGCTTTTAGAGGCTTCGAGACGATTGGCGCTGTCGAAGGCCTCGAAAAGATCGTCCGAACGCGGCCCGAACCTTCGGCAGTTCCTACGAATTACTCTTCTTCTTTGACCGGGGCCGGTGGCGGACGCAGGCCGATTTCTGCGGTCAGCTTGAGTTCCTTGCCATTGCGTATGACCTGAACAGTCACTTTGTCGGTCGGTTTGATCCGCGCCACCTGGTTCATCGAACGGCGGCCATCGCCGGCCGGTTCGCCGTCAATGCTGAGGATCACATCGCCCAGTTGCAGGCCGGCTTTTTGTGCCGGGCCGTCGCGGAAAATCCCCGCAACCACAATCCCCGGACGCCCGGACAGACCGTACGATTCCGCCAGTTCCTGACTCAACGGCTGCACTTCAATCCCCAGCCAGCCGCGAATCACCTGGCCGTGTTCGATGATCGACTTCATCACTTCCATCGCCAGCTTGATCGGGATCGCGAAACCAATGCCTTGTGAGCCGCCGGACTTGGAGAAAATCGCGGTGTTGATCCCGGTAAGGTTGCCGTTGGCGTCTACCAGCGCACCGCCGGAGTTGCCCGGGTTGATCGCGGCGTCGGTCTGGATGAAGTCTTCGTAGTTGTTCAGGCCCAACTGATTGCGCCCAGTGGCGCTGATGATGCCCATGGTCACGGTCTGGCCGACACCAAACGGGTTGCCGATGGCCAGCGCGACATCGCCGACGCGGATGTTTTCCGAGCGGCCGACGGTGATCGACGGCAGGTTTTTCAAATCGATTTTCAGCACCGCGAGGTCGGTTTCCGGGTCGCTGCCGATCACGCGAGCCAGGGTTTCACGACCATCCTTGAGCGCGACAACGATCTGGTCGGCGCCGGTGGTCACGTGGTTGTTGGTCAGCAAATAACCTTCAGGGCTCATGATCACGCCGGAACCGAGGCTCGACTCCATGCGCTTCTGCTTGGGCGCGTTGTCGCCGAAGAAACGCCGGAATTGCGGGTCTTCAAACAACGGATGGCTGGTTTTGTTGACCACTTTGGTGGTGTAGAGGTTGACCACTGCCGGTGCGGCAATGACCACGGCATCGGCGTAAGACACCGGTCCCTGTTGGGTCTGAGTGGTTTGTGGGGCTTGTTGCAGGTTCACATCCAGGGTTGGCAGGCCGACCCATTGCGGGTAACGCTGGATGATCAACAACGCGATAAGCACGCCGGCCAGCAGCGGCCAGCCAAAAAAACGCAGACCCTTGAGCATTGAACAAATCCTGGGAGGTTACGAAGGACCATGGACGGCCCATAATGTCGCGCATTATACGAGGCCGCGCGCGCCTCTGAACGGGATATTTAGGAGTCTTTTATGGCCGTCGCCCTGAGCACCCTGGTAGAAGAAGCGGATCGTTACCTTGCCAGTTCGCGGATTGCCGATTATTGCCCCAATGGCCTGCAAGTCGAAGGTCGGCCGCAGGTCATGCGCATCGTCAGCGGCGTCACGGCCAGCCAGGCGTTGCTCGATGCCGCGGTCGACGCCAAGGCCGATCTGGTGCTGGTTCACCACGGCTACTTCTGGAAAGGTGAAAACCCCTGCATCACCGGTATGAAGCAGCGTAGGCTCAAAACCCTGCTCAAGCACGACATCAGCCTCCTGGCCTATCACTTGCCGCTGGATTTGCACCCGGAAGTGGGCAACAACGTGCAACTGGCTCGCCAACTGGACATCACCGTCGAAGGCCCGCTGGACCCGGAAAACCTCAAAGTGGTCGGGCTGGTCGGTTCGCTCGCCGAGCCGATGACCGCGCGCGACTTTGCCCGTCATGTGCAAGAGGTCATGGGGCGTGAGCCATTGTTGATCGAGGGCAGCAAAATGGTCCGGCGCGTCGGCTGGTGCACGGGCGGTGGCCAGGGCTATATCGATCAGGCGGTGCTGGCCGGTGTCGATCTGTACCTGAGTGGTGAAGCATCCGAACAAACCTTCCACAGCGCCCGGGAAAACGACATCAGCTTCATCGCCGCCGGCCATCACGCCACCGAACGCTTTGGCGTGCAGGCGCTGGGGGATTATCTGGCGCGACGGTTTGCCCTTGAACACATCTTCATCGATTGCCCGAATCCGATTTGAATCCCTGGAATCTGCGAACACTGGGGATCAAATGTGGGAAGAGCCGGGCGACGTTCGTCTGCTCGCGATAGCGGTGGGTCAGTCAACACCGCTTTCGCGAGCGGGCTCGCTCCCACAAGGGCCTGCGGCGCCCGAACAGGCAGGTATATTCATATGCTCTTTCGATCTAGTCGGCGTCCTGATTAGAAGAGGTCGCTGTGCTAGCATTCGCCGCTCGAACACGGCCCGCTGGCCGTTCATAAGAAAGCTTTCGTGAGTAGCCATGGTCGACAAACTGACGCATCTGAAACAGCTGGAGGCGGAAAGCATCCACATCATCCGCGAGGTGGCCGCCGAGTTCGACAACCCGGTGATGCTGTACTCCATCGGTAAAGACTCCGCCGTGATGCTGCATCTGGCACGCAAGGCGTTCTTCCCGGGCAAGCTGCCGTTTCCGGTGATGCACGTCGACACCCAATGGAAATTTCAGGAGATGTACAGCTTCCGCGACAAGATGGTCGCAGAGCTGGGCCTTGACCTGATCACCTACGTCAACCCGGAAGGCGTGGCTCAAGGGATCAACCCCTTCACCCACGGCAGTGCCAAGCACACCGACATCATGAAGACCGAAGGCCTGAAACAGGCTTTGGACAAGTACGGCTTCGACGCAGCCTTCGGTGGTGCGCGCCGCGATGAAGAGAAATCCCGCGCCAAGGAGCGCGTGTACTCGTTCCGCGACAGCAAGCACCGCTGGGATCCGAAAAACCAGCGCCCGGAGCTGTGGAACGTCTACAACGGCAAGGTCAACAAAGGCGAATCGATCCGCGTATTCCCGCTGTCGAACTGGACCGAGCTGGACATCTGGCAGTACATCTACCTCGAAGGCATCCCGATCGTCCCGCTGTACTTCGCCGCCGAGCGCGAGGTCATCGAGAAGAACGGCACGCTGATCATGATCGACGACGAGCGCATCCTCGAGCACCTGAGCGACGAAGACAAAGCCCGCATCGTCAAAAAGAAAGTGCGTTTCCGTACCCTTGGCTGCTACCCGTTGACGGGCGCGGTGGAGTCCGAGGCCGAAAGCCTCACGGACATCATTCAGGAAATGCTCCTGACGCGAACTTCCGAGCGCCAGGGCCGAGTCATCGATCACGATGGCGCCGGCTCGATGGAAGACAAAAAACGTCAAGGTTATTTCTAAGGGGCTGTCATGTCGCATCAATCTGATTTGATCAGCGAGGACATCCTCGCCTACCTGGGCCAGCACGAACGTAAAGAGCTGCTGCGCTTTCTGACGTGCGGTAACGTCGACGACGGCAAGAGCACCCTGATCGGGCGCCTGCTGCACGACTCCAAGATGATCTACGAGGATCATCTGGAAGCCATTACCCGCGACTCGAAAAAAGTCGGCACCACCGGTGACGATATCGACCTGGCGTTGCTGGTCGACGGCCTGCAGGCCGAGCGTGAACAAGGCATCACCATCGATGTCGCGTACCGCTATTTCTCCACCGCCAAGCGCAAATTCATCATTGCCGACACCCCTGGCCATGAGCAGTACACCCGCAACATGGCCACCGGTGCATCCACCTGTGACCTGGCGATCATCCTGGTCGACGCCCGTTACGGCGTGCAGACCCAGACCCGTCGCCACAGCTTCATTGCCTCGTTGCTGGGCATCAAGCACATCGTCGTTGCCATCAACAAGATGGACCTCAAGGACTTCGATCAGGGCGTGTTCGAATCGATCAAGGCCGATTACCTGAAGTTCGCTGAAGGCTTGAAAATGAAGCCTACCAGCATGCACTTCGTGCCGATGTCGGCACTGAAGGGCGACAACGTGGTGAACAAGTCCGAGCGCTCGCCGTGGTACACCGGCCAGTCGCTGATGGAGATACTTGAAACCGTGGAAGTCGCGGGCGACCGTAACTTCACCGATCTGCGTTTCCCGGTGCAATACGTCAACCGGCCGAACCTGAACTTCCGCGGTTTCGCCGGCACCCTGGCCAGCGGTATCGTCAAGAAGGGCGACGAAGTCGTGGTACTGCCGTCGGGCAAGAGCAGCCGCGTGAAATCCATCGTCACTTTCGAAGGTGAACTGGAACACGCAGGCCCGGGTCAGGCGGTGACGCTGACCATGGAAGACGAAATCGACATCTCCCGTGGCGACTTGCTGGTGCATGCCGACAACGTGCCACCGGTCACCGACAGCTTCGAAGCGATGCTGGTGTGGATGGCTGAAGAGCCGATGCTGCCGGGCAAGAAATACGACATCAAGCGCGCCACCAGTTACGTGCCGGGCTCGATCGCCAGCATCGTCAACAAGGTCGACGTGAACACTCTGGAAGAAGGCCCGGCCAGTGCCTTGCAGCTGAACGAGATCGGTAAGGTCAAGATCAGCCTCGACGCGCCGATTGCCCTCGACGGGTATGAAAGCAACCGCACCACCGGTTCGTTCATCATCATCGACCGCTTGACCAACGGCACCGTCGGCGCCGGCATGATCGTCGCCCAGCCTTTGGCGCATGGCAGCTCCACGCACCATGGAAAATTGGCCCATGTAGCCACCGAAGAGCGTGCCCAGCGCTTCGGCCAGCAACCGGCTACCGTGCTGTTCAGCGGCCTCTCGGGCGCGGGCAAAAGCACCCTGGCCTATGCGGTTGAACGCAAGCTGTTCGACATGGGCCGTGCAGTGTTTGTGCTCGATGG
The DNA here is from genome assembly GCF_056396945.1 of Pseudomonas sp. 05N432. Taxonomy (NCBI): domain Bacteria; kingdom Pseudomonadati; phylum Pseudomonadota; class Gammaproteobacteria; order Pseudomonadales; family Pseudomonadaceae; genus Pseudomonas; species Pseudomonas sp. 05N432. The sequence continues at coordinate 51,086 of NZ_JBFTMM010000014.1, read as the reverse complement.
GCAGAACCTGCGTCACGACCTGAACAAAGGTCTGCCACAGGATCGCGCCGGGCGTACCGAGAACTGGCGTCGTGCGGCTCACGTCGCACGCCAGTTCAACGAAGCTGGTTTGCTGACCCTGGCGGCGTTTGTCGCACCGGACGCCGAAGGCCGTGCACAGGCCAAGGCGCTGATTGGCGATGACCGCTTGCTGACCGTTTACGTGCAGGCGTCGCCGATGGTCTGCGCCGCACGTGATCCGCAAGGTTTGTACGCTGCAGGTGGCGACAACATCCCGGGCGATTCCTTCCCGTACGACGTACCGCTGGACGCCGACCTTGTGGTCGACACCCAGTCGTTGTCGCTGGAAGAAAGCGTCAAGCAAGTGCTGGACCTGCTGCGTAAGCGCGGTGCGATCTAAGCGTTAGCTGCCAATAAAAAGCCCGCAGATGAGCAATCATCTGCGGGCTTTTTTGTGTCTGGTCGGGCCCCATCGCGAGCAGGCTCGCTCCCACATGGAGTTTCTATTGAATACAAATTTTGTGTTCACAACAAATTAACTGTGGGAGCGAGCCTGCTCGCGATAGGGCCGGTACAGACACCTGATTACTTCCCGGAATACTCGCGATGCATCTGCTCAAGCAGCGCATCCTTGTCATCCCACAACTGGTTGATCCAGCCCTGGAACTCCAGGCGGTACACGCCGTCCTGGTCGTAGTTCTTGCCGATGAACTGCGGCGGGATCTTCAGTTCCTGAAAGTGCACCACCACGTCTTTCACGTTGCCGCACAGCAGGTCCCAATAACCGGGGCGCCCAGCCGGGTAGTGAATGGTCACGTTGACGATGGCTTCCAGTTGCTCACCCATGGCATCCAGCACAAACGCAATACCGCCAGCCTTGGGCTTGAGCAGGTAGCGGAACGGTGATTGCTGCTGCGCGTGCTTGCCTTCGGTAAAGCGCGTGCCTTCGACGAAGTTGAAAATCCCCACCGGGTTATTGCGGAACTTGTCGCAGGTCTTGCGAGTGGTTTCCAGGTCTTTGCCTTTCTTCTCCGGGTGCTTTTCCAGATAGGCCTTGGAGTAACGCTTCATGAACGGGAAGCCCAGCGCCCACCAGGCCAGGCCGATCACCGGCACCCAGATCAATTCTTGCTTGAGGAAGAACTTCAGCGGGCGAATCCGACGGTTGAGCACGTACTGCAACACCATGATGTCGACCCAGCTCTGGTGATTGCTGGTGATCAGGTACGAGTGCTGGTAGTCCAGGCCTTCGAGCCCGCTGAGCGTCCAGTGCGTGTGCCCGAGCAAGTCCATCCAGGCCTTGTTGTTGCTGATCCAGGCTTCATGGATGTGGCTCATCAGCCAGTCGGTGAAGCGCTGTGCGGTCGGGAAGGGCAGCAGCAATTTGAAGATTGCCACGACAAACAGCGGTGTGCAGCAGACGATCGTGTTCAGCGCCAACAACAGCGAGGCGATAACGCCTCGCAAGGGTGCAGGTAGAGAATCCAGCATTTAAACATCCATAGGTCGGTTGGCGGCTTGAATCGCAGTCAGGGCAATGGTGTAGACGATGTCGTCGACCTGAGCGCCGCGCGGCAAATCATTTACCGGTTTGCGCAGGCCTTGCAGCATCGGTCCGAGGCTGACGCAGTCGGCGCTGCGTTGCACGGCTTTGTGAGTGGTGTTGCCGGTGTTCAGGTCGGGGAAAATGAACACGGTTGCCCGACCGGCTACCTGACTGTTCGGCGCCAGTTGCCGGGCCACGTCTTCGTTGGCCGCGGCGTCGTACTGCAACGGCCCGTCGATCAGCAGCGCGTTCTGTGCTTCGTGGGCGAGCAAGGTGGCCTCGCGGACTTTCTCGACTTCTTCGCCGCTGGCCGATTCGCCGCTGGAGTAGCTGAGCATCGCCACCCGTGGCGTGATCCCGAAGGCAGCGGCGGAGTCGGCGCTTTGCAGGGCGATCTCGGCCAATTCGCTGGCACTCGGGTGCGGGTTCATGATGCAGTCGCCGTAGACCAGCACTTCCTCCGGGAACAGCATGAAAAACACCGACGACACCAGTGTGCAGCCGGGTGCGGTCTTGATCAGTTGCAATGCCGGGCGAATGGTATTGGCGGTGGAGTGGATGACCCCGGACACCAGCCCGTCGACTTCATCCAGCGCGAGCATCATGGTGCCGATCACCACAGTGTCTTCCAGCTGTTGCTCGGCCATTGGCGCGTTGAGGCTTTTGGTCTTGCGCAGTGCGACCATCGGTTCGACATAACGCTGACGGATCAGGTCCGGGTCGAGAATCTCCAGGCCCTCAGGCAACTCGATGCCCTGGGCGCGCGCGACCGCTTGTACGTCTTCGGGTTTGGCCAGCAACACGCAGCGAGCAATGCCACGGGCCTGGCAGATCGCCGCCGCCTGTACCGTCAAAGGTTCGCTACCTTCGGGCAGGACGATACGTTTGTTGGCCGCCTGGGCGCGCTGGATCAGTTGATAACGGAACACTGCCGGCGACAGGCGCATTTCACGCGGCGTGCCGCAGCGCTGGTGCAGCCAGTTGGCGTCGAGGTGGCTGGCGACGAAATCGGTGATGATTTCCGCACGCTCGCGGTCGTCGATCGGGATTTCCTTGTTCAAACCGTTCAACTGGTTGGCGGTTTCGTAGGAGCCGGTGCTCACCGACAACACCGGCAGACCGGCCTGCAAGGCACCTCGGCAGAGGTCCATGATCCGTGGGTCGGGCAGGGTGCCGCTGGTCAGCAGCAGCCCGGCCAGCGGCACGCCGTTGATCGCGGCGAGGCTGACGGCGAGGATGATGTCGTCGCGATCGCCGGGGGTTACCACCAGCACGCCGGGCTTGAGCAGTTCGACCGTGTTGCGCATGGTGCGGGCGCAGATGATGATCTTGCTCATGCGCCGGGTTTCATAGTCGCCGGCGTTGAGCACCTGAGCGCCCATCAAGTCCGCGACGTCACGGGTGCGCGGGGCGTTCAGTTCCGGCTGGAACGGAATGCAGCCCAACAGCCGGAAGTCGCCGCTGCGCAGCAAGGGCGAGTGTTCCTTCAGGCGGGCGGCGAAAGCCTCCATGCTTTCATCGGTTTTGACCTTGTTGAGAATCACGCCGAGCACTTTCGGGTCCTTCGGACCGCCAAACAATTGCGCTTGCAACTCGACCCGGCCAGACAATTCGGTGAGCACTTCGTTTTCCGGTGCCGAAACCAGAATCACCTCGGCATCCAGGCTTTTCGCCAGGTGCAGGTTGACCCGCGCGGCGTAGCTGGCGCTGCGGGTCGGGACCATGCCTTCGACGACCAGCACGTCTTTGCCGATGGCGGCTTGCTGGTACAGGGTGATGATTTCTTCCAGCAGCTCATCCAGCTGACCGTCGCCGAGCATCCGCTCGACGTGAGCCAGGCCCAGCGGCTGCGGCGGCTTCAGGCCGTGGGTGCGGGCCACCAGTTCGGTGGAACGTTCAGGGCCGGTGTCGCCAGGGTGCGGCTGGGCAATCGGTTTGAAGAAGCCGACTTTCAGCCCGGCTCGCTCAAGGGTTCGCACCAGCCCGAGGCTGATAGAGGTCAGACCCACACCAAAATCGGTGGGCGCGATAAAAAAAGTTTGCATGCGGATTCTCTGGAGGTGCATGGCAAGGGTGAACGCCTATGACTGGCCTTCTACCTATATTTCAGACGTCAAGGTTATCGCTAACCGAGCCTTGAGCGCACCAACCGCAATCAAAGGGTTGGCCTATTTTTTCAATACGCTTGGCGGGGTCCAGAACCCAGGCTCGTGATTGCCAGGGTGGCTGGTGGCGCAGATGCTGGGTATGGCCGCAGGAAAGCTCGACAACCCAGTGGCCATCCTCGTCCTGATGGAAGCCTTCGATCGTCGACCCTGCCGAAGCGACCCGTCCGTCCGGGTTCTGTTCGCTTTCGGGCGTTTGCTTCGCTAAACTTGGTCTTTCTATATTCTTATGCAAAAGGTCTCGCCCCATGCTGATCGCCGCCAATAAGGCTGTCTCCATCGACTATACCCTGACCAACGACGCTGGTGAGGTCATCGACAGCTCTGCCGGCGGCGCACCGCTGGTTTACCTGCAAGGCGCAGGTAACATCATCCCGGGCCTGGAAAAAGCCCTGGAAGGTAAAGCAGTCGGTGACGAACTGAACGTCTCCGTTGAACCTGAAGATGCCTACGGCGAATACGCTGCCGAACTGGTCAGCACCCTGAGCCGCAGCATGTTCGAAGGCGTCGACGAACTGGAAGTGGGCATGCAGTTCCACGCTTCCGCGCCAGACGGCCAGATGCAAATCGTCACCATCCGTGATCTGGACGGCGACGACGTGACCGTTGACGGCAACCACCCGTTGGCCGGTCAGCGTTTGAACTTCCAGGTCAAGATCATCGACATCCGTGATGCCAGCCAGGAAGAAATCGCTCATGGTCACGTCCATGGCGAAGGTGGCCATCACCACTGATTTTCTGCGCTAAGCTTCGAGAACTGGAGAGGCGCCCGAGGGGCGCCTTTTTAGTCCGCGGCTGTCCTTGGCGACATCGCCAAGAGGCTGTTTCGAGAAGAACACGGGAAATTTGGAGTTCGTCATGAGTGCTTTTCACGACCTTACATTGAAGACTTTGGATGGCCAGGAGTTACCTCTGGCGCCCTTCAAAGGGCACGTCGTGCTGGTGGTCAACGTCGCCTCCAAGTGTGGTTTGACCCCACAGTACGCTGCTCTGGAAAACCTCTACCAGCAATACAAGGGCAAAGGTTTCAGTGTGCTGGGGTTGCCGTGCAATCAGTTTGCCGGGCAAGAGCCAGGCACTGAACGCGAGATAAAAGAGTTCTGCAGCCTCAACTACGGCGTGACCTTTCCGCTGTCCAGCAAGCTGGAAGTCAACGGTCACGACCGTCATCAACTGTACCGGTTGTTGGCAGGCGAGGGCGCAGAATTCCCGGGTGACATCACCTGGAACTTCGAAAAATTCCTTCTCGGCAAAGATGGTCGCGTGCTGGCGCGTTTTTCGCCACGTACTGCGCCGGATGATCCGACGATCGTTCAGGCGATCGAAAAAGCTCTGGTCTGAACCTGTCTCCCGTAGGAGCACGGCTTGCCGGCGATAGCGATCTCAAGAACGCCATCGCCGGCAAGCCGTGCTCCTACAGACCCCCCCCGTCTTTTGAACCTTAATCACTGCAATCAATAGTGCTATTCAGGGCTGCGCGCACTCCATATTATCGCCGTCATAAACCTCGCCTCTCCATGGAGTGCCGCATGCCTGTCAAAGCCTTGTTCAAACCGTTCAGCCTCGGTGCCCTGGAGCTGCCGACCCGTGTGGTCATGGCGCCGATGACCCGTTCGTTTTCCCCGGGGGGCGTGCCGAATTCGAAGGTCATCGAGTACTACCGCCGGCGCGCCGCTGCTGGGGTGGGCCTGATCATCACCGAGGGCACCACGGTTGGCCACAAGGCCTCCAACGGTTACCCGAATGTCCCGCACTTTTACGGCGAAGCGGCGTTGGCCGGCTGGAAAAAAGTCGTGGAGGCGGTGCACGCTGAAGGCGGAAAGATCGTTCCGCAGTTGTGGCACGTCGGCAACGTTCGGCGCATCGGCACCGAGCCGGACGCCAGCGTGCCGGGCTACGGGCCATCGGAAAAACTCAAGGACGGTCAGGTCGTGGTTCACGGCATGACCCAACAAGACATTCAGGATGTGATCGCGGCCTTCGCCCAGGCCGCCAAAGACGCGCAGAGCATTGGCATGGACGGCGTCGAGATTCACGGCGCCCACGGCTATCTGGTCGACCAGTTCTTCTGGGAAGGCAGCAACCAGCGCACCGACGAATACGGTGGCAGCCTGGCCAATCGTTCGCGCTTTGCCATTGAGCTGATCCAGGCCGTGCGTGCGGCGGTCGGTCCGGGCTACCCGATCATCTTCCGTTACTCGCAGTGGAAGCAGCAGGACTACACCGCGCGCCTGGTGCAAACCCCGGAGGCGTTGGGTGAATTTCTCCAGCCGTTGTCCGATGCCGGCGTGGATATCTTTCATTGCTCGACGCGGCGTTTCTGGGAGCCGGAGTTCGACGGCTCCGAGCTGAACCTGGCAGGCTGGACCCGCAAACTGACGGGCAAGCCGACCATCACCGTGGGCAGCGTGGGGCTGGACGGTGAGTTCCTGCAGTTCATGGTCAACACCGACAAAGTCGCGCAACCGGCCAGTCTGGAGAACCTGCTGGAGCGTTTGAACAACGAGGAGTTCGACCTGGTGGCCGTGGGGCGCGCCTTGCTGGTCGACCCGGACTGGGCGCAGAAAGTCCGCGAAGGTCGCGAGCAGGACATCCTGCCGTTCAGTCGTGAGGCGTTGATGACGCTGGTTTAAACGGCGCTCGGGCGGACGCCATCGCGAGCAGGCTAGCTCCCACAGGAGTATGTATTCCAATGTGGGAGCGAGCTTGCTCGCGATGGCTGACTCAATGCCACAGAGAAATCAGGGCAATATCGCAGCACTCACCGGCCCATGCTCTGCGACGCAAGCCCCGCGCAACTGTCCTTCAAATTGCTCGACGATTGCCCCCCAGCCTTGCCGACTGGCGTGCTGACGCGCGTTGAGTCGTATGCAGCGCAAGGTTTCTGCTTCTTCCAGCAACCAACGGGCGGCATCGCAAAACGCTTCTTCGTCCCCCGGCATCGCCAACACGCCGTTGTAACCATGACGAATGTGTTGAGCGGCGGCCGCTTGATCGTAGGCCACCACGCCCAATCCGGAGGCCAGGGCTTCCAGCACCACATTACCGAAGGTTTCGGTCAGGCTCGGAAACAGAAACAGATCCCCGGACGCGTAGTGACAAGCCAGGGCTTCTCCGCGCTGCGAGCCACAGAAAATCGCGTCGGGCAGTTCTTTTTCCAGCAGTGCACGCTGTGGGCCATCACCGATCACGATCAGCTTTATGCGTCGTTGTGGATAAGATGACTGCAAAGCCTGGTAGCAACGTTTGAGCAGACCGAGGTTTTTTTCCTGAGCGAGCCGGCCGACGTGAATCAGCGCGATGTCGTCGTTCTCCAGCCCCCAGCTTTCACGCAGCGAACCCAGGCGTTTGGCCGGGTGGAACAGTTGGCTGTCGACGCCACGGGACAGCAGCGCCAGGCGCTCGAACTGCCGACGTTCCAGCTCCATTCGCTGGCTGGTGCTGGGCACCAGGGTCAACTTGGTGCGGTTATGGAACCAGCGCAGGTAATGCGTCAATAACCGGGTCAACAGTCCCAAGCCGTACTGGCTGGAGTACTGCTGGAAGTTGGTGTGAAACCCGCTCACCACTGAAATACCCAGCCGCCGCGCTGCGCGCAAGGCCGACAACCCMAGCGGTCCTTCGGTGGCGATGTAGAGCACGTCCGGGCGATGACGCTGCCAGCGCCTGAGCAACTTGTGCATCGACGACTGGCCCCATTGCAGCCCCGGATAACCCGGCAGCGGCCAACCGCGGCAGAGCAGCAGTTCATCGTCGCTGAGGCGGGTTTGATCGCTGCCCTGGCGCGGTCGCACCAGTTCTACCAGGTGCCCGCGCGCGCGCAGACCCTCGCACAGGCGGCCAAGGGTATTGGCCACGCCGTTGATTTCCGGAGGGAAGGTTTCGGTGATCAGGGTGATATGCAGAGCTGTCGTCATGGCCTCAGTGTCGACTGAGGCCATGTCGCCATTGTGTCAGCGCGATGATGGATTTGTGACGATGAGCGCGTTCGGCTGCACCGAGTCTCTAGCTGGCCACCGAGGTATCAAGGGCGTGGTGGGGCATAGCGAACCGAACGGGCGATCAGTGACAGGGATTTATAGTCTGGAGCGGCATTCGGTGACCCCCATGCGCGCTGCCCCAGTGGCAACATCCACTCTTTCAGATGCGACCAGACCTTTTCAGGTGTCATGTACGCCGCTTCGTCGGCCCATACCTGTATGCCTCCCCCCCAGCACGGCGGGATGGGCTGGATCTATGACGGTATGCCCAGGCCCCGCATCGTCCATGAAAATGTTGGGGCGCCAGTGATCATAAATACCGTGGGGTGAGTGCAGGCGATCAAAAAGGTTGTCCCAGCCAGACTTAATGACGTTATAAAAGTCACCGTGGGCATTTAGCACGCTGTACCCTTCATCGATCAACGCTTGCACATTTTTCTCGTTGCGCGTGCTGCCCCAGATACTCCAGCACTTGATTACAACGTTTTTATCCACAGAAATCTTTTGATCTTTTTCAACGACTGCGTCGTTCCACATTCGCGCAACCTTGCCTTTTTGCTGCACAAGTCTCGCGACTTCGTTGACGAATTTCCTTACACCATCCCGTGAGTCTGCGTTGGACGGCCCGGAATTTTCCCGCGCGTACCGAGCCAGTTGTGGCGTGTTGCCCGGAGAGATCGGACTGAGGAAGTACTCATCGGCCTCCAAATTGAGACGTGTGCAATCCGGAAACATCTTGAGAAGATCGTTGATAAGCCCCATGACAAATTCGCGAGCGGCGGGGATGCTGAAATCGAGTGCTTTTGACACGACCGTGCCGCCTGAAAGCTGCAGCTGAAATTCCGGCTTATTTTGCAGAATCCACTGCATATGCCCAGGCCATTCGATCCCGGGGACGACCTCAATGTGAAGGGCCGCTGCTGTAACGAGGATTTTCTTGAGGTCCTCTGCACTCCAGGCATCGGGGCTGGCGGTGTCCGGGGCGGAAGGGAAGATGACCCGTACCCCCTCATTGTCGGTGAGGTGCAAATACAGGGTGTTGAGCTTGTTCCAGGCCATCTCATGCAGCAGGTCTATCATCCATTCAACGCTGTAATACTTGCGGCCCACATCGATCAGCACCGAGCGTTCGCCAAATTTAGGGGCATCGATTACAAACCCAGATTCAAGACTGGTCGAAACCTGTGCCGCTTTATGCAAGGTCGTCAGTGCCAGGGCCATGGCTTGCAGGGTTTTCGCGGTGACGTGGACGGTGCTGGTGATATCGATTCGGTAGGCCTCGGGTGCGCCTTTGACCGGAATTGGAACACCGGCGGTATCCGGGTCGGACAGTGTCAGCTTTACATCACCCGGCGCAGGGCTATTCCCTGACACAATGGCAGGCTGTTTTTCGAGCCCGGCGGCGAGGGCGAATCCGAATGCCAACCGTGTCGCCAAAGGACGCAGGCTCTCATCGTCGATGAGGATGCGCGTACTTGCGCTAAGGACGTAGACAAAACCGGCTGTAGGTTCAGCGTGCAGTGCGGCGGGACTCATGTCGAGCCAGGGAAAGCGCGGGTTTTGATATCCGTTAGCGGGATTGTTGGACGCCACTATGCTGGCGGCGATGGGGCTTTGGATGGACGTTGTCATTGAACCGGTTCTCCATAAATTGAGATCGTGACTCATCCCTGAATGCTTGAAGGTTCTTGACGTGGGTGAGCCCTCGCGACTCATTGGATACCTGATGCTTGAGGCTGGCTACTGTAAGAAATACTAGGTCGGGGTCAATATCGCCATGGGGGGTATCAGCGTTGCTTGTGCTGATAACCGTTCGTCTGGACTGTCAGTTTTTACAGGTAGCTTTACGCGTGTGTCGGAGATAGAAGTGCCCCAGAAGCCGCAGGCAATTGTGCCGGGTAACAGGAGTATCGAGATCATGACTGCCCGAGAAGAACCCACGTCCAACAAACCAGCAACCAGCCTATCTGACAGTGGAGAGGGAGAGGACACGGGAGCGGTCGCGCCAGCCCTCAAAATGCCGACGATTATTGCGCCTTTAAACGGACGCACATACATTGTCGGCCGTGTGTATCTTGAGGGGAAGTGTTCGGCGGGCGCCAGGGTTGAATTGTGGAGCCATGACAATAGCAAGTTGGCCGATGCCATTATCAACAGTGACGATATCACGCATTGGTACTATAGCCGCATTTGGGATGCAGGCGACAAGCATGTCAAGGTCGTGGAATTCGTGGGAGGGGTGCCTTCTGAGCCAACTTTACTGCGTCAGTTCCGAGTCACCGAGGCACGCTGTGCACCGGCGATTACCAGTCCGAGTGATCAACAGCGCTTGAAAGTAGGGCGGAATACGATCAAAGGAACCTGTTGGACGGAGGCGATATCGGTTCGAGTGCTGAATCATGACAATAGTGAATTGGGCACCGCCAAGATGACGCCAGGCAGTGGCACTTGGGAATTCGAATTTGACTTCGATTTCGGCACTGGCAGAAAGCACATTTTGGTGAGACAAGAGGTTGCGGGTGAATCGTCTGACATCAGCCGCATGTTTGAGTATTTCATGACGAAGTAGCACTGGTTCATTGCGTACAGCACGGCAGATTGATGGTCTGCCGTTACCCTTCGTCTGCATCATTGTGCAGTGGCGAAGCTGCATTTTAACGTGCTCGTTTACACAAAATCCGGAACACGCCTTTGCGTGCAATCACCCGGAGCTGCTTTCGCCTGCACGTTCATATCTGACTATCAAGCGCTCCTCACCGCTGGTCGGAAACTGCGGCCTACCTGTTATTTCTGACAGTGGCCAGCGCCTTGGAGCCAGGTGTTAGATGGCGTCAACGCTGCCGCTCACGTTGCGGCGACTCTTGCGAAATGGAGATTGCTCATGACCGCTAAAGTTAACGCACCCGAAACACACGCCCCTATCCCGGATCTCGACAGTTTTGACGTCTATCCGACGGTGGGTGACGATGATCTGGACTCATTCAGCACCATCGACGCGTTCGGAGTGCTGATACGTACGGATAAACTGGATCCCGATGACATGATCTATGTCGAAACGATTGGTGAGCCCGGCACCCCGGAAGGTGGAAAGTCCAAGAGCTGGCCGGTGCGTCTAGGGTCGTCAAACCCCAGGCGTGTGAATTTGGGGAATGATGCCGTTGCGTTTCTTCTGGGCAAAAAAATGTGGATGACCTACACCATCCTGCGTAAAGACGAGATCGAAAAAACCTCTGATCCGCGGATTCTCAACGTGCTCCCCCTGCCCCGAGAAGAGTTGAAAGCCGCCCGGATCCCCCAGGCTCAGGACAACGGTCATGGCCCAGAACTGGACCTGACCAGTAACACTGCCGAGTGCACGGTATATCTTGGAGGCTGGCCGCTGTGGGCCAAAAATCAACGGTGCTGGGTTGACCTGGAGGGCAAGAACGCCGGTGGTGGAGATCACCCGTACTCCGTGATGGAATCGGAGCCGGTGGATGACGACTGGCTCGATCAAGGTTATCGCGAGGTGAAGGTGCCTTACGACTACTTCAAGGCGTTACTCAATGGCTCGCTGTTGAAGGTCTTCGTCGAGGTCGCACTGAATAAGGAAGACGACAGGACTCAGGCGTTCCCTTTCGAGGAGCGAATTTATACTGTTAAAAATGTCGAGGTAGCAAAGCCTGAGATCACCACGGTGATCGATCTCAAGGGTGTCGAGATATCCAACCCCGGTACGACCAAGTACACCACGGTCAAACTCAAAGGCCGCGCCGAGCCCAATCAGCTTCTCGAGATTTTTGATGGAGAATCGATTGTGGGCAACCCCACGGCCAATGAACAGGGCGATTGGGAGCACAGGCTCGAACGCTTAAGCGAGTCAGACCACAAGATTTTCGTCGAGGGGCCCAAGGGGCTGACGTCTGATGTCTGGAAATTCCGGGTGGAAGAGTTGCAGGCACCCACCATCGATACAGTGAAAGACAGCAAGGGCGAGCCTGTGGGCGAGGGCGAAACAACGCTGGATGGCGACCTGAAGCTGGAAGGCAAGGCAGAGGATGGTTACGAAGTCGAGATCTTTGATCGCAAGACTTCAGTGGCTTTGCTCAGGGTTTACGATGGTATCTGGGAGCTGAGGAAGACGTTCAGCAATAGAGAACATGTTTTGAAAGCCGTGGGGCGCTATGGCGATGATCGGCCGGCAGAGTCCGCACCGCGGAGTTTTACGGTGGCGGTGCAGGCCAGCAAACCCACGATCGAGAAGGTGACAGACTCCAACGGCAAGCCTGTCCCCCATGGCAGCAAGACCAGGGATACCAGGGTAAAACTTGAAGGCACAGCGTTGCCTTACCAGGAATTGAAAGTTTTTGATGGCGAGCAGCACATCGACAGCGTCACGACTGGAAAGGACGGTGTCTGGCTGTGCGAGCTGATCGACTTGAGTCAATCAGAGCATCCGATCAGGGTCGAGGTGAGGCCGGGGGTGGATTCGGGTGTCTGGATTTTTACCGTAGTCGAGTTGGTGCAACCGACGATTAACGAAGTGAAGGACGTCGCAGGCACGACGATTGGCGATACCGTCACGACCAACAAAACACCGTTGACGCTGACAGGCACGGTAGATGACGGTCAAAAAGTCGACATTTTCGACGGCGCCAGCAAGCTGGGGCAAGCCACGATAACGGAGCCTGGCAATTGGGAGTTCAAGACGTCGGTGCTGTCTTCTCTAAGAGAATATAGGTTCAAAGCCGTAGAGCAAGGTGTCGGCGGGACGGARTCAGCGACCCGGACCGTTACCGTGACGGCGGCGGTGAAWCCGRCGATTAACGAAGTGARGGACGTCGCAGGCACGACGATTGGCGATACCGTCACGACCAACAAAACACCGTTGAAGCTGACAGGCACGGTAGCTGACGATCAAAAAGTCGACATTTTCGACGGCGCCAGCAAGCTGGGGCAAGCCACGATAACGGAGCCTGGCAAGTGGGAGTTCGAGACGTCGGTACTGTCTTCTCTAAGAGAATATAGGTTCAAAGCCGTAGAGCAAGGTGTCGGCGGGACGGARTCAGCGACCCGGACCGTTACCGTGACGGCGGCGGTGAATCCGGCGATTAACGAAGTGTGGGACAACAAAGGCTTTCTGCTTGGCGATACCGGCACGACCAGCGAAACACCGTTGATGCTCAAAGGCACGGTAGCTACCGGTAAGAACGTCGACATTTACTATGGCGCCATCAAGCAGAAGGCAGCCACGATAACGGCGCCTGGCAAGTGGGAGTTCAAGACGACGGTGCTGTCTCGAGAAACGTATGAGCTCATAGCCGTAGAGCAAGGTGTCGGCGGGACGCGATCAGCGACCTACACCATTACTGTGAGAAGCGGTGAGAATCCGAAAATCACCAAGATGACCTACACCAATGGAGGACGTCCTATCTTCGATGGCGACATCATCACGGATGGCCGTGTGGAAGTGACCGTGAAGATTACACCTGGAAAACAGGGCAAGATTGTTAGCGCTATGGTCTCGGACGGCCCCTTTTCTGTGAATGGAGTGGGTGAGGAAACCAGGTCCATAACCCTTGGCAAGGGAACCCATTACATCCGTGTTCTAGAAATCCCTGCTGGGCTAGATTCCCCAGTGGTTACTCTTACGGTGACATAGAGGGCGGTCGTTCAAACAAAAGCCCACGCAGGATCCTTGCGTGGGCTTCTTTTTAAGTGCTGCGTCGCCCGTTATGCAACCGTCCGCGGCTCGGCCGCGACAGCGGTTCTTGCTCAGACGGAGCTTTTCTTCAGTGCATGGTCGCCACGCTCACGCACCCAAAACAACGTCGCGCCAGCCACGGCCGCCGGCATCATCAGGACGTTGACCAGCGGAATCAGCAGCACCAGATAAACGATGCCGCCAAAACTCATGCTCTGCCAGCGTTTTTGGCGCAGCCAGGCGAGCATCTCGTTCCAGCCCAGTTTGTGGTTATCCGCCGGGTAATCGATGTACTGGATCGCCATCATCCATACGCCGAACAGCAGCCACAGCGGTGCAGCGACCAGGTTGACCACCGGGATGAATGACAGGATCAGCAACGCGAGGGCCCTGGGCAGGAAGTAGCCGAGTTTGCGCATTTCCCGGGCGAACGTGCGCGGGATCATCGCGATCAGTTCGCTCCAACTGAAGGTCGGGAAGTCGTCAGTGCCACGCACCACCACTTCAACTTTCTCCGCGAGAAAACCGTTGAAGGGCGCGGCGATCACGTTGGCGATCATGGTGAAGGTGAAAAACACCATCAGCGCCACCAGAACGACGAACAACGGCCAAAGTACATAGCTGAGAAAACTCAGCCAGCTCGGCAGTGAAGGCATCAGGGAGTCGACCCACAGGCTGAACTGATGGCCGGCGAAGTAAATCAATCCGACGAACAGCACCAGGTTGATGACCAGCGGCAACAACACGAACAAACGCAGGCCGGGACTCAAGACCAGCTTCAGGCCTTCGCGCAGGTATTGCGGGCCGGACAGAACGGGGGCGGGCATAGCGTGCTCCGAACAATGAGAAAACGCGCCGACCTTACCGGCTTTGCCACACAGGCGAAAGTGCGGTAACGACATCGACATTAACTGTAACAAAGGCGCCTTTAAATCAGCCTCCAGGGGATAGAGACCGCCTATGAGCTGGATTGTTAATCCGTATTTCCTTAATCTTCGCCTCCTCGATACGCTGCACCCATTATTTTTCAGGGCTGTCCAACTACGGCGCTTCCCCAAGTGCCTGCACAGTCCTTTTTTTATTCCAGCCGGTCATCCGGCGTTCCGCGCCAGGTAATACCGGCCGGTCGATAGGAGTGAGTCATGTCTGATGTACGTCATTCGCGAGTGATTATTCTCGGTTCCGGCCCTGCCGGTTACAGCGCTGCGGTCTATGCTGCCCGCGCCAACCTCAAGCCGTTGCTGATCACGGGCATGCAGGCTGGCGGTCAATTGACCACCACCACCGAAGTCGACAACTGGCCGGGCGACGTGCACGGCCTGACTGGCCCGGCACTGATGGAGCGGATGAAAGAACACGCCGAGCGCTTCGAGACCGAAATCGTTTTCGACCACATCAACGCCGTCGATTTCGCCTCCAAGCCGTACACCCTGACGGGCGACAGCGCCACTTACACCTGCGACGCACTGATCATCGCGACCGGTGCCAGCGCTCGTTACCTGGGCCTGCCGTCGGAAGAGACCTTCATGGGCAAAGGCGTGTCGGCCTGCGCAACCTGCGATGGTTTCTTCTACCGCAACCGTGAAGTGGCCGTGGTCGGTGGCGGCAACACCGCTGTCGAAGAGGCGCTGTACCTGGCCAACATCGCCAGCAAAGTGACCCTGATTCACCGTCGCGAGACCTTCCGCGCCGAGAAAATCCTGATCGACAAGCTGCACGCACGGGTTGCCGAAGGCAAGATCGTCCTGAAGCTGAACTCGACGCTGGACGAAGTGCTGGGCGACAACATGGGCGTGACCGGCGCTCGTTTGAAGAACAACGACGGCAGCTTCGACGAGCTGAAAGTCGACGGCGTGTTCATCGCCATCGGCCACACCCCGAACACGTCGCTGTTCGAAGGCCAGCTGACCTTGAAAGACGGTTATCTGGTGGTGCAGGGCGGTCGTGAAGGCAATGCAACGGCGACCAGCCTTGAAGGCATCTTTGCTGCTGGCGACGTGGCTGACCACGTTTACCGTCAGGCGATCACCTCGGCCGGCGCTGGTTGCATGGCGGCCCTGGACGCAGAGCGTTACCTGGATGACCTGCAGAACGCCAAGTTCTGAAATCGTTGAAATGAAAAAACCGGCCTCGGCCGGTTTTTTTGCACCCGCGATTTAACAGGCAATACTGTTCATTGTGGGAGCGAGCCTGCTCGCGATGGCGGCTTTACATTCAGCACTTGTGTTGGCTGACAAACCGCTATCGCGAGCAGGCTTGCTCCCACCGGGATTGCATTTCAGGCAGGAATTAGCGGCGGGTCAGTGGTTGTTGCGAGAACTTAACGCCGGCCAAACCCTGCGCAATCAATGCGCGGATGTTGCCATGGTCACTGCCATCCGGCGTAGCAACCACAGAGCGGTAATGCTCACCAAACGCCAGCAGCGCTTCTTCGTCACTCAAGCCTTCCAGCAGCGCCAGGCCGAGGGTCTTGCACGAGCCTTCGTTCTGTCCGGCGGCGTTTTCCACGCCACCGTTGTTGAAGGCTTGTGGCTGGTAATCATAGCCAGCAGCGATGAACGCCAGGGTATCGGCGAAGGCATGTTCGCCGCTCTTGAGGCTGGCGCGCAGGGTGTTCAGGTCAGTCATGGGTTTTTCCTTTGGCGAACGCCGCTTGCTGGTCGGCGCTGGCTTCTTGCTGGTATTGGGCTTTCCACTCGGCGTACGGCATGCCGTAAACCACTTCGCGGGCGTCATCGAGGCTGACCTCGATCTGGCGTTCGTCGGCGGCGGCCTTGTACCACTTGGACAGGCAGTTGCGGCAGAAACCCGCGAGGTTCATCAGGTCGATGTTCTGTACATCCTTGCGACTGTCCAGGTGCGCGACCAGTCGGCGGAACGCAGCAGCTTCAAGTTCCAGGCGTTGTTGTTCGGTCATAGGTCTCTCTGAGACAGCTTCAAGCGGCAAGCTTCAAGCTGCAAGCGGGATTGCGGTGGCTGGAAGTTTACAGCTTGAAGCTTGCCGCTTGTAGCTAGCGGCTCGCTGCAAGCGTTATCGATACCGACTCGGCGAAACGCAGGGCGTGGGGTTTGTCGACTTCGACTTCGGCGTAAAGCACGCTTTGGTTGGCCATGACCAGATCGAGTATCTCCTGGGTCAGGCGTTCGAGCAGGGCGAACCGGTTGCCTTCCACATGGGCGATGATCGCCTTGGTAATGGTGCGGTAATTGAGCGCATGATCGATATCGTTGTCGCGCACGGCGTCTTGGGCTGCATAGAGGATGGTCAGGTTGATCAGCACATCCTGCTTGTTGAGGATTTCGTCCTCGTTGATTCCGATGAAGGTCCGCAGACACAGGTCCTTGACCCGAATGCGGGCCATTCCTGGTTGAAGTTGTGGCATTGCTACTTGCTCCGTCCAATCAATTGCAGGAACTCCTGGCGGGTGTTGCTCGACTCGCGAAAGGCGCCGAGCATCACCGAGGTGTTCATGG
This sequence comes from Pseudomonas sp. 05N432, assembly GCF_056396945.1. Taxonomy (NCBI): domain Bacteria; kingdom Pseudomonadati; phylum Pseudomonadota; class Gammaproteobacteria; order Pseudomonadales; family Pseudomonadaceae; genus Pseudomonas; species Pseudomonas sp. 05N432. The sequence continues at coordinate 34,238 of NZ_JBFTMM010000014.1, read as the reverse complement.
TCGAATTCTGTTTCTCGACGCCGCGCATCATCATGCACATGTGCTGGGCCTCGATCACTACCGCAACACCGGCGGCCTGGGTGACGCGCTGCACCGCCTCGGCGATTTCCCGGGTGAGGTTTTCCTGGATCTGCAAACGCCGGGCGAACATGTCGACGATTCGCGCGATCTTCGACAGGCCCAACACCTTGCCGGTGGGAATATAAGCCACATGGGCCTTGCCGATGAAGGGCAGCAGGTGATGTTCGCAGAGCGAGTAGAGCTCGATGTCGTCGACGATCACCATTTCATCGTTGTCAGAGGCGAACAGCGCGCCATTGACGATCTCGTCGACGCTCTGTTCGTAACCATGACACAGGTACTGCATGGCCTTGGCCGCACGCATCGGGGTGTCTTGCAAACCCTCGCGGTCGGGGTCTTCGCCCAGGCCGATCAGGATTTCACGGTAGCTCTGGGACAGGGATAACGTCATGGAACATCCTCGCGGGGGCGGCCTACTTGAGGTGCCGTCCGCCGTTGACGGTCAGGGTCGTGCCGGTGACATAAGGGTTGTCCAGCAAGTAGCGCAAGCTCTGGTAGACAACCTCGCTGCCGGGTTCGATACCCAGCGCGGACTTGGCCAGGGCTTTGGCGCGGTACGCCGCGTTGTCGTCGGGATTAAACAGTAGCAGGGCCGGCGCGATACCGTTGACCTTGATTTTCGGGGCGTATTTCGCGGCGAAGGAAAGGGTCAGGCTGTCGAGCCCGGCTTTAGTGGCGCAATAAGCGATGTGCTTGCTGCTGCCCCTGCGCGTGACATCGTCGCTGATATGCACGATGTCGGCGGGGCTGGAGTGCTGCAGCAAGTCGGCACAATGCAGGTTGATCAAGTAGGGCGCAAGCATGTGCACGCTGAACATCTGGGTGAATGCGGCCACTTCGGTGTCAGGGGTTTCGGCCAGCCAGGCGGAAGCGTTATGCACAATTGCCCGCAAGCTCCGGGTATGGGCTTTCAATTGCGTGATGAACGCCAGGATCCCGGCTTCGCTGGAGAAGTCGGCAAACAGTGCAATCGCGCCAAGGTCGCGCAGTGTTTGCACGCCCGGGCGTTCGCTGCGGTAGCTGATGATCACGCGGTGACCTTCTTCCAGCAGCCGCTGCGCGCAGTGCAGGCCGACACGTTGGCTGGCGCCGGTAATGAGGATCGGAGCTGAGGAAGAGGTCATGGATGGCTCGCATCGCGGGTATGGCAAAACTATACCAGCGACAGCTTGCGCAATGCCTTGAAAAGATCGCAGGTTCCGGCTGCTCCCACAGCCGCACGACCCAATCTCACAGCGAGCCTGCGATCTTTCAGCGATTCTGGGTGGACGGTGCCGCGGGCAATGACCGCCCTGCTGTGTTGTTCAACCAGCCGGTCAGCAGGTGGGTCGACAGCGGAATAAAGACGTAGACCATCAACGGCGTCAAGGCCAGGGTGCTGACGAATACACGAGTCAGCAGGCTCATGTCGCTCAGCAGTGGGCCGAGTACAAAGTTGAACAGTAGCGAGACCGGAAAAAATGCCAGCCAGATCGCCACGGCCTGTTTCCAGCGAGGTGGACGTTGCCCGACCGCACCGAACCAACCGTCGATGCCGCTGACCCGATACTCGGAAGGGTGGGCAAACAACTCGCTGCCGCGTGCCAGCCACGCCGTGCGCGAGGCGGAATGCTCCCAGGCATGCAGAGTCTGCCCATCGGCGAAGCGGAAGATAATCTGGAATTCGTCATCTCCGACCGGCGGGGCGAGCACGCCAGAGCCGAGATAGCCGGGAAAATCGGTGGCCAGTTGTTCGCCTTCGCGCAGCCAGGCGATCAGGTCCTGATAACGCCCGTTGGCAACGCGACGCGCAACCATCAGGGTGACGGGTGAGGTAGACATTGTGTATCTCCGTAGGACAAGCACGCGGTTCCGGGTAGGAGGCGTACAAAACGCAGCACCGGGATAAAGGGCTGCGTTTAAAAACAAGCAAGGATTATTCCTGGTTTTTCAAATGCACTCGACAGATTGTCGGATGTATAGCTCTTGCAATGTAGGAATATGATGAGAGATAAATGGGATCCAATCTGACACGGACGTCCAAGAACTTATGATTACGACGACTGATCCTCCCCAGACCGTGCAATTTTCTCGTCTGGAGAAGCAAGAGCAACTGTTCCCGATCCGTGAAGTGGCGCGCCTGACGGGCGTCAATCCGGTGACCTTGCGCGCCTGGGAGCGGCGCTATGGATTGATCCAGCCAACACGCACCGAAAGTGGGCATCGGCTGTATTCCATGACCGATATTGAACGGGTTCAGAGCATTCTTGGCTGGATCGGACGTGGCGTGGCAGTCAGCAAGGTGGGCAGGATTCTGGCGAAGACCAGCGAGGTCCCGGCGTTGTCGAGCGTCATCCCGGATGAACTGGTTCAGGCCGACTATGCCCAGTGGCAAGCGCAGATCAGCGCGGCAATCTGCAATTTTGACGATGCGGAGTTGGGGCGGATTTACGGTCAGGTATTTTCCACTTATTCATTGACGGTGACGTTCCAGGACATTTTCATGCCGCTGTGGACGCAATTGCTTCAGCATCATGAATTGTTTGGACAAACCAGTGAGTGGGCGATGCTGGATATGTTTCTTCGTGCCAGAGTTCTCCAGCGACTGGCATTGTTACGAGGTGGGCAGCCGTTGCAGGTGATCGTTTCTGCCATTGATTCGCACTGCCATAAGCTTGAGTTGCTATTGACGGCTTTGTATATGGGCAGTACGCAGGTAGGTATCAGGACACTGGCACTGGGGCAACCATTTGATGAGCTGACCCTGGTCTGTGACAGGATCAAACCGCACGCGCTGGTATTGTTTTCCAATCAAGCGCCTGCACCTGACTTCACTCGCCGTCTGAATCGGCTGGCTATGGGCCTGGATTGTCGCCTGATACTGGCTGGAGATTCGGCGGATCTGGCGCAAGAGAGCCTGAGCGGATCGTCGATTGGCTGTATTGGAAGTGAAGGGGGGGTGATGCAGCAGCGTTTGCAGCAGTTTCTCGCGGGAACGCTCGATACCTGAGGCTCAGATGTGCAGCGCGGGATGTGTCAGGCGATGCTGCTGAAGAATGAACTGACGCAGGCGTTCGGTTTCATCCTTGTCGCTTTGGTTGAGCCGATAGGCGTAATAGCCCTGTTCGGTTTCTCGTTCGAAGGTCCCGCGCAATGCAATGCGTTCGTAGCCTGAAGGGCTGAACCACAGCGCGAAACTTTTCGGCGGCTTGGTGCGGTTGCGTACTTCCAGCAAAACGCCTTTGAACGACACTTCGTGGACCCAGAACGTGCCGGGTTGGCCTTTGGCGTTCTCCAGGGCTACGGGCTCTTCAAGCGCCAGACGCCAGGGGCGAACCATCGGCCCGTCCTCGTAGATGCTGGGTACGCCCAGGCGCAAATGCAGTGCATGAAACTCATCTTCCACCAAATGTAGCGGAAAGGTCATTTGCTGATTTTCGAAATGTGCCTGAATGGTGACCTGCTCATTGGCCGCCAGACGTGTCAATAAATCACGGATTTGCGAGCCCCCATTAACCAGCAGGCTCGACGTCGCATCGCGAACGTTAAGCTGCGGGTTGTGCTGCATGGTCTGGATGAAATCCAGTTCATCCTGAGTCAGAAGGGCATCGCGGTGCATGGTTAGCTCGAAAGAAATAATTACAAAGTTATTGGTGATTGTAGTTAATGACCATTAATTCGACAGCTTGTTTTAACCGTTTGTCGCTTTGAGTGCCTGAAGCTCTGCCTGGACTTCAGCCAGCTGGGCTTCCAGTTGTTCAACCCGCTGTTGCGCCTTGACCTGAGCAGTGACGTCTTTCTGCACGCCGATGAAATAAGTCTGCTTGTCGTGTTTGTTGTACACCATTGAAAGCGACAGCTCATTCCAGAAGTGTGTGCCGTCCTTGCGGTAGTTGCGCAGAATTTCCCGGCAGGACTTCCCATCACGCAGTGTTTCGCGGATCAGCTCCAGTGCGGCCTGATCGCGATCCCCAGACTGAAGAAAGCGACAGTCCTGATACAGGATTTCTTCAGCACTGTAGCCGGTCAGTTTTTCGAAGGCGGGGTTAACGTAAATCAGGATGTTATCTTCGCCTTCCCTTTCCGCGATGACAATTCCATCATTTGAAGCGTTGATTACTAATTGCATCAGCTGGGCATTGATCATCAGAGAGTCCTTTCTGCATCGAATGATGATGCTGCATTCTATGACATGGTTGCGGACTGTCCACTGGCCACCAGACCTATTTGCAAGGCATTCGCAGCTTTTTTGCCTCAGCTGTTAATATCCGGGCCTTTTACTCTGCATCAGGATCAGATTGATGAAAGTCGCCATTCTTTCCGGCTCGGTGTACGGCACGGCTGAAGAAGTCGCCCGGCATGCGGCCAAACTTCTCAAGGCTGCAGGTTTTGACGCCTGGCACAACCCGCGTGCAACCCTGGCCGATGTCCAGGCGTTCGCTCCCGAAGCCTTTCTGGCCGTCACCTCGACCACGGGCATGGGCGAGTTGCCGGACAACCTGCAACCGCTGTATTCGATGATTCGCGATCAACTGCCCGCTGCCTGGCGCGGTTTACCGGGAGCGGTGATTGGCCTGGGGGATGCCAGCTACGGCGATACCTTCTGTGGTGGCGGCGAACAAATACGTGAGCTGTTCGCTGAGGTGGGCGTGCGCGAAGTGCTGCCCATGCTGCGCCTGGACGCCAGCGAAAGCGTGACCCCGGAAACTGACGCCGAACCCTGGTTGGCAGAATTGATCAGCGCGCTGCGCGGCTGACCGGGCGCTCGCGCAGTAACGCGAGCCAGGCCTGGGCGGCTTTTGAAAGGTAGGCGCCCTGACGCCAGATAAACGCGATGTCCCAGCGCAGGTAACTCGGCGCTTGCAAGGTCAGGCGCACCACCCCGGGCCTGACCAGCCCGCGTGCCACCACGCTGGGCAGCAACACCACGCCTTGCCCAGCGGCCACCAGCGCCGCAAGAAAGTCCGCCTGGCCGCTGCGCCCACCTTCCTTTGGCGTGAAACCCAGTTGCTGGCACGCCTGGAGCAAACGGTCGTTGAGCACGAAGCTGCGCTGATAAAGCAGAAACGGTGTGTCCGCCAGCTCTTCCAATCGAATGTGACTATTCATGGCCAGTGGATGATCGGCGGGTAATAACGCATCCAGAGGCTCGTCACAGAACGGCTGAAAGGCGAACTGCGGGTCTTTCGGTAGAAGGCTGCCGCCCAGTTCCAGTTCGCCGCTCAACACGGCTTGCTCGATATTCAGGCTTCCGCCTTCAAGTAGCTGCACGTTGATGTTCGGATAACGGCGTCGGTACTCGGCGAACAACCCGGCAAATAGAGCATCACTGCCCAGCAGTGGTAATCCCAGACGCAGTTCTCCCCGCGCCAGTTGACTCAGGTCATCCAGTTCGCTGAGCAGTTCGTTGCGCAGCCGCAGCATGCCTTCGGCGCGCTGCAAGACCACGCCACCGGCGGCCGTCAGACGAATCTGCGAACCGAGGCGCTCCAGCAGAGGCGTGCCCAGGCTGTGTTCGAGTTGAGCGACCTGTTTGCTCACTGCCGATTGGCTGATGTGCAAGGTCTTGGCTGCTTGGGTAAAGCCGCCCTGGTGGATGACTTCGACGAAGCTGCGCAGCTGTTTGAATTCCATATGTGTAATTCCAGTCTGGAATAGTTATGAGTCTAACAATTCGCTTCGGGGATGACAGCCGGCTCCTTAAAATGAGCGCCTGTAAGGAGCGAAAAAATGAACACATCAATGCTGAAACACCTGGGTCGCCTGGTCGCTGAGCTGACGGTACTGCTGGTCATCTACCTGCTTGGTTGTCAGTTGGCCGTCTGGTTTGCCTGGCCGATTCCGGGTGGGGTGATCGGCCTGGCGCTGTTGCTGCTGGCGTTTGCTCTGGGCTGGGTCAAACCGGCGACCTTGCAAATGGGCGCCGGCTTGCTGATGGCCGAGATGCTGCTGTTCTTTATTCCGGCACTGATGAGCCTGCTCGACTATGGCGGCCTGCTGCGTGAAGAGGGCTGGCGAATCCTGGTGGTCATTGGTGTCAGCACGCTGATGGTGATGGTCGTGACCGCGTTTACGGTAGAGCTGGTTTGCCGCTGGAGGATGCGTCATGAAGCTTGAGTGGATGCCAGTGTTCTGGCTGGTCTTTACCCTGGCGGCCTACCTGTTCAGTCGCTGGATTTATCGGCGCAGCGGGCGTTACCTGTTGTCACCGCTGATTCTGGTACCCGCCATGTTGCTGGCGATCGCCGTGCCGCTGCATACCGCATACGCCGAGTATTCGAGCAACACTCATTGGTTGATGCTGGTACTGGGGCCGGTCACCGTGGCGTTCGCGGTACCGATCTGGCTGCAGCGGCAATTGTTGATACGCCATTGGTCGGCGTTGTTGCTGGGGATGTTGGCGGGCAGTGCGGTATCGATCGGCAGCTCGTTCGGTCTGGCCAAGGCCCTGGCGCTGGACAGTTCGGTGACGATGTCACTGGTGCCTCGCTCGATTACCACGCCATTCGCCATGCCGTTGGCCCATGACCTTGGCGGAGTGCCGGACTTGACGGCGGTATTCGTGATGTTCACCGGCGTCTTTGGCGCCGCGCTGGGCGGCATTTTGCTCAAGTGGCTACCCTTGCGCAGCGCCTTGGCACGCGGCGCCTTGTTTGGCGTCGGCGCGCACGGTGCAGGCGTCAGCCGTGCCCGTGAAGTGGGCGGCGAAGAGGGCTCGGTGGCGGGCTTGGTGATGGTGCTGACCGGGTTGTTGAACCTGTTTGCAGCGCCGCTGCTGACATGGGTGTTGTGACGGCGTTCACCTCATTTAGCGGCCGCAGGCTTGCTGACTCGTTGGGTCAGTAAGCTGGCTGCGAATGCAACTACACGAACCCCGACAGCTGACTAGACTGCGTTTACCCCTACGAAATAAATAATAAGAACCAGAGGTCCTCGCCGTGAGCGTAACCCCCGTTCAATCGACATCCGATGTAAAAGACCAAGTTAGCGCCGCCGAGTGGCAAACCCGTGTCGATCTGGCGGCCTGCTATCGGCTGGTGGCGTTGCAGGGGTGGGACGATCTGATCTTCACCCACATTTCCGCCAAGGTGCCGGGGACTGAAGATTTTTTGATTAATCCGTTCGGAATGATGTTTCACGAAATTACCGCATCGAGCCTGGTCAAAGTCGATCAGGCCGGCAACAAGCTGATGCACAGCCCCTACGAGATCAATCCCGCCGGATACACCATCCACAGCGCCGTGCATGAAGTGCGTCACGACGTGGTGTGCGTGCTGCATACCCACACGGCGGCCGGTGTGGCGGTTTCCGCGCAGAAGCAGGGCGTATTGCCCATCAGCCAGCAATCACTGTTTGTGCTGTCCAGCCTGGCGTATCACGCCTATGAAGGTGTCGCGCTCAACCACGAGGAAAAGGCGCGCCTGCAAGCCGACCTCGGTGAAAACAATTTTCTGATGTTGCACAACCAAGGGCTACTGACCTGTGGCAGCAGCATTGCCGACACCTTTTTGATGATGTTCACCTTCCAGCGTGCCTGCGAGATCCAGGTGCTGGCGCAGAACGGCGGGGCTGAACTGATTGCCATCGAACCGCAGATTCTCGCGGGTGCCAAGGCGATGATTGCCGGCGTGACCAAAAGTGCTCAAGGGATGGGTGGCGCGCTGGCCTGGCCGGCGTTGCTGCGCAAACTCGATCAACAAGCCCCGGGTTACAGACTCTGATGGCGCTCGCCGAGATCCCTCTGTGCGTCTGGCGCAAACGCGGTCAGAGCTTTGTGTTCCGTGGTCAGACCATTCGCTATTGGGTGGCCGGGCAGGGTGAGCCCTTGTTGCTGATTCACGGATTCCCCACTGCCAGTTGGGACTGGCATTACCTGTGGCAACCCTTGACCCAGCGGTATCGAGTGATCGCCTGCGACATGCTGGGTTTTGGCGACTCGGCCAAGCCGCTGGACCATGAGTATTGCCTGTTGGAGCAGGCCGACTTGCAGCAGGCGCTACTGGAATATCTGGGTGTCCGGCAGCCTGTGCACCTGCTGGCACATGATTACGGTGACAGCGTGGCCCAGGAGTTGTTGGCCCGACATACTGAGGCGCGTGTCGAGATTGGCAGTTGTGTGTTCCTCAACGGTGGCCTGTTTCCCGAAACCCATCGGCCGGTGCTGATGCAAAAGCTGTTGCTCAGTCCGTTGGGCTGGATGATCGGACGGGCGTTCAGTCGGGATGGGCTGGTCAAGAGTTTCCGACAGGTCTTTGGCCCCCGGACCCGTCCGAGTGAAAGTGAACTGGACGATTTCTGGAGCCTGATCGACAACAACCGCGGCACGCGGATCATGCACAAACTGATCAACTACATCCCGCAACGCCGCATGCAGCGGGACAGGTGGGTCAAGGCCATGCAAGCGGGCACCGTTGCGATGCGGGTGATCGATGGCGAAGTCGACCCGGTGTCGGGTGCCCATATGGTCGAACGCTACCGCCAGTTGATCCCCAATCCGGACACGGTATTGCTACGCGGAATTGGTCATTACCCGCAAATCGAGGCGCCGATCCAGGTGCTCAAGCACTACCTGGCGTTTCGTGACCAGCTGGATCCCCCCGCGTTGAAAACCGCCTGTTCCTGACTCCGCGTATTGACCCTTGTTGTCACCCATCACACGGGAGCAGCTTGGCTCGCGCGTTGCAAATCACTGCATCCGGCAATCAGCGCAGACCGAATGAGTAACGGGCTCTCGTCAGAGTCTTTTGCGCATGAGAATATTTATCATTAATATTGGCGCACCGTTGACCCTGCGTAGGGCATGGACCACGTTGAGTCGACCTTTGATGATCAATACCCCACCCGAATCCCAGAACATCGACGGCTCCGACAGCCCGGACAGTCGCGCGTATTTTCTGCAGGTATTCCTGTCGCAGCGACCGCAAATGGAAGCGTTGGTCAGTCGGCGCGTGGGCTGTCGGGCGACTGCCGCAGACCTGGTGCAGGACCTGTTTTTACGTTTCTGGCGCCGACCATTGGTGCACGTCGAAGAGCTCAGCACTTACTTGCTGCGCTGCGCCGGCAATATTGCTATCGATCATCTGCGTAGCGAAGGTGCGCGAGTCAGGCTCAACGAAGGCTGGTTGCCAGAGCAACAGCACAATCTCAGCGTCGAGCCACAAGCAGCGCTGGAAGCCGGCAATGACCTGCGCCATGTCGAGGCGGCATTACGCGGTTTGCCCGAACGTACCCGGCAGATTTTTTTGCTCAACCGCATTCACGGGCGCACGTATGCCGAAATCGCCAAGGCCATGGGGCTTTCCCAAAGCGCCGTGGAAAAACATATGATGCGCGCCCTCGAAGCCTGCAAGGCCAGTCTGCGAGAACCTGAATCACGCACGCCAGGGACAGCCCCGTGAATCACACCGCCAACGTCACTCCGACGCCGGCTCAGGAGCAGGCCGCGCTGGCCTGGCTGAGCCTGTTGCACGACCAACCGAGCAGCGGCGATCGCGCCACGTTCAGCCGTTGGTTGCAGGCCGATCCGGCGCATGCCGAAGCCTACGCCCAAGTTCAAGTGGTCTGGGAAATGAGCGGAGTACCGGCTCGCACCCTGGCCGAGGAAGAGGCCTTTGCCTTGCAGGGTTACCTCAATGCGATGAATCGCTCCAGGCATTCCGGTGTGTGGCGCTGGTCTGGCGGTTTGGCCATGGCCGCCTGCTTGCTGCTGATGGTTTCGATCGGTGCCGGCTGGCAGCCGTCGCGTTGGTTCGATGATTTAGCGGCGGACTATGTCTCGGCGCCGGGTGAAGTGCGCAACGTGACCCTGGCCGACCAATCCCGGGTCACCCTCGATGCCGACAGTGCCATTGCCATGGATTTCAGCCGCGGTGAACGGCATGTTCGGCTGCGTCGTGGTGCGGCCTTTTTCAACGTGAGCCATACCGGCGAGCCCTTTGTGGTCGACGCAGAACAGGGCGAGGCGCGGGTGCTCGGGACGCAGTTCGAAGTGCGATTGCAACCGGCAGGCGCGCAGGTGACGGTGCTCTCGGGACGCGTCGCAGTCACGCCGGTCAAGGGCGCCGGGCAGCAGGTGCTGACGGCCGGCCAGCAAGTGGCCTATGGCGCTGGCAGCGCGGCAAAACTCCACGCCGTCGACAGTGAAGCGCAACTGGCGTGGCGTCAGGGTTGGCTCAATTACTACAAGTCACCCTTGGCCGATGTGGTGAAAGACCTCGGCCGCTATTACCCGGGAAGGATCGTGGTGCTCAACGACGAGCTGGCCGCACGACGGATCAGCGGCAGCTTTGCGAGCAAAGATCCGCAAGCAGTGCTCGATTCCCTGCAAGGGGTGTTGGGGTTCGAGCAGCACAATCTGTTGGGGCGGATGATCATTTTGCGCTGAGGGGCGAGCGCATTACCGATCACTTGAAAATCCTCCTGCTGCGTGCAGGGATGGGGACTACGCTCAAAGTGGTTGGGGTACTGCAAGCGATACACGGCCAACTGCAATTGGCCTGATCGCCACACTTCTACAGATTTCGACTAGCGAACAAGGATGAACTCATGTCACGTCTTTCCCTGCCAAGGCTGCTCAGTGCAGTCGCCCTGGCTGTCGCCGTGCTGGGCGGTTGCGCCCATGTTCAGCCGCCAGCCCAACCGGTTGCCGTGAACATCGTGGCAATCAACGACCTGCACGGTTACTTGCAGGCCAACCCGTATTCGGTTCGCGACAACACCGCCGCTGACGGTGTGCGCATGCTCAAGGCCGGGGGCATTGCGACCCTCGGCGGGATGCTGACGCAACTGCGCAAGGACGATCCGCAGCTGTTGTTCATCGGTGCCGGTGACCTGGTGGGTGGAAGTCCGCCACTGTCGGCGATGTGGGCCGACGAACCGACGCTCGAAGCGCTGCGGTACATGGACATGAAACTCAGCGCCATCGGCAATCATGAGCTGGACAACGGCAAGGCGGAGTTCCTGCGCCAGCTCAATGGCGGCTGCGAATCAACTCGTCCGACCAAGGCCTGCCAGTTTCGCGCCCGCTATCCCGGCAGCGGTTTCCCCTATCTGGCGGCGAACCTGATCGACACCGATACCGGCAAAACCCTGTTGCCGCCGTACCGTATCGAGGAGGTCAAAGGCCAGAAGATCGCCTTTGTCGGCGCGGTACTGCGCGATGTTGCCTCCGTGGTCAGCGCCAAGGGCCTGCAGGGTTTGCGTACCGAGGATGAGGCCGAGTCGATCAATCGGCTGATCCCCGAACTCAACCGCCAGGGCGTCAACGCGATTGTCGCGGTGGTGCACCAGGGCGGCTCAACCCCCGAACCCTACGACAAACAGGACTGCAGCCAGCTGAGAGGCGATATCGTTGATGTGGCCAAGCGACTCGATCCAGCGGTCGATGTGTTGATCTCCGGGCATTCCCATCAAGGCTATCTGTGCAAGGTCGGTCCTCTGCTGGTGACTCAGGGCAGTTCGTACGGGCATCTGATGACCCGCCTGACGCTCGACGTGACTCCCGGTCAACATCGGGTCACGGGCATTCACGCGACTAACCTGTTGGCCGATCCGGCGCATTATCCAGCCGATCCTCAGATGCTCGCCTTGCAGCGGGAAGTTGAAGCACGCAGCAATAACGTGCTGCTCAAACCTGTCGGTGCCATCGCGGCTTCACCGATCACTCGACGTGCCAATGCGGCGGGGGAGGCGCCTTTGGGTGACTTGATCGCCGATGCTCAACTGGCGGCTGGCGCGGCGCATGGCGCACAGATCGCCTTTATGAACAGGGGGGGCATTCGTGGCGACCTGGCCCTGGAGCCAGGTCTCAAACGCCTGAATTATGGGCAGGTGGCGACGGTGCAGCCGTTTAACAACACCCTGGTCGCCTTCGACCTGAACGGTCGGCAACTCGAACAATTGCTCAATCAGCAATGGAAGGCCGGAGGCAATTTTGATGCGCTGCAGGTTTCCAGGGGCTTCAGTTATCGCTGGGATTCCACGCGCCCGCTGGACAGTCGGGTGATTCCCGGCAGTGTTCGTCTTAACGGTAAGCCGGTGCAGCCCGAGCGCAATTATCGCGTGGTGCTGAACAGCTTCCTGGCCGACGGTGGCGATCGTTTCAGTCTTTTCAAGCAGGGAATCAACCGTAGAGATTTGGAAGTAACGGACCTGGATAGCCTGATCGATTACCTGCACCGCATGGATCAACAAGGCAAACCCGTTGGTTCTACGAAGAGTGCAGGGCGCATCGTGAAGGTGAAATAGCGCGGCATGCCTGGTTGCGTAAGGGGCTTTGAAACTATTTTCATTTTTCATGTGAGGTAAACCCGAGTGACATCCGTGTAGTGGTGAAAGTGCGATTCATTCGCATCCGCAGCATTTCTACACACAGGTCACGAGCAATGAAGTCCAGGGCAAAATCGGCGGCAGGCGGTTCGGTTAAACAGTGGTTTGGCGCTTCTGCGCTGGCCGTTTCGGTGTTGGCCTTATTGCCGTTGAGCGTGGCGTGCGCCGCGCAGGCCAGCGAGCAACACCGCGCGCTGTTCAGCTTCAGCATCGCCGCCAAACCCTTGCCCCAGGCCTTGAGCGACTTCAGCCGCGTCACCGGCATCAGCGTGGTTTATACCGATGAAGCGCCCTACGGTCTCAGCGCACCGGCCATCAACGGCGAGATGAGTGCCGAGCAAGCCATGCAGCGCTTGTTGAGCAAATCCGGTTTCACCTTCCGCCAGACCGACGCCCACACGCTGGCCCTTGAACCACAACCCACCGAAGGCGCGCTGAATCTCGGTGCAACCACCATCACCTCGGCGGTCGAGCAACCGATGAGCTATCAGCCGCCGTCCACCACCTCAGTGGCACGTTCCTCGGCCTCGCTCCAGGAAATCCCCCAGACCATCAACGTGATCCCGGCCCAGGTGCTGCGTGACCAGGTGCCGCGCAACCTGGACGATGCGCTGGCCAATGTCAGCGGCATCACTCAGGGCAATACCTTGGGCAGCACCCAGGATTCGGTGATGACTCGCGGTTTCGGTGACAACCGCAACGGCTCGATCATGCGTGACGGCATGCCGATCGTGCAGGGCCGTGGCTTGAACGCCTCGGTGGATCGGGTTGAAGTCCTGAAGGGGCCCGCCTCGTTGCTCTATGGCATTCAGGACCCGGGCGGCGTGGTGAACACGGTCAGCAAAAAGCCCGAACTGACGCAATACAACGCCTTGACCGTACGTGGCTCGAGCTATGGCAACGGCAAGAACGGCAGCGGTGGCAGCCTCGACAGCACCGGGCCACTGGGCGACTCCGGACTGGCCTACCGAATGGTGCTGGACCACGAAGATGAAGACTACTGGCGCAATTTCGGCACCCATCGCGAGACGTTGATCGCGCCGTCCCTGGCCTGGTTCGGCGAAAGCACCAAGTTGTTGTTCGCCTACGAGCACCGCGAGTTCCTCGCTCCGTTCGACCGTGGCACGGCCATTGACCCGCGTACCAATCATCCATTGGACATCCCGCGTGGCCGTCGCCTCGACGAACCGTTCAACAACATGGAAGGCCGTTCGGACCTGTACCATTTCGAAGCCGACCACGAGCTCAACGACAACTGGAAAGCCCACTTCGGTTACAGCTGGAACCGCGAAACCTACGACGCCAGCCAGGTTCGCATCACCGCCATCGACCCGAAAAAAGGCACGTTGACCCGCAGCATGGACGGCACCCAGGGCGCCCTGACCACCGACCGTTTCACCACCGCCAGCCTCGAAGGCAAGGTCGATGTGGCTGGCATGCAACACGATCTGGTGTTCGGTGTGGATGACGAATACCGCAAGATCTACCGCGCCGACCTGATCCGCCAGAAGAGCCTGTTCCCGTCCTTCAGCTATCTGGACCCGGTCTACGGTCGTGAAGTGGCTGGCACCACGGTCAGCGCTGCAGACAGCAATCAGACCGATCTGCTGCGCAGCGATTCGGTCTTTCTACAGGACTCGATCCACCTGAACGACCAGTGGATTCTGGTGGCCGGTGGGCGCTTCCAGGAGTACGACCAGTACGCCGGCAAGGGCCGTCCGTTCAAGGCCAACACCGACAGCAACGGCCAGAAGTGGGTGCCGCGCGCCGGCCTGGTGTATCGCTACACCGATGAGCTGTCGTTCTACGGCAGTTACACCGAATCCTTCAAACCGAATTCGACCATTGCGCCATTGAGCGGCAGCTCGGTCGTGCTCGATGGCAGCATTGCACCGGAAGAAGCCAAGTCCTGGGAACTGGGGGCCAAGCTCGACATGCCGGGCCGCGTGACCGGCAACATTGCACTGTTCGACATCAAGAAACGCAACGTGCTGGTGTCCAACTCCGAGAATCCGCTGGTCACCACTTACAGTGCGGCCGGCGAAGTGCGTTCCCGAGGCCTGGAAGTGGACCTGACCGGTCAGTTGAGCGAGCGCTGGAGCATGATCGGCAGCTACGCCTACACCGACGCCGAGGTCGCCGAAGACCCGACCTACAAAGGCAAACGACTGCAAAACGTGGCGAAAAACACCGGCTCGCTGTCGGCGGTCTATGACTTCGGCACTATCGTCGGTGGCGACCAGTTGCGGGTCGGCGCAGGCGCCCGGTATGTCGGCGAACGGGCCGGTAACGCGGTGAACGACTTCGACCTGCCGAGCTACACCGTGGCCGATGCCTTCGCCACCTACGACACCAAGCTCGACGGGCAGAAGGTCAAGTTCCAGCTCAACGTGAAAAACCTCTTCGACCGCACCTACTACACCTCGGCCGTCAACCGGTTCTTTGTGTCGATGGGCGATTCGCGCCAGGTGTCGTTGTCGAGCACCCTGGAGTTCTGATGAAAGCTAGCCGACCGCTCACTACGGTTTGGCAGCGAAAACTCTTGTCGCGTTGGCGACAAGAGTATTGAGTGTCAGCGAGAGGTGGGCACAGGTCTATCCATGTCCCACACATTGATTGTTCCGGTTGCTTTGGCAATTGTGCTTTGACCTTCTGATTCACGCCATATGGAAAAATCAAAAACAGCTTCGAATATCCCTTCCGTGGAATCGAATTTCTTTATATCTATTGTTCCAGTGATATGGGGATGGAGCGTAAAAACATAGCTTGCGCCACTGGGGTCGTTTGGGATTCGTCGGGTGTACCGGATCCTGTTAATCGCCTTGTCGTTAATAAGATATTTTTGGGGCTTGATATTTTCATCGAAATTGAAAACCCAGTGCCTGTCATCGTCTACGGCTGAAATTTCAATGTGGGGACTGATAGGTAATGTAGATCGAAAAAAAACGCGGCTACTGTTAAATGCGGGTTGCTGTTCAATCGTCGCGATCAAGGAGCCCGATGCAAAATGATCCGGGGGCGGAAATAACAGATTTTGTTGGGGCGTCGTAGATTTTGGACATGTCATGAAACTCCTGAGGTTGAGTCCGAAGTCTCCGATTTATTTATCAATTCTGCTACTGTCAGAATTAACAGGTATTCAATTGTTTTTATGTTTTTCGAAATTAAAGAAATTTAATATAAACGAATGCAATAGTGCCTAACGCAAAAACGCCTGGCGATACTCGCCGGGCGTGCCCTGCATGGCCTGACGAAAGCGATTGGTGAAATGACTGGCGCTGGCAAAGCCGCAGGCCAGCGCAATCTCACCGAGCGGCTGTGAGGTGTTGCGCAGCAGATGCCGGGCGTGAGCCAGGCGGCGGGCCAACAGGTATTGATGCGGTGGCAGGCCGAAGCTTTCGCGAAACATCCGTGCGAAGTGGTACTCCGACAAGGCGCACAAGCCGGCCAACTGGCCGAGGCTGATCGGTTCGGCCAATTGCTGGTCGATGTACTCGATCAGCTGTCGACGCTGATGTGCCGCCAGCCCACCCTTGAGGCGCAAACCCTGGCGCAGGCCGACCTGGCTGAGCAGTGTGTGGCTGAGCATTTCATGCGCGAGGCTACTGGTCAGCAGGCGTTCGCCGGGTTCGTCCCAGTTCAATTCAATCAACTGACGGAAACGCAGGGCCTGCACCGGGTCTTCGAGAAAGGTGCTTTCCTGCAATTGCAGCTCACGCGGTTCACGGTCGAGCAGGGTGACGCAGCCGAGGGCAAATTGCTCGGGGCTGAAGTACAGGTGAGCCAGGCGGATTCCACCGTTGATCACCCAGGCCGACTGATGCTCGGCGGGCAGGATGCAGAGTTTGTCCGGGCCGCCCTTGGTGCCGGGCTGTTCGCGGCGAAAGGTCCCGGTGCCACCGGCGATGTAGCAGGAGAGGGTGTGATGACCGGGCGCTTCATAGTCCTGGGCGTCGTGATGGTTGCTCCACAGGGCTGCAGCCATGCCGTCACCGAGCTCGGCGCTGTGCTCAAGGCGAGCATTCGGCGAGCGGTTGAGGGCTTGAAAGACTTGCAGGGTTTCCAGTGCGGGCATGATCGGCTCTCTCCAACGCCTTGCATCCTACTCCGTCGCCTCGAGGCTGCCAGCCCGTCGCCTGACAAAAGCGCAAGTTTATGCAAGCGCACGGCCTGCCTCGAGAACAGACTGAAGACCATCTTCAGGAGTTGCCGACATGAACCTCTCGCTATACCTGCTAACGGTGCTGATCTGGGGCACCACCTGGATCGCCTTGAAATTGCAACTGGGGGTGGTGGCGATTCCGGTGTCGATCGTTTATCGCTTTGGCCTGGCATCGCTGGTGCTGTTCGTGATGTTACTGCTCAGCCGACGCCTGCAAGTGATGAACCGGCGTGGGCACTTGATCTGCCTGGCCCAGGGGTTGTGCCTGTTCTGCATCAATTTCATGTGCTTCCTCACCGCCAGCCAGTGGATTCCCAGCGGTCTGGTCGCCGTGGTGTTCTCCACCGCCACGCTGTGGAATGCGCTGAATGCGCGGGTGTTCTTCGGTCAGAAAGTGGCCCGCAATGTGCTGATGGGCGGTGCGCTGGGGTTGATCGGGCTGGGCTTGTTGTTCTGGCCGGAACTGGTCGGCCATACCGCCAGCCCGCAAACCTTGCTTGGCCTGGGTCTGGCGTTGCTGGGCACACTGTGTTTCTCGGCTGGCAACATGCTCTCGAGCCTGCAACAGAAAGCCGGTCTCAAGCCGCTGACCACCAATGCCTGGGGTATGGCCTATGGCGCTGCGATGCTGTCGATGTACTGCCTGGTCAAAGGTATTCCTTTCGACATCGAATGGAACACGCGATACATCGGCTCGTTGTTGTACCTGGTGATTCCGGGCTCGGTGATTGGCTTCACCGCGTACCTGACCCTGGTTGGGCGCATGGGCCCTGAACGTGCGGCGTATTGCACGGTGCTGTTCCCGGTGGTGGCATTGAACGTGTCGGCCTTTGCCGAAGGCTATCAATGGACTACACCGGCTTTGGCCGGGTTGGTGCTGGTCATGTTGGGGAACGTGTTGGTGTTTCGCAAACCCAAGGCACGGGTGGCGGTGGGAAGTGGCAAGTTGGCGTGATCGATAAAGTTGCACTTTGCCCGATCAGGTTCATGCCGACGGCGGTTGTTAATGATCGGTCTTCAGTGACAGATAAATAAGCGCCGTCATCATGTAACCGATAATGCTTCGGGTCCAGGCCATGGCATTCCACTCTGCGGAAGAGTCCATGTCAAACCATTCATTGGCGATCACTTGTATGCAGAAGTAATACACGAAAATACCGATCATCAAACCGACAATTCCGTATTTCTTTGCCTCGTGGAATTCCTTGCGCGGCGCATTGAGTTTTGTGTAAAGCTGATAGGCCCCCAATAAACAACAGGCGGTGTAGGTTGTCTCCAGGGTGATGATCATCCAGTAGATCCTATGGTGCAGCATGGGGGAGGTGATGGCGCGATAGCGTAGGGCGTCGTTGGGTCGGGTCGTGTCCATGCTGAGAATATGGCCAACAAATTCGTAGTTGGAGGCGTAGTCAGTCACATTGCTGAATACAACCAGCAGGCCAAATCCTCCCGCCATTAAAACCAGGGCCAACTTACTGCGCCTGATCAGGCAGGCCGTCGTGAAATTTATCATGGTGCGTACTCTCCATATCCGGGTCCTGCACTGTGCAGGCAATTGGGGCAGGAGTTTATAACGCGGAAAAAATGGCGGGCAGAGGACTGAATTGCAAGTTGTGTCGCAAGGTAAGTTGTACTGCCTAATCGCAAGCAGAGTATCAGGCTTGACTGTTTTTTATTAATTGTGTTGTCGCTGTGCACTGGACGTTTAAACAACCGGCACGCCTTGATAGGCGTGCCTGTCCGTTGATCAACCCTTCCACACCTGCGGATTCACCAGATCCCGCGGCCGTTCGCCCAACAAGGCGCTGCGCAAGTTGGCCAAGGCACGGTGGGCCATGGCTTCGCGGGTTTCATGGGTGGCCGAGCCGATGTGTGGCAAGGTCACGGCGTTCTTCAGCTGGAACAGCGGCGACTCGGCCAGGGGCTCCTTCTCGTAGACATCCAGCCCCGCCCCGCGAATCCGGTTGTTCTGCAAGGCCTCGATCAGCGCCGGTTCATCGACCACCGGGCCACGGGAAATATTCACCAGAATCGCGCTGGGCTTCATCAGCGCCAGTTCGCGGTGGCTGATCAGGTGCCGGGTCTTGTCGCTGAGTGGCACCACCAGGCAAACGAAATCGGCTTCGGCCAGCAATTGATCAAGGCTGCGAAATTGCGCGCCGAGTTCTTGTTCAAGCTGGGGCTTGCGACTGTTGCCGCTGTACAGAATCGGCATGTTGAAGCCCAGGCGACCGCGTCGGGCGATGGCCGCGCCGATGTTGCCCATGCCGACGATGCCCAGGGTCTTGCCATGCACATCGCAACCAAACAGCGGCGCCCCGACCGTGGCCTGCCATTGCCCGGCCTTGGTCCAGGCGTCCAGCTCGGCGACACGTCGGGCGCTGCTCATCAGCAAGGCGAAGGCCAGGTCGGCGGTGCTTTCGGTCAGCACGTCCGGGGTGTTGGTGAGCATGATCCCGCGTTCGTTGAAGTAGGCCAGGTCGTAGTTGTCGTAGCCGACCGAGACGCTGGATACCACTTCGAGTTTGCTGGCGTTCTCCAATTGGGCCCGACCAAGCTTGCGACCGACGCCGATCAAGCCGTGTGCGTGGGGCAGGGCTTCGTTGAACTGGGCATTGATGTCACCCAGCTTGGGGTTGGGCACGATCACCTCGAAGTCGTGTCGCAAGGACTCGACCATTTCGGGCGAGACACGGCTGAAGGCAAGTACGGTCTTTTTCATCGCAGGAAGGCTCGTCAGGCGGAGGAGAATGCCAAGCACGCTAACATTCTCTGACGGGTTTTTGCGAGAGCCACAGGCTGTGGGCGAACACAACCCTGTGGCGAGGGAGCTTGCTCCCGCTCGGCTGCGCAGCAGTCGTCAGCCTTCCAATCTCGATTTGCCTGAGTTAGCTCATTGACATGATTGCGAGCGCTGCGCACTCGAGCGGGAGCAAGCTCCCTCGCCACACTGGAGCGCGTCAATCCTTAGAGTCAATTGGCCACCCGTGCCCCGCCCAGACTCCCACTCAACTCATACGCCGCCAATTCAGCCTGATGCGCCGCGAGAATCTCCGGCAGCGAGCCGCGCAGGTACTCGACCCAGGTCTTGATCTTCGCATCCAGGTACTGGCGCGACGGGTAGATGGCGTACAGGTTCAGCTCTTGCGAGCGGTAGTTGGGCATGACCCGCACCAGACTGCCGTTGCGCAGACTTTCGATGGCGGCGTAGACCGGTAGCACACCAATGCCCATGCCGCTGATGATCGCGGTTTTCATGGCGTCGGCGGAGTTCACCAGAAACGGTGAGCTGTTGATGGTGACCATTTCCTGGCCTTCCGGGCCGTCGAACAGCCACTTTTCCAGCGGAATCACCGGGCTGACCAGGCGCAGGCAGGCGTGATTCAGCAGGTCGCTGGGCTTCTGCGCGCAGCCGTTGGCTTTTACATAAGCAGGTGACGCACAAACGATGCTGTAGGTGATGCCCAGCCGTTGCGAGACGAAACCCGAGTCCGGCAGTTCGCTGGCCAGCACGATCGATACGTCGTAGCCCTCGTCCAGCAAGTCCGGTACGCGGTTGGCCATGGTCAGGTCGAAAGTCACGTCCGGGTGGGACTTGCGATAGCGGGCGATGGCATCGATCACGAAGTGCTGACCGATCCCGGTCATGGTGTGCACCTTGAGTTGCCCGGCCGGGCGCGCATGGGCGTCGCTGGCCTCGGCTTCGGCTTCTTCGACATAGGTGAGGATCTGCTCGCAGCGCAGTAAATAACGTTTACCGGCCTCGGTCAGGGCGATGCGGCGGGTAGTGCGGTTGAGCAAACGGGTTTGCAGGTGGGCTTCCAGGTTGGAGACCGCGCGCGAGACGTTGGCTGTCGTGGTATCGAGCTGCACGGCAGCGGCGGTGAAGCTGCCGGCTTCGGCGACACAGCTGAAGGCGCGCATGTTTTGCAAAGTGTCCATGGGGTGCTCTCGGGTGCGATGACAAATTGTGACACGAAGTTACGGAATGCTGTGACCCCGACCAAGGGATTATCTCGTTAACGGTAACAAAGATTCACAGGAATCCCGGCTTATCGCCGCACAGGCCCACCCCTAAAATTGCGCCGTTACTGGTGTGTGGGAGCGAGCCCGCTCGCGATGGCATCGGTGTGGTGTACCTGATGCACCAAGGTGTTTGCATCGCGAGCAGGCTCGCTCCCACAAATAAGTCAGTGTCTACAAGACCTCGTACCTCCCCCTACTTCCAGGAATTTTCAGCAGTGCCGCGTCGCATCAGCAGAGAGTTGAAGACTCTCAGTGTTTGGGCTTTATCGTTAGCAATCAGCGGCTGCGTCGGAACCGGAGGTATTGCCCCACAGGGCAAGGCATTCGATGCCAATACATTGGCCACCGACGAGGCCATCCAGAGCGCCGCCAAGGATGCTCACTGGCCCACCGCGCAATGGTGGCAGGCCTATGGCGACCCGCAACTCAATCACTGGATCGACCTCGCCGTGCAAGGCAGCCCGAGCATGGCCATGGCCGCCGCCCGTGTGCGTCAGGCCAAATCCATGGCCGGTGTTGCCGAGTCGGCCGAGGCATTGCAGGTCAATGGTCAATCCACGCTCAAACGTCATAACTGGCCGACCGATCAGTTCTACGGTCCGGGTGAGCTGGCCAATACCACCACCTGGGACAACAACGCCGCCCTCGGCTTCAGCTACGCCCTCGACCTTTGGGGCCGCGAAAGCAATGCCACCGAACGCGCCGTCGACATGGCCCACATGAGCGCAGCCGAAGCGCGCATGGCTCAGCTCGAATTGCAGAACAACGTGGTCCGCGCCTACATCCAGCTGTCGCTGCATTACGCGCAGCGGGACATCGTGGCCGCGACGCTCAAGCAGCAACAGCAGATTCTCGACCTCGCGCAAAAGCGTCTGGACGGCGGCATCGGCACCCATTTCGAAGTCAGCCAGGCCCAAACCCCGTTGCCGGAAACCCATCGGCAACTGGACGCGCTGGATGAAGAAATCGCCCTGAGCCGCAATCAACTCGCCGCACTGGCGGGCAAAGGTCCAGGGGAGGGCGCACAGTTGCAGCGCCCGACGCTGTCCCTTGGCACCGCCCTGAAACTGCCCTCGGCATTGCCCGCGCAGTTGCTTGGCCAACGCCCGGACGTGGTCGCCAGTCGCTGGCAAGTCGCGGCTCAGGCGCGCGGGATCGACGTGGCGCACGCCGGCTTCTACCCCAACGTCGATCTGGTCGGCAGCCTTGGTTACATGGCCACCGGCGGAGGGGCGCTGGAGTTCCTGACCGGCAAAAAGCTCAACTACAACGTCGGGCCGGCGATCTCCTTGCCGATCTTCGACGGTGGGCGTTTGCGCTCGGAACTGGGCGAAGCCTCGGCCGGCTATGACATCGCCGTGGCCAAGTACAACCAGACCCTGGTCGATGCGCTCAAAAGCATCTCCGATCAGTTGATCCGCCGCGAGTCCATGGACAAGCAGCAAGCCTTCGCTGCCGAATCGGTGGCCACTGCACAGAAAACCTACGACATCGCGATGATCGCCTACCAGCGCGGGCTCACCGATTACCTGAATGTGCTGAATGCCCAGAGCCTGTTGTTCAAGCAGCAGCAAGTGCAACAACAGGTTCAGGCTGCGCGTTTGAGTGCCCATGCTGAACTGGTCACTGCCCTTGGTGGCGGGCTCGACGCCGGTAACGACGTGCCGCCAGACAGTAAAGTCCAGGCGCCGAAAACCCCGGCTCTTCTCAAGAGCATCGTGAATTGAACACAAACCCTGTGGGAGCGGGCTTGCTCGCGAAAGCAGTGTGTCAGGCGACAAAAATGCTGACTGACACTCCCTCATCGCGAGCAGGCTCGCTCCCACAGGTCCCGCATCGACCAATGAGCAGGACTTCATGACTCCCTTGCCTGCACCTTTGCGCTGGCTGTATTCCCTTGAGTGGCGCCGGGGTTTTTTCGACTGGGCACGCAGTGATGGCGTGACCTGGGTCTACATCTTCAAGGTGCTGATCGCCGCGTTCCTGACCCTCTGGCTGGCCATGCGCCTGGAATTGCCGCAACCGCGCACGGCGATGATCACCGTGTTCATCGTCATGCAGCCGCAGAGCGGTCAGGTGTTCGCCAAGAGCTTCTATCGCTTCCTCGGTACGCTGGCTGGCTCGGCGGTGATGGTCGCGCTGATTGCCTTGTTCGCCCAGAACACCGAACTGTTTCTCGGCTCGCTGGCGATCTGGGTCGGCATCTGCACGGCCGGTGCCGCGCGTTATCGCAACTTCCGCGCTTATGGTTTTGTGCTCGCCGGTTACACCGCAGCGATGGTCGGCTTGCCGGCGCTGGCGCACCCGGATGGCGCGTTCATGGCGGCGGTCTGGCGGGTGCTGGAAATCTCGCTGGGGATTCTCTGCTCGACCCTGGTCAGCGCCGCGATTCTCCCGCAAACCGCCAGCGCCGCGATGCGCAATGCCTTGTATCAGCGCTTCGGGGTGTTCGCACTGTTTGTCACCGATGGCTTGCGCGGGCGCAGCCAACGCGAGGCATTCGAAGCCGGCAACGTGCGCTTTATCGCCGAAGCCGTGGGCCTGGAAGGCTTGCGCAGTGTCACCGTGTTCGAAGACCCGCACATGCGTCGGCGCAATGGTCGGCTCAGTCGGCTGAACAGCGAGTTCATGGGCATCACCACTCGGTTTAACGCCTTGCACCAATTGCTCGAACGCTTGCGCAGCAGCGGCACCGAACAGGTGGTGGCGGCGATCAAACCGGGGTTGCAGGACCTCGCCGAAGTGCTCGATGGCTTCTCGGGGCGCGCGTTGACGCATGCCGATGCAGCGCGTCTGGCGGCGCAATTGGCCGCCTATAAAGAAGGGCTGCCGGCGCGGGTGCGCAGCTTGCGGGCGAGCTTTCAGCAGAGCGAACCGAGCGACGCCGAGCTACTGGATTTCCACACCGCGTACGAACTGCTCTACCGCTTCGTCGACGAAGTGCACAGTTATGCACAGACCCACGCCTCGCTGGCCGAACACCGCCACGAACGCGAGCAATGGGATGAGCCCTACACCCCGAAAACCAACTGGCTGGCCTCGGCTGCGGCGGGCATACGGGCGTCGTTCATTCTGATTGTGCTGGGCAGTTACTGGGTCGCCACCGCGTGGCCGAGCGGAGCGACCATGACCTTGATCGCTGCTGCCACGGTCGGTCTCTCGGCGGCCACGCCAAACCCCAAGCGCATGGCGTTCCAGATGGCCTGCGGGACATTGCTTGGGGCGCTGATCGGCTTCGTCGAGATGTTTTTCATCTTCCCGTGGATCGACGGTTTCCCCCTGTTGTGCGTGATGCTGGCGCCGGTGATCGTGCTCGGTTCGTTTCTCACCTCACGGCCGCAGTACGCCGGTGTCGGCCTGGGTTTGCTGATCTTTTTCAGCACCGGTTCAGTACCGGACAACCTGACGGTCTACAACCCTTACACCTTCATCAACGACTACATCGCCATGGTCATGGGCATGCTGGTGTGCGCGGCGGCGGGGGCGATCATCCTGCCGCCCAACAGTCGCTGGTTGTGGCGGCGTCTGGAGCAGGACTTGCGCGGGCAAGTGGTGTTCGCCATCAGCGGCAAGCTCAAGGGGCTGGCGTCGGGTTTTGAAAGCAGCACCCGCGATCTGGTGCACCAGGCTTATGGCCTGGCCACCGGACAGCCTAAGGTGCAACGCGATCTGCTGCGCTGGATGTTCGTGGTGCTGGAAGTCGGCCACGCGATCATCGAGTTGCGCAAGGAACAGGCGATCCTCCCGGTGCACCCGGCGTATGCCGAAACCCAACCGTGGCGCCAGGCGATCCGGGTCATGGGCCGCTCGCTGGTGCGGCTGTTTCTGCAACCGAACCAGAGCAATCTGGAGCGCAGCCTGGTTGCGGTCGACCACGCCATCAGCCGCGTCCAGGCCACCGACGAACCGTTCGCCCCGCACTTCGACACCTCGGCCCTGCGCCGGGTGAAGAGCTACCTGCATTTCATCCGCACTTCGTTGCTCGATCCGCAATCGCCGCTGGCAGCGCTCGCGGCCGCTAAAGGACCTGACCATGCCTCGTGAAATCGCCTTCCACGGCGTGTACATGCCGACCATGACCCTGATGTTTTTCATCGCTGCGGCAGTGGCCTGGGCGCTCGACCGGTTTTTGTCCGGGTTTGATCTGTACCGCTTCTTCTGGCACCCGGCGCTGCTGCGCCTGAGCCTCTTCACCTGTTTGTTCGGCGCCCTTGCGCTGACTGTTTATCCTTGAGACCGATTCGATGAAAAAGCTCTTCAGTCTGCTCGCGACCTTGTTGGTACTGGCCCTCGCGCTGTGGATCGGCCGGACTCTTTGGGTGCATTACATGGACACCCCGTGGACCCGCGATGGCCGGGTCCGCGCCGACATCATCAACGTTGCCGCCGACGTCACCGGCGAAGTGGTCGACGTACCGGTGCGTGACAACCAGTTGGTAAAAAAGGGCGACCTGCTGATGCAGATCGACCCCGAGCACTACCAGATCGCGGTGAAACAGGCGCAGTCGCTGGTGGCTTCGCGCAAAGCCACCTGGGAGATGCGCAAGGTCAATGCACATCGCCGCGCCGACCTCGACAACCTGGTGATCTCCAAGGAAAACCGCGACGACGCCAGCAACATCGCCGACTCGGCGCTGGCCGATTACCAACAGGCCCAGGCTCAGCTGGAAGCGGCAGAGTTGAACCTCAAACGCACCAAAGTGCTGGCGGCAGTGGACGGTTATGTCACCAACCTCAACGTCCATCGCGGCGACTATGCGCGCATCGGCGAAGCGAAAATGGCCGTGGTCGACATGAACTCGTTCTGGGTCTACGGCTTCTTCGAAGAAACCAAGYTGCCGCATGTGAAGGTCGGCGATAAGGCCGACATGCAATTGATGAGCGGCGAAGTACTCAAGGGCCATGTCGAAAGCATTTCGCGCGGCATCTACGACCGCGACAACCCGGAAAGCCGCGAGCTGATCGCCGACGTGAACCCGACCTTTAACTGGGTGCGTTTGGCACAACGGGTGCCGGTGCGGATTCACATCGATGAGGTGCCGGACGGGGTGCTGTTGGCGGCGGGGATTACTTGTACGGTTGTGGTCAATCAGACTATTCAGCAATAGCGCCTGAGCTGAAACGACAAAACCCGCCAGCCTTGTGAAAAGGCGGCGGGTTTTGTTCGGGTAGGCACCTACACAATGAACGATAACGCTGTCTACCTGACGAGCCCCAAGCTCGTAGCAGCTGTCGAGCCTGCGAGGCTGCGTTCGAGGACGTAGTCCTCGCAAATCCTGCATACGCGGTTTACCTGAAAGAACGCGTTGCTTGATTTCACGACCGCTTCGCGGCCGAACGCAGCCTCGCAGGCTCGGCAGCTGCTACGCGGGGGCCGCGTTCTTATCCGTTACTCCGGTGGATCAAGGTGATCCAGCGCGCGATTCACCGCCAACTCGGCCAGTGAAATCATCTGCTGAATCGCCAGTGCGGTATTGCGCTTGGGACCTTCAAGCTCAAACGCCAGATCGCTGGCCATGACATTCACCGAGGCGAGGGTCTCGCAGGCGTGGGCCAGCAGGGTTTCACTGTCGATGTCGGGGGCTATGACAAAAATGCAGCCGGGACGTCGATCGGCCAACAACTGCTTGGTCTCGGGCAGCACCAGGTAATGATCGAGCGCACGGTGCGCGGCGGCATGGAGTTCTTTTGAATCGAGGGAGGCGTAGGGGGAGGTGCTGTCGGTTTCAGTGGGATTGGGGGTAGCTTTAGACATGGTGATGCTCCAATAGGTTAAGTTACTCCTATGAGATATCCGGGCTACCACACCCGATCGCTGAATGGGCAGCGACCCGAAAAGGTTATCCGTCCCCCATCACCCAACGCAACCGTCAAAACGTGTCGGAACCGTCCTCAGACGCGCGGGCCATTGTCCTTCAAAAACCTACGCGAGATAAACGTCCTTTTGATCGCTCCCACTCTTCAGTGGGAGCGATCTCATTCAGCCCTGACAATACGTCTCATGCAAATGCCGCCACAGCAACGCACCTGACGGCAGCTTTTCAATCACCGCCGTCGCCCGCCGATCGTTCAGCACGCCGCTCGCATCGGACTGCACTTCTCGGTAGCTGACGGTGGCGCCGCCGGCGTGTTGGTCAATCCCGCGCCATTCGCTCAGGCCGATTTTCAAGCCCGGGCGGGCGCCGCCGAGTTTATCGAACAGCTCGCTCAAACCCGGATAATCCAGCGCATTGCCGCCGGGCACGATCATTGAAAACTGCGGCGAGAAACGCGCCAGCAACTGCGTCAGTAGGCCTTTGTCGGCGGTGCCGGAAAACCATTGCTCGATGTCGACGAGGGTCTGGGTCACTTCGTTGAAGTATTCGCTGTAGTCCGTCATGCGGTGTTCTCCTTGGGTGAGTGAGGGCTAATGTGCGTCAGTAATTTCGCGGTGTCGAGGCGCAGAACGGCTGATAGGGGGAATAGCGCGAAAGCCGCTGAAGGTGCAGGCGTTTTATTGAGTTCATGAAGGATGAAGGCTGACCACACACCTCTAGCGAGGAGTGTGGTCAGGTACCTTGGCAGGGCAGGGGCAATCAGCCCTGATAGCCGTAAACGTGACCGAGTGCGCCACCTATACCCAGGGTGTTGCACGCCAGCAGAATGCGACCGTTTGCCTGTGTTTGCAGAAGCGCCGGCGTGGCCATCAGTTGAGTGTCTTCCTGGATGCAACCGTTTTGACCGAAGCTTCGGTCAATAGAGCCGTTGGCCAGATAGCGCGCGATGTACAGTCGACGGGTGCCGCCAGCGGTGACGATGCTGCCGTCCGCCTGCCGGTGCGCGCATACCCACTCGTTCCCGTGGTCGGCATTGAACGAGGTCAATACCGGGCGACCACCGTTGAACTCGGGGTAGGGGTTGCCGGTCGTGTCGAAGCCCACGAGCAGGCCCCAGTTTCGTTGACCGGAACTGGCCTGGCCAATACCCACGACGTTGCCGGCACCGGTGTCGATAAGTTCGTGAAAAATAACCGTGCCATTCGAGATTCTCAGGGTGGAGAAACCGGGCGTCTCAGAATCGCCGAAGTCAGTATCAAGTGTGCCCGTGTGAGAGTAACGAGCGACAAAGCCTTGAGTGTCGGACGTTGAATGTCGAGCACTGCCCGCGACCAGGATGTTGTTATTGGCTTGCACCAACAGCGCCTGTACTGAGGTGTCGGTGAAGGCGTGATGTTTGATTTCAAGTTGCCCGGTTTGATTAAAACTCTTATCCAGATTGCCGTGAGTGTCGATTCGCAACACGACACCGGTAGAGACTTCCTCTTTCAGATAGGTGGCGCTGACGAGGACTTTTCCGTCCGCCAGCAATTGCAGGGTGCTGGAGTCGTCAACCAACTCCCCGAGGGCACTGTTTGCAATGACCACACAGCCCTGTTTACCAAAGCTGTGGTCAACCCGACCATGTGTATCGAAGCGAGCAATCACCAGGCGTTTCGGGCTGTAAACGTTCACTTCTCGGGACCAGCCCAGCATGATGATATGGCCGTCTTCCTGAATGGCGAGCTTGCCACCTGTCGAGTCGTAGCCATCGGCGAAATTGCCTTGCGCCAGGCCCATGTCGGCGAAAGTGGTGTCTACGCTGCCATCAGGATTGAAGCGTGCCAGACCATAGATCCCTTTCAGGTCACGGGCCAGCCATGCGCTCACCAGAACTTTGTCGTTTGCCAGCACGCTGCAGCCTTTCACATGCCGATCGGTATCAAGTTCGTGCGTGAGTTCAAATAGATTGATAACGCCCTCGTGACCGAAGTCCGGGTCACGGTCGCCAGTGACAAAAAAAGTAATCTGGTTGTGGGTCATAATGTCCATATTATTTGCCTTGTATGAGTTTGAGTGTTCGACATGAATGTCGAAGTTGTTTTTTTAGATGATGTTTTTCATGAGCCTGGTAGACAGGCTTCACGAGTGAGCAAGTTATAGATCGATGGGCGGTATTACTATATTTGGTTGATGATTTAATGTGTTTGTTTATGTCGGTAGTTTGATTTGTTAGTTTGATTTGTTAGTTGGGTTTGTAGCGGTTGGCTGCGGAGCGATGTCCGCAGCGCGAGGGAGGATGTTAGAGCGTGTTATTGAGCGCGAACTTCTTTTTCAGAATGACATCGAGCAGACTTCTGGGCAGCAACGCGGCCATTAATGGCAACGCCCGACTGCCATTGCCCAAACGCAGCAAGCGCGGTGGTTTGGGTTGTTGCACGGCCTTGAGCAGATCGCTGGCAAACGTGCTCGCCGGGGTCGGGTTGTTCTGAGAGGCCTTGGCCCGGGCACGAATGCCCTCGCGCAGCGGCCACCAGGGTGATTGTTCGCTGATCAACAGCTCGGCTTCAACGCCTGCGTTTTTGGCAAAACTGGAGGCAATGGCACCGGGCTGGACTTCCATCACCCGGATGCCGAACGGCGCCAGTTCCATGCGCAGCGCATCGCTCAAGGCATGCACGGCGGCTTTCGAGGCGCAATAGGCGCCGGCGAACGGCGTGACCAAAACGCCGGAGACGCTGCCGATATTAATCACTAATCCCTTGGCGCGACGCAGTACGGGAAACAGCGCACGGGTGACACCGACCACGGCGAACACGTTGGTTTCGAATTGACGTTGCATGGCTGCGACACCGCCGTCGAGCAGTGGCCCCATGGCACCGTAACCGGCGTTGTTGATCAGGATGTCGAGGCCGCCGTATTGCTGGTTGATCCGCTCACTCAATTGTTCGAGCGCCGGTTCATCGTTGACGTCCAGTTGCACCGCAGTGAACCCGGCTGCGGCGAGTATCGCCACATCCTCAGCCTTGCGCGCGGTGGCCAGGACCTCGAACCCGGCTTTTTTGAAGGCGTCAGCCAGGGCGCGGCCAATGCCGCTGGAACAACCGGTGATTAACGCGACGGGCATGGCGCGGTCCTTGTGCAAGTAGAAGGGGGGAGGGAAGGATCAGTCAGAGAAACTACCTTGCAAATGCTCGGCGCGAAACTCCAGGGTTTGCGGGCGATAGCCAGGACGCAGCGGCGGCATCGGCAAGCAGTCTTCCCAATTGGCGCCGGCCTGCAATTCGCCGGGGCCACGGTAGCGTGGCGCGGTGTATTGATTGTCCGCCAGATTGACCGTATCGCCCGGTGCATAGGCGGCGATCCGCCAGCGCAATTCGGTCAGTGGTACGTCGTTGCCGTTGTTCAGCTTCAGTTCCAGCGGGCGATCCGCCGGGCAGTGTTCCGGTGCGTAGGTGATGCGCAACTCCAGACGCGCCAGTTGCTTGACTTCGCGGTTGTCCAGCCACACCACCCAGGTGGCCACCAACGCCAACCCGATGGCCGCCGCCAGAGAGACCGGCAAGGCCTTGGCCGGGTAGCGCAGCAACAGGATCAGCCAGGTAATGACGAGCAGGACGCCAATGAACATGAAGCGAAACCTCGGGAAGGGAGAGAGCCATCCTACCTAAGCGTAGATGTGAATGACCATGGCCGGTTTATTGAACCCTTCAAATGCTCGTGCGAGGGAGGGTGTTCACACTCGTCGACGAAACCGTCGAGCACCCGAAGTAAGGATTGAATGTCGGTTTTGGGAGGACGTTAGTGGGTGTATTAGTTGTGGGTTTTGTTGTAAGTGGATGTGAGTTATTAGGCGGTTTTAAATTATTTATATTTGGGGTGTGTTAGGTTTTTTTTAGGAGTTCAATGCGCTGTTGAATGGTAAGGGCTCCGTAATGTGATGTTAATTAAAAATAGTGTTTTATTTTCTAAAAGGATTTAGAAGTAATGAGTTATGTGGATATACGAATTGAACAGTTTCCGGTGTGCGTCAAGAAAGACGTGCCGGTCACAATAAACTATAGCCTTGTCTCGAACGGCACCCCGCCGCCGGTAGGCGCAAGGATTGTATTTGGCTTTTATGGTAATGCGACCTTCCTGCATGCGTCTACTCCCCCAAGCGGGGCAACGCTTACAGTATCAAGTAATGCGGGGTATACCTATGCGGTAATTACTATTGTTGCCCCGCAGAGTGTGGGTTGGAATACCCAACGAACCTTGACGGTTTTACCCACTGTCACGTTGGACTCTTCAAGGCTTTCTCAATTGTGTTCGATCGAAAGCTTTCAGCCTCATTCAGGCTATTGTTCCGTCTTTGCAAAGGGCGATACGACAGCTGAAGCCATTGACGCCGGTTTTGAGTTCAAGACGAAATGGCTCGATATTGAAAGCCAATGCTGGGTTTACAGTTACGGCATTGTGCTGAAAGCAGCCCGTCATGCCATTTCAAATTGGAAACTGTCGTTTGCCGATTTGCCACTGGGCACGAAAATTCACAGTGAACTTTGGGCTGAGGTGACGCACGACGGTAGCGAAGGCGTCGTCGAACTGGTCACTCCCGGTGATGACAAGTACGTATTGGAGCCGGGAAAAGACTTGCCAATCTCCATCCAGCTACGCTATCCCGCCGCTGTGGGCCAGAAACCTGAATTAGAGGAATTGCGCTATCTGGTTGCTTATTCGCGATAAGCCCAGCGCACAGGCGGCGACCCGTCAGCACAATTCGGTCAGCGGTACGTCGTTGCCGTTGTTCAGCTTCAGTTCCAGTGGCCGATCCGCCGGGCAGTGTTCCGGTGCGTTGGTGATGCGCAACTGCAGCCGCGCCAGTTGCTTGACTTCGCGGTTGTCCAGCCACACCACCGTGGCCATCGGGTTGGCGGAGAGGGTCATGCTACCCAAGCGTAGATGGGAAAACCATGCTGTTTGGAAAAACAGCATGGTTTTTTGAAGACACCATCGCGCATGTACCTTTTCTCAGCTCATCTATACATGCTGTCTGTCAACTTCAGTGTCGGGCAAGGATAATTTATCCATACGGTTTAACAAGGCAATAGATAATTACTGGGGCTATGTTGAACGGAAAAATAATATGCACTTCATAGTTTCCACCGTAATTCCCAGGGTCTGCCCACATATCGAAATGCATCTCGCTGCTGGAAGGATCAACCTTTAATTCTGTACCGGACTTGGGGGCTAGTAGTACATTGTGACCTGCGAACATCGAAGGTATCCATACTTTCGGCTTAATGAAACCACTGACGATTAGATCCGCTAGAGGTGACGCGCTCAGCGTCACACGAAGCGTCCTCTTTATACCGTCTCGATCGTACGTTATATACTTAAATTGTGAGAACGGCTTAGGGTAGTATATGTTATTGAAGTGTGCCCCAAGCACGGCATATGAACTATTCTCTTCGACCACAACACCTGGTATTACGGCCTCACACCCTTCGTATTGAAACGCCAGCTTGAACCGGCCTTCTTTCGTGTCCCGGAAATTTTTCCAGCTAAAAGTAATATTATTATCCTCTCCTATGACTTTCTCAAGATCAAGAGAGGGTATGGATTGTTTGGGAGGGACTCCTAAATCGCCCTCCAGCCAAACCAGTTTATATTTCAAGCCTGTCAGGAGACTGTCTGGTTTTAAAAATAGAGTTATTGAGAACTGTAGGTCGTTCCATCCTTTGCGTAACAGGATACCCATGCCATCAAGACTCATTGGGTAAGGAATTGCATCGCGGCCGCCGACCTCAATTGCTGCAATCTCTTTGGCAAACTCACTCTGCAACAATCGGCATGGAATCTCCAAAGGATTAGCTGTGTCCGGGCAGACGACTTGAAGTGAGAAACGACCGGTGCCAATGCTACTTGTGACATCCCAGTTTAATATCAGGTTGTCCGGTACTGTACGGGGCTGCTTGAGATCGGGGAAATAAGTCAGCCCAAGGTCGGGCGATCCCACTTCATCCAGCCACACGGTTAATCCTTCCATCCAGGGTTCAAAGGTCAACTTGAGCGGGGCGGGTTCTTCACTGAAAAACACTGCGCCAACGTCCGAGATGGGGCGTTCACGAACTTCAATTTTTATCACCTCATCTGCCAGGCTTTCCGAAATCACCCGCCCCGGCAACTGCCAGTCCGGCAGTGCAGGGTTGGTCAGTTTCAATCCGAAGAAACCGCCTTCTCCCCCATCGGCAGAAACAGACCAACGCACCGGTTTCCCTTCCGCTATTGGCTGCGGAGCTCCCAGATCCGGGACAAACTTCAGGCCACGTTCCGCCGCGCCCCACAGGTCTTGCAACGTGACGCTGGAACCAATCAACACACTGTCACTGTTGACGTTGAGTTCCAGTTCATAGGGTTTGCCCCTTAACAGCACGAGATCGCCGTTGGCCAGATCAACCCGTGTACCGTTCAGATAAAGCTCAGCCTCTTGTGCCCAGTCATCGTGCGACAAGGCGGTCACCTCGAAGAGTTCTGTCATGACGACACCCTGGTTATCGCGTGTGATATCCGCCAGAATCTTGTGTTTTCCGACAGAACCAGGCGTATAGCGATACTGGGTCCAGCCGTTCGGGCCGGTCACGGTCGTCGCGATGACATCCTGCTCACCTTGAATGCGCCACTCTAGGGTCACTCCCTCAACCGCCTCCCTGGTATCACCGAGCACCACCTGAACCCGCAACAGTACACTCTGCCCTGTGCTTTCCACCGGCTGGCCGAGCACTGGGCCGGCGTCGCCGATCCCGTATAGGGAGTCGACCACTTCAAACGTGTGTGGCTCTGTCCATGGGGAGCTGTCACCGTCGTCTTCATGCTGTGCCAAAATGGTGTAATTGCCGATGGGCCATAGCTCCTGCGCATCCCAGCGCCAGCTTTTCACGCCACTGGTCTCGGCGAACGGCTTATCCTCAGCGTCCCCGTCATGGCGCAGCAGTATCTGCCCCCGAGTTTCTTTACCTTCGCCTTTGATCCTGAGCTTGCGAGAGGTGGAACCGCCATTGGTTGGCCCAGTAATGACGGGTGTTTTCGGAAGCTCTTTTACTGTGAACTGACGGGGCCCACTCCATTCGGACCATGGCCCGCCCACTTTCTGTTTCGCCTCCAGATCATTACGGCCAGGCACCAAGGGGGGGTTGACCTTGAACTCCAATTCGCCGTTGGCATCGGCAATTTCCGAGCACAACTCCTCTGCGTCTTTGAGACGCACAGTGATCAGCGCATGGGGCAGGCCGTTGATCCTGATGGTTGGACGCGTTGGGGTTTGGGAGCCAACATACGGCAGCTCGAACTTTGGCACATCAGGCTTTTCTCCTGACTCCACGGTGAACGTGCATTCATCACTAGGATTGGACGCCACATCATTAAAGAACTGCACGACCTTGACCGTGTTGCTGCCCGGCGTCCAGTCCGCGTCCGGCGTGAAGGTGCGGGTCGTTCCAGTGTCGCTGAAGGTGCCGGGTACCTCGACGTTTGTTTCAGTAAACATCTCCAGGGTGACGGAATCGGAATAAACGCCGGTAATGGTCAGTATTTGATCCGGTTCGGCCGGGTTGGGTGGCGGCTCGATCGCCGGCTTCGGTGGTTTCACTGCAAACGTGCGTGGTTCGCTTGCGTTGGACTCTACGTTGTTAAAGGTCTGCACGGCTGTGATCGTTCTACTCCCCACCGCCCAGGACGGGTCAGGGGCGAATGTCCAGCTTTTCCCGTTCTGCGTGAACTTCCCGGGCACCGGTTGATTGGCTGAGTCCAGCATTTTCAGCGTGGCGCCTGGATAACCCTCGGTGCCACTAATGACGTGGTTCTGGTCTACCGGCGAGGTCGGCTGG